>JASLAA010000222.1 GCA_030147325.1 Arthrobacter sp. | reverse complement strand
GGTAGCGGGTTCAGTCCCCGCTCCAGCCCGATCCTTCCCGGTAACCGGCGACGCGCCGGCCCGAACCGGCGTCGAGGGAGTCCTCGGGGTCCTCGAAGAGCTCAGCCGCGTCCGCCTTGCTGTGCCGGAGCAACTCCTCCGCCTCGGCGCGGGCGCTGTCCAGTGTGCCCGCGCCGAGGCGGCTCCTCGCAGGCAGGGCGTCGAGGTGGACGACCCTCCCGGCGGTCTCGCTCATGGGCACCGTGCCGTCGCCGGTGCCGACCGGGACCTCCGCGCCACCGTTCTCCGCAGGGACGAGATACTCGAGGAAATAGGCCATGCTCCACAGTGACATCGCCGCTTCTTCCGGGCCAGCGGTCCGGGGCCCGTCGGTTCCGTTGCCCGGGCGCCTGTCGGCTGGTAGGAGCGCCGCCGCCCTGTCTGGGCCGCGTCAAATTCCGCGCGGGGTCGCCCGGCGGGTGCGCGGCCGGCTGCTGCCCGCCTAGATTGGTGGCATGGCCGACACGAATCCCAACGCTCGAATCCCGACGAAACCCTCGCCCCTCGAGAGGCTCGCCCAGGCGCATCGCGTGGGAACGACGTTCAAGGGCTGGGACGGCGAGCCTGCCGCCGTCGCCCCGGAGACCCTGGTGACCGTTCTCGCCGCGCTCGGTGTCGATGCCTCCGCCGAGGAGCCGATCGCAGCGGCCCTCGCGGACGCGGAGGTGAAGCCGTGGCGGGCCGTGCTGCCGGACGTCGTCGTCGTACGCCAGAGCGACGTCGACCCCGTCCTGATCCACGCTGCGGCGGGCGCCGACGTCTCGCTGTGGGCGATCGACGAGGACGGTGTCCGGTACCAGGGCACGGTGGGGGATCCGGGGGAGGCCCGCCGGATCGACGGGCACGACGTCGAGCGCCGGGAGGGCACGCTGCCGCACGCGCTGCCGCTCGGGTGGCACACGCTGCACGCAACGGTCGACGGGCACGAATCCTCCTGCACCCTCGTCGTCACACCCGACCGCCTCGGAACGACCGCGTCGCTCATGGACCGCCGCACCTGGGGACTCATGGCCCAGCTCTACTCCGTGCGTTCCTCGGGTTCGTGGGGGATCGGGGACCTGGCCGACCTCGGGCAGGTAGCGCAGGCCGCCGCAGCGCACGGCGGTGGATTCGTGCTGGTGAACCCGCTGCACGCAGCCGAACCCGTGCCGCCGGTCGAGCCGTCGCCGTACCTGCCGACCACGCGACGCTACTTCCACCCCCTGTACCTCCGCATCGAGGACATCCCCGAGTACGCCCGGCTCGACGAGCCTGCACGTCGCCGGATCGATCAGCTCGCTGCCGGCTTCTCCTCCGCGAACACCGCCACCGACCTGCTGGACCGGGACTCGTCCTACGCGGCCAAACTCGAGGCTCTCGACCTGGTCTTCGCCGTCGAGCGGCCCGAACAGCGACAGCACGACTTCGATGACTACCGCACCCGTCAGGGCCAGGGGTTGGCGGACTTCGCGCTGTGGTCGGCCCTCGCCGAGACGTATCCCCCGGGCGCACCGGAATGGAACGAGGTCGGCCGCCCGGGCTCACCGGCTGCGCAGGAGTTCGCGGCGCGCCACGCCGCACGTGTCGAGTTCCACGCGTGGCTCCAGTGGCTCGTCGATGAGCAACTGCAGGAAGCCCAGCTCGAAGCCACCGGAGCGGGGATGTCCATCGGAGTGGTGCACGATCTCGCCGTGGGCGTCCATCCGAGCGGGGCCGACGCGTGGGCGCTCCAGGACGTCCTCGCCCCGGGCATCAGCGTCGGTGCACCGCCGGACATGTTCAACCAGCACGGGCAGGACTGGAGCCAGCCGCCGTGGCACCCCGAGCGCCTGGCCGCTACCGGCTACACGGCCTTCCGGGACATGCTCCGGAACATCCTCCGACACGCAGGGGGCATCCGGGTGGACCACATCCTCGGACTGTTCCGCCTGTGGTGGATCCCCCAGGGGGCTGCTCCCGGCGCCGGAGCCTACGTGTACTACGACCACAAGGCCCTGATCGGGATCCTCGCGCTCGAGGCGGAACGCGCCGGCGCGATCGTCGTCGGGGAGGACCTCGGGGTCTTCGAGCCCGGCGTGCAGGAGTACCTCGGCGAGCGCGGCATCCTCGGTACCTCCATCCTCTGGTTCGAGCAGGACGAGGACGGACCGCTTGCACCCGAGGCCTACCGGAAGGGGTGCCTCACCACGGTCACGGTCCACGACCTCCCGCCGAGCGCCGGCTACCTCGCGGGTGAGCACGTGGCCCTCCGGGAGCGGCTCGGCCTGCTGAGCCGTCCGGTCGCGGAGGAGCAAGCCGAGGACCGGGCGACCCAGGACAAGTTCCTCGCCCTGGTCCGCGAACGTGGGCTGCTGCAAGGCGAGGACCCGACAGTGCAGGAGACCGTCGAGGCCCTGCATGCCTTCATCGCACAGACGCCGTCCGTGCTCCTGGGTGTGGCGCTCGCCGACGCCGTGGGTGAGCGCCGTACCCAGAACCAGCCAGGCACGAACGACGAGTACCCCAATTGGCGGATCCCCCTCGCTGATGCCGAAGGCAACGCGGTCCTCGTCGACGGCCTCGCCGACGACCCGCGATTCTCGTCGCTCGTCGAGGCCCTGGGTTTACCATCGGATCCCGCGCCGAAATCAGGCCCGATCGACTGACGCAAGCAGAATCTGGGCTTTCGGACTCAGGCCCGCTCGTGGTCCGATACTGGGATGGAGGAGAAGACCTACGACGCCGTGATCGTCGGCGGAGGGATCGCCGGACTCAGTGTCGCGCTCGTGCTCGGTCGGGCCCGCCGTGACGTGGTCGTGATCGACGCGGGCTCACCGAGGAATACGCCGGCGGATGCCGCGTACGGCTTCGTCACGCGCGACGGCACGACACCACAGCGTCTCCTGGCGCTGGCACGTGGGGACCTTGAGCCATACGGGGTGCGGATCGTCGACGGCACGGCGGACAGGGCGGAACAACAGCCCGACGGCTGGTCGGTCCGCGTTCCGGACGGGACGCAGGTCCGGGGGAGGCACCTGATCCTGGCGTCGGGGCTGCGGGACGTCATCCCCGACGTTCCCGGAGCCCGCGAGGCGTGGGGACGCGGACTGCTCCAGTGTCCGTACTGTCACGGCTGGGAGGTCCGGGATCAGGCCCTCGGCGTGCTCGGTTCGGCCGAGACGTCCATCCATCAGGCGCTCCTGCTCCGCCAGTGGTCCGATGACGTGACCTTCTACCCGCATCTCCTCGGCCTGCTCGGCGACGAGGACAATCGCCGCCTACGGAACCGGGGCGTGCGCATCGCCGAGGGTGAGGTGACGGGCTTCGCCCTCGACCCGGCCGACGACGACGGACCACGCTCCCTGCAGGGCGTCCACCTCGCCGACGGTTCGGTCATCCCATGCGACGCGATGTTCTGCGAGCCGGGCGCCGACGCTGGGACGCCCCTGCTCGATGCGCTCGGGTGCGACCTGCGCGACGACGGATGCGTCAGCACGGATGACATCGGCCGGACATCGGTGGAGCGGGTGTGGGCCGTCGGCAATGCGACGGATCCTGCCGCCCAGCTCATGCCTGCTGCAGGGGATGCCTACCGGCTCGCCGTCGCGGTCAACGCCCTCCTCGTCGAGGAGGACTGCAGGATGTGCATGGACGCGGAGGAGACGGTCAGGGAGGGCGTCTGACGCCTCGGGACGGTACATCGACGCACACGGGAGGCCCGGGCGTCGCCCGGACCTCCCGTGTGCTGGTGCCTGCTTCGTGCCGTACTACTTCTCGAGGTCCGGGCGGGTGCCCTGATCCTGGCTCTGGAACGGAGTGTCCTCGATGACCGTGGGGTCTCCGCCGCTGGGACCGGTGGTGCTGCCCGGAACACCTTCGTCCATCGCGGTGACGACAGGCGGCACATCCAGGGGGAGGTCGCCGCTCGCGCCGATGTCCAGGCCAGGATCCTGCGGCGACAGCGCGCCGTCGTCGGACGTCGATCCGCCCTTTTTCAGGATGCCCTTGAGTGCTCCGGGCACCTCCGGCGCCTTGCTCTTGAGGGTGTCGGTGGTTGCCCCGACCGTGTCCTGCACCTTCGGGTTGTTCCACAGCTTCTGGGCTGCCGACCTGATCTGCTCGTAGCTCTTCCGGCCGGCCCGCGTACCGAGGACGTACCCGACTGCCAGGCCTGATCCGAAGACGATCTTGTTCTTCATGCTGTTCTCCCATCGGTGGACTGCGTTGCTTCCGAATCTAGACCACGGAGGGAAGGGGTGCGAGGGGAAGATTCGCGCGGCGCCGTGTTGTACAGGGCCGGCGCGCCCACGGCCGGTCAAGTCCTGATCAGCGCTCAGGCCTCGTGCACCTGTTCCTCGACAACCTCGCCGATCTGCTGGTCCCGGATGGCCTGCCGGCGGTCCAGTTCCTCCCGCAGTTCGTGGTGTTGTCCTTCGGTCTCGGGATCCACCTCGTGATGCTGGATGTACTGCTGGTCCCGGGAGCGGTGGTTCCTGCTGTTCAGGATGTCCAGGTCATCCCGGTCCATGACTGTCAGGTCTTCGGGGAAGTCCTGCTCCGGGTCCAACCTGCTGCTGTCTGACACGATCCTGCTCCTTGGTCATGCTGGGACGACTCTGT
>JASLAA010000162.1 GCA_030147325.1 Arthrobacter sp. | reverse complement strand
GGTGGTCCTGACGGTGACCGATGACAAGGGTGCGACGAATGCTGTGACGAAGTCGGTCACGGTGACGGCGCCCCCGGCACCTCCGGCACAGACGGTCGCGGCCAGGGACCTGTTCGACAGGAGCGCCACGAACGCCTGGGGTGCCGCGGAGGTCGGTGGCGTCTGGACCATCTCCTCCTGGGCGGCCGCCAAGTACTCGGTCAGCGCAGGCTCCGGGGTCATGGCCACCTCGGCCGGGGCCACCCTGGCAGCGCAGCTCAACGCCGTATCGGTGCTGAACTCCACCACCACGAGTGTGTTCTCGGTCGACAAGGTGGCGGACGCGGGTGGCCTCCAGGTGAGCGTCATCCCTCGTCGGGTGCCGAACGCTGGTGAGTACAGGGCCAAAGCCCTGCTCCAGAGGAACGGCGCTGTGACGATCGAGCTGAAGAAGAAGGTCGGCACGACCGAGACCCTCATGCTGGCCCGTGCCGTCCCAGGGCTGACCTACGCGGCGGGTGACGTACTCACCCTGAAGGTGGATACGTCGGGTGCCGGTAGCACGACCGTCGCCGCGAAGATCTGGAAGTCGGGGACACCCGAACCTGCTGCGTGGCAGATCGCGTCGACCGATGCCACCGCATCTCTGCAGACACGCGGAAGCGTCGGCGTCGAAACCTACCTCTCCGGCTCGGCGACGAATGGTCCGGTCACCTTCCGGCTGCAGGATCTGGTAACGGTTCCCGCGCCGTAGCCGCTTGGTTCCCACTCAGGGACCCCACCCCGCATTCCCGGGGTGGGGTCCCTGCGTAGTGGGTGCGACGCTCGCCTATATTTGGAGATCCCGGACCATCGCTGGCCGGCTCGAGCTGAAAAGGTGGAATGTGATCCGCAGGGACGACGTAGCTCAGACGAGGACCGTGCTCATCGCGCACCCGAGCGCCGATCTGTACGGATCCGATCGGGTACTCCTCGAGACGATCGAAGGACTGACCGGTGCGGGGATGCACGTGGTCCTGACGGTCCCGGATCGCGGTCCCCTCGTCTCCGAGGCCGAACGGAGGGGAGCCACCGTGCGGCTCTGTCCCACCCCGGTCCTGCGGAAGGCCTTCCTCAGTCCCTCCGGTCTCCTCGCGCTCACGCGGGAGTCGATGGTGTCGCTTCGTGCGGGTCTCCGCCTCGTGCGTGAGATCCGTCCGACCGGCATGTACGTGAACACCATCACCATCCCGCTCTGGACGGTCGTCGCATCCCTGACCCGCACGCCGCTCCTGGTCCACATCCATGAGGCCGAGGGCACCGCGTCGTCCCTCATCCGTCGCTTGCTCGCCACACCGCTGCTGCTGGCCGACACCCTGATCACGAACAGTCACTTCAGCGTCGACGTCCTCGCATCCTCGTTCCCCCGTCTTGCCCGGAGATGCAGGGTGATCGCGAACGGGGTAGCGGGTCCGCCCTTCGTCACGTCTGCAAGAGCGGTGGTGTCGGGCCCCATCCGCCTGGTGTACGTCGGCAGGCTGTCGTACCGGAAGGGTCCGGACCTCGTGGTCGAGGCCGTGGCCGACCTACGAGCCCGGAACATCGACGCAGACCTGCGGATCGTCGGAGGCGTCTTCCCCGGCAACGAGTCCTTCGAGGACGGCCTGAGGCGCCGCATCGACGAGCTGGGCCTGCACGCCTCGGTCGAGCTGTGCGGATTCCAGCCGTCCGTCTGGCCTTTCCTCGCAGAAGCCGACGTCGTCGTCGTCCCCTCGCGCGTCGACGAACCCTTTGGCAACACGGCCGTCGAGGCGATGCTGGCGGCGCGCCCTGCCGTCGTCAGCGATACCTCCGGCTTGCGAGAGGCATCGGCAGGCTTCACCTCGGTGCGGCGTGTCACTCCTGATTCGGCGGTGGCCATCGCCGATGCCGTGGCCGAGGTGGTGGCGAGCTGGCCCACCTATCGGGAGGCGGCCCTGACCGATGCGGCAGCAGCCGAACGCAGGAATGGGATCGCTGCCTACCGGGTGGAGATCGTGCGCGAAGTAGAGGCGCTGGGCGGGAGGAAAAGACGGTGACGAGCCGGCCCATGAGTGGCACGCCCACGCTGCCTCACCTGAGGAACCTGGGCACTGTCGACGACATCGCACAACGCCAGGCGTGGAGGTTCCTCGAGCGCCTCGTGGCGGCCGTCATCCTGGTCCTGCTGGGTTACCGCCTGAACCTGCCGTACGGCCTGACCCTCGGGTATGTCGCGGCGCTTGCATTCCTGCCGGTATGGTTCCGGGTCGCCACCGCGCGACGGGCGGGCGCACTGGTCTACTCCCTCGGTGGCATCACGGCGATCAGTGGCGTACTCCTCGGGATCTATTCGTCCCAGGATCACGAGATCAGTCCGAACAGCGCCATGATCTCCCTCATGCTCCTCGTGGGCATCCTCGCCGGTGCGGGGGTGCTGCTGTGGGCCCGGACACTGATGCGGACGGGATGGGCTGTCACGTTCTTCGGTCTGGGTATGCTGCTGCATGTCACTCCGGGAAGCGAGAGCTTCGCCCTCAATCCCTGGAAGTTCGGCTTCGGGCTTCCCGCCATGGTGATCGCGCTCGGACTGGCGTCCCTGAGCGGGCGACGCTGGGCCGAAGCTCTCGCACTGATCGCCCTGTGTGCCACTTCGGCACTCAACGACTCGCGGTCGGCGTTCGCCATTCTGATGCTCGCACTGCTGGCGGTCGTGTGGCAGGCCCGGCCGCGTTCCGCGAACGGGAAGACATCCTCGGTGGCGACCGTCGTCGCGGTCGGTGCGATGGGCTATGTCGTGTACGCCTTCGGGCAGGCCCTGATCCTCGATGGGTACCTGGGCGAGGACACCCAGGAGCGCTCCCTGCGCCAGGTCGAGACGTCGGGTTCCATCCTCCTCGGCTCCCGACCGGAGCTCGGCGCCACTGCCGGCTTGATGGGGGACCGGATCATCGGCTTCGGCCTCGGCGCCGTCCCGACCTCGAGGGACATCCTCGCAGCCAAGGAGGGCATGTCACAGCTGGGGTACGACCCGAACAACGGCTACGTGGAGCGGTACATGTTCGGGAGCAGGTTCGAATTGCACTCGGTCGTCGGCGATCTCTGGGCGGACTTCGGCATTCCCGGGCTGATCTTCGCCGCAGTACTCATCGGAGTCATCATCGTCATCTTCAGCCGACTGCTGACCGACGGACGTGCCAGTGCGCTTCTCGTGTTCGTCGTCGTCCAGTCGGCGTGGAACCTGCTCTTCGCGCCGCTCTACAGCGCGGTCCCGACGTTCATCCTGTTGCTCGGACTGCTGCTGAGCCGGGAGGACAGGGTGATCGACGCTACGCCGCCGATATCGGTGGTCGAAGCTGCGAGGCGATCGGTCCGACCGCGCTAGCGCGCCGTACCGCCGTGGTCCGGGCTCCCGTAGTACGCGGTACGGCTCGCAGCCTTTCCTCCGGTAAGAATGACTCCGAGGGCGTCCGAACCCACACCCTCGAGGGAGAGCAGGGTCTTGGCCAGTTGACCCCGCCGAGTGCGGTGCTGCCGCGTGACGATGACGGCACCGTCCGTGAGACGGGCGAGGGGAAGCGCGTCGGCCACCAGGAGGATCGGCGGGGAGTCGATCACGATGAAGTCGTACACGTCCGAGAGTTCCTTGACGAGGTGCGCCATGCTGTCGGAGCTCAGGAGCTGATTGGGATTCGGCGGCACGACGCCACAGGGTAGGACGTCGATGGATTCCCAGGGCTCGATCACGCTCGACAGACTCGCGCGGCTCGACAGGACGGTGGTCAGCCCGACGCCGCCCTCGATGCCGCAGTACTCCGCGATCGACGGCCGTCGCAGGTCCGCGTCGATGAGCAGAACCTTTGGATTGCGCTCCGCCGCCGCAAGGGCGAGGTTGATCGCCGTCGTGCTCTTGCCCTCGCCGGGAAGGGGGGACGAGACAACGATCGATCGGAGGGACTTGTCGGGGTTGAGGAACTCGAGGTTCGTCGAGAGGAGCCGGAAGGCCTCCGCGACATTCCCGTGCGGGTCGGACCTGAGGACGATCGAGCTCGTCTCGGCTCCCCGGCTGCGGGGGATCGTACCGAGGACCGGGAGGTCCGTGATACGCGCGACGTCGCCCGCATCATGGACCCGCGTGTCGAGAAGCTGGCGGGCCAGGGCGACGGCGACACCGAGCACCAGCCCGCCGAGGGCGCCGGCCGCGATGAGAAGGCGGGTGTTCGGGGCGAAGGCGAAGGTGGGTGCCTCGGCCGTGGCGACGGTGCTGATCGTGATGGTCGGGCTGCCCCCCTCCGTCCGCGGGCTCATCTCCGTCACCACCTCGGCAAGGGAGGCCGCTACACCGTTGGCGATGTTCGCGGCACCGACGGGTGATTCACTCACGGCAGTGATGTTGATGAGCACAGTGTTCAGGGGTGTTTCGGCGGTGATGCCCTCCGCGAGCTGGGCCGAGGAGGAGTCCAGGCCGAGATCGTCGATCACAGGATCGAGGACGACCGGCTTGGTGGCCAACTCGGCGAACGACGCCACCAGGTTCTGCGTGTACGTGGATCCCTGCACCAGCTCACCGGTGGTCTCACCGCGGTTCGAACTCACGAAGACACTGCTCATCGAGCGGTACTGGGGCGTCGAGAGCGTCGCGTACGCGAAGGCCGCCATCGCTCCCAGGAGACACAGCGCTACGATCGTCAGCCAGCGCTTCCTGAGGGCAGCAAGGTAGTCCCTGAGCTCC
>JASLAA010000160.1 GCA_030147325.1 Arthrobacter sp. | reverse complement strand
TGCCCATCCATGGTCCACTCGTCCGCGGACGAATGCACGATCTTGATGGTCCGGGGGTTCATCGGACGGAAAACCTCCTGCCGGGAGTTCGTTGGGTCACGCATCTCGGAATGGGCCACGATCAGGTGCGGCGCATGAAGGCCTGCTCGACACCCTGCCTCAGGCAGCCCACCCAAGAGTAGGTCAGAAATGCAGCCTGGCTCGACTCTCGATCCTTTGTCCCGCCGCGCGCGTCGGACCGTGATCCGCGCGAGGTGAACGTGCGCCACGGCACGCACGGGCGCCCCGGTCGTGGAGAGGGTGTAGGGCATGATGAGGTCGAGGGATCGGGCCGTGTGCCACGCACGCAGCTCGATCCGAACGATGACGGTAGGGGACCATCGATGAATCACGCTCATTCGTCCTGCCGTTCACCGGCTTCAGCCGCTACAGGAGGAATGCACCGTGAATGACCCGATCATCGACAGCCTCAGGAGAGCCCTGCAGGCCAACCCGGCCGACGTCGTCCTCCGGCTCCACCTCGCGCAGACCCTGCTGGCGGACGGGGACGCCGCGGCCGCCATAGCGGAGGCGAGTACCGCGCTCTCGGCCGAACCGACGAGCGAGCAGGCGCGGCAGATCCTCGCAGTGGCAGCGACCACGCTCAGTTCCCCGTCGATCACCCCGGCGCCGGAGGGCGGGCCTGCAACCCCGCCGGTGTCCACGCCCGCCGTCGACTTCGACTGGGACAATGCGGAGCGTGAGGTGGGCAGTAGTGTGCCGCCACCATTCGTTCAGGGCGGCCGTGTACCCCTCGGTCCGACGGCGGACGACGGCGCAGGTCCGATCGTCGAGCAGCCCCGCGGCAGCGTGACACTGGCCGACGTCGGTGGGCTGGACGATGTGAAGCAGCGCCTCGAGGAATCCTTCCTGGCCCCGATGCGCAACGCAGAGGTGGCACGGGCGTTCGGGAAATCGCTGCGCGGCGGGCTCCTGCTGTACGGCCCGCCAGGCTGTGGGAAGACCTTTCTCGCGAGGGCGATTGCGGGAGAGCTCGGTGCCACGTTCATCTCGGTCTCGATGACCGATGTGATCGGGTCCTTCATGGGGGAGACGGAAAAGAACCTCAAGCGCATCTTCGACGAGGCGCGGGCGCAGGCTCCCACGGTGCTGTTCATCGACGAGATCGACTCCATCGGCATGCGCAGGGGGTCAATCTCCGGCGGCGGAGCGGGTTGGCTGCGCCAGATGGTGAACGAACTGCTGATGCAGCTCGATTCGATGAATGGGGACAACGACGGCCTGTACGTCCTGGCGGCGACGAACAGTCCGTGGGACCTCGATGAGGCCCTGCTGCGTCCGGGAAGACTGGACCGTTCCATCCTGGTCAGCCCGCCGGATCCCACTGCCCGCGCATCGATCCTCCGCCACCACCTGAAGGACCGCCCGATCGCGGGCGTCGACGTCGAGTACCTGGCCTCTGTCACGGAGAACTTCTCCGGGGCAGACCTCGAGCATCTGGCCGTTACGGCGTCCGAGAAGGCGATGATGGAGTCGATCGCCCGAGGCTCCATCTCGCCCATCACCATGGACCACCTGGCCGTCGCCCTGCAGGAGATCAGACCGTCCACCGTCGCCTGGCTCGAGTCCGCACGGAACGTGGTCAGGTTCTCGAACGCCAACGGCCGGTACGATGACCTCGCCGCCCTGCTGAAAGGCACGAAGGGGTGATGAGCGAGCCAATCGACCTCACTCTGCTGAGCGCCCGCTTCGATGTGTTCCTCACCCAGCAGAGGGGCCGCGAGGCCGTGGAGATGCTGGAGGGCCAGGCCATCCACCATCAGGATCAGCCGCTGTTCTGGGTACTCCTCGGACGAGGGTTGGTCATGGACGGGAGGTTCGCGGAAGCGGAGGACGCCGCACGGCGCGCGGTGGCGCTCGAGCCCCACTCCTTCGCCACGCAGGTCACCCTCCTGCTGGCGCTGCTGGGCGAGGAACGATTCGAGGAGGCGATCGACCTGGCGTGGTTGCTCGTGGAGCAGCATCCCGACGAGGCGGCGTCGCACTCCTGGTTGAGCCGGGCACTGGTCAGCCGCCGCCGGGATCGCCAGGACCTGGTGGTCGCGCATCAAGCGGCTCGCCATGCCCTGTCGCTGGACGCGGATGCGGCGGCCTTCGCCCTGGCGGCGCATACTGCGTCCCTGATCGACGAGGACGGCGAGGCGCGGTCGCTGTTGGCGGCCGGTCTCGCCGAGAATCCCCAGGATCGCGAACTGCTGCTGCTCAGTGGGCGGATCAAGGGGGGAGCGCGCCTCGTGGGACCCCGGGAGGAGCTCGTGGGTGGGCTGCTCAGGGCCAGTCCGCTCGATACCTCCGCCGAGTCGGATCTTGCATCGAGTCCGATCCAGTGGGTCCGTGGACGGCTCTTCCAACTCTGGTACTCGATCCTGATCCTCGCTTTCGTAGCGGTCCTGCCCCTGCCCCTGCCCGTGACCCTGTCAGTGGTCATCGCTGTGGTCGGGGTCCATGCGGCCTGGTCGGTGCGCTCCTTCCGGAAGCTCGACCGGGCCCTGCCCGGGGGGTACTTGAGGGAACAGCTCACGGATCCCACCCGCGGCCGGGGCGGCTTGCGGGCCTACTGTGCGGCGGGCGGACTCCTGCTCCTGGGGGGCGTCCTGGTAGCACTGGTGCCCGGTCCCGGAACGACCCCGGGGGACGTCCTGCTCGTCCTGGCCGCCGTGGTGCTCGGCGTCGGACTGCTCTCCGTGGAGAAGGCGCTCGCGCGGCTGGTCGTCGCCGATCACGCTGAGGACCGTCGACGTCGGGACTACCATCTCGTCCGGTTCGGCGACAACGCCTCCGGGTACCGGCGCTATTGGCTCGCAGCGCTCGCAGGTGTGGTGCTGACGATGGTGACGGCCAGTACCGGCGGCGACGCCACGGGAGGCGCCGGGATGCTCTCGGTCGGGATTCTCTGGACCTTCAAGACCCTCGACCTCGTTCTCCTGTCGCGAGCCGTGCCCGGTGGCGAGAATCCGTGGGTCGCAGGTCTCGCTCTGACGCATTACGGGCGAGGGCGTCAGGCCGTCCGTGGACGCCTCATGGGAGGCCGATTCGTGCTGTTGATGCTCTTCGTCTGTTTCTTCACCACTTTCGTGGGATTCGGAGCCTTCAGTGGCGGCTTCGTCGAGGGGCGGTAGGAGTGGAGCGCACGTCGCAGGCGCTCATCGGGCGCGGTCCCGCAGGGCAGAATGGGGAGATGATCGACCAGCTGATCGACTTCTCCGACCAGAGGCGCTCCGTCCTCACGACGCACCTCCACGAGTGGGGGGAGGGTAGGGGCCTCTGGGGCACGGACCGGAATTCCACCA
>JASLAA010000119.1 GCA_030147325.1 Arthrobacter sp. | reverse complement strand
GGGGACGAAGCCCTCGTCGTCGTCGGCTTCGTCCGGTGCAGCGTAGTCCCGCGGTCTGGTGGAGCGGAGGGGCTGGTTCCGGAAGATGGCGTCCGCCTTCTCGCGGTCCGTCGGACCGTCGTCCGGACCGCTTCGCGGGTCCGCCGACCCGTCCGGAGGTGCAGAGCCGGCGTCGGGGAGCTGGGGTGACGGCGCGACGGCGGGGTCGGCGGTCGGAGCGCCGGGTGATCGGTGGTCCGTGGACGTTCCTTCCAGGCGCGCGACGAGATCCTGCCAGACGGCGTCATCGGTGGATTCGTTCGGTTCGTGACCTCGGGGGCCCATACTTTGCTACCTGCTGTCGCGTGCTGCGGCTGGGGTCGGAGGTTCTCCGCCCGGCCTCCGGAGAATCAGAGGGCGTACTGGTTCAATCGTGGACACCCGGTGCCGCTACGTCAACCGGTAAGTGCTCGTCGTCGCCGGATCGGGGACGAGTCGAAGCGGAGCGGGCAGGGCCGTCACAGTGACCCAGGGGCGTCAGTGCGCCGACGCCCTTAGAGTAGGCTTCCACATGAAAAAGCGGGCGGCATGACTCATGCCGCGCCGTCCATGCAGGGAGGCTGGCAGCGTGTTCTATTGGGTGATGAAGCGGATCATCGTCGGTCCGATCCTCAACCTGCTCTTCCGGCCCTGGGTGAAGGGGCTGGACAACGTCCCGACGTCCGGTCCGGCGGTGCTGGTGAGCAACCATCTGTCCTTCTCCGACTCCATCTTCCTGCCGATCGTGGTGCCGCGTCCCGTCGTCTTCCTCGCGAAGTCGGAGTACTTCAACGGCAAGGGCGTCAAAGGACGGTTGACCGCACTGTTCTTCCGGCTGTCCAATCAGCTGCCCATGGATCGTTCGGGCGGAGCGGCGTCGTCGTCCTCGTTGACGGCCGGCATGGACATCCTGAATGACGGCGGTGTCCTCGGCATCTACCCGGAGGGCACGCGGAGCCCTGACGGTCGCCTCTACCGCGGGAAGACCGGTGTGGCGAAGCTCGTCCTCGCGACCGGTGTCCCGGTGGTCCCCGTAGCGATGATCGGTACGGACAAGGTGCAGCCGATCGGTCGGCGCATCCCCAACATCCGCCGGGTCGGCATCATCATCGGGGAGCCACTCGACTTCAGCCGGTACGAGGGGCTCGAGGACGACCGCTTCGTCCAGCGTTCCGTCACCGACGAGATCATGTACGAGCTCATGCGTCTGTCCGGACAGGAGTACGTGGACGCCTACGCGAGTACGGTCAAGGAGCGCCTCGCCGCCGAGAAGGCCGCGGGACGCAAGACGCCCAAACCCGGAGCCGAGACCCGCCGTGCCGCGGTCAGGATCTCGAGTGATGTTCCAGCCCCTCTTCCCGGTGCGGTCACGGAGATCGGGCGGGCTCCCTCCGCCCGGACAGGGGAGTCCGACGACGACGGCAGGGCTGCCGGACCGAAAGCCGGGTAGCGGCGCATCCGGTCGCGCGGATGTGAAGCGGCGATGACGGGCGGAATCGGGACCCGCACCGCCAGCCAGTAGAATTCGGCTGTGACTGATTCACTAGCTCCCGTCCTCCCGCGCACCGCGGAACCCGCCGCATCCACCCTCGCCGGCCTCGACGCCTGGCGCTCGATGACGGCGGTGCAGCAGCCGTCCTGGCAGGATGCGGGAGTCCATGCGGCATCGGTCAGGGAACTCTCGACCCTGCCGCCCCTGGTCTTCGCCGGTGAGGTGGACGTCCTGCGCGAGCGCCTCGCGGCTGCAGCCCAGGGCAAGGCCTTCCTCCTCCAGGGAGGCGACTGCGCAGAGACGTTCGACGGTGCGACGGCCGACAAGATCAGCGCACGTGTCCGGACCATCCTCCAGATGGCCGTCGTCCTGACCTACGGCGCCTCGTTGCCCGTCATCAAGATGGGGCGCATGGCCGGTCAGTTCGCGAAGCCCCGCTCCTCGAACGACGAGACGCGTGACGGCGTCACCCTTCCCGCCTACCGTGGCGACATGGTCAACGGGTACGACTTCACCCCGGAGACCCGCGGGCATGACGCCTCACGCATGGTGAAGGCCTACCACACCTCGGCCTCGACGCTGAACCTCATCCGCGCCTTCACGCAGGGTGGGTTCGCGGATCTTCGACTGGTGCACCACTGGAACAAGGGCTTCATGGCCAACCCGGCCCACTCCCGCTACGAGTCGCTGGCACGGGAGATCGACCGCGCCGTGCGCTTCATGGACGCCTGCGGAGCGGACTTCGAGGCGCTGAAGCGCGTCGAGTTCTTCGCCAGCCACGAGGCGCTGCTCCTCGACTACGAGCGGGCGCTGACCCGGATCGACTCGCGGACCTCCCTCCCGTACGACACCTCCGCGCACTTCCTCTGGATCGGGGAGCGCACCCGCGATATCGACGGCGCGCACGTGGATTTCCTGTCCCGCGTGCGGAACCCGATCGGGGTCAAGCTCGGGCCTTCGACGTCCGGCGACGACGCCCTGGCGCTGATAGACAAGCTGGACCCGAACAGGGAGCCGGGCAGGCTCACCTTCATCACGCGGATGGGAGCCCGCAACATCCGCGAGAAGCTGCCGAAGCTGGTCGAGCGCGTGACGGACTCCGGCGCCCAGGTCCTCTGGGTGACGGACCCCATGCACGGCAATACGGTCACGTCGCCCAACGGGTACAAGACGCGGAACTTCGACGATGTCATCGACGAGGTGCGGGGCTTCTTCGAGGTCCACAACTCCCTGGGCACGTTCCCCGGCGGGCTGCACGTCGAGATGACGGGCGACGACGTCGCGGAGTGCCTCGGCGGCGCGGACCCGATCGACCAGGAGGCTTTCGTGGAGCGCTACGAATCGGTCTGCGACCCGCGCCTGAACCACATGCAGTCACTCGAGATGGCGTTCCTCGTCGCCGGAGCGCTCTCCAAGAGCTGACGTGAGGGCTGCCGGGGTGCGGGTCGCCGTACCCCGGTGGATCCGTCGAGCCCGACCGGCCGGAACGGGTGGCTAGGTCACACCGGGTTGCTAGGTCACGGTGATGCGGATCGTCGTCCCCTCGGGCTGCTCTCCCGTGGGACTCTGCCCGGCGACGAGTCCGAGGACGGCGCTGCCGAACGTGTAGTCGATCTGCACGGTGAATCCAGCCGCCTCGAGGGCATCCACTGCCCGGTCCTCGGAGAGCGAGAAGACGTTGGGGACGCGCACGATCCGCGGCCCCCGGGACAGGGTGAGCGCCACCGTCGTTCCACGCTGGACCTCGACCCCGACGGGCTCCTGGCGGAGCACCGAACCCGCGGGCACCGTGCGGCTGTACTCCTGGTTACCGCTCACGGCTGCCGCGAGTCCTGCGGCCTCCAGGAGCTCGACCGCCTCCGCCTCCGGGCGCCCCGCGACGTCGGGCACCGGGACCGGTGCCGGTCCGAGGGAGACGATGAGGTCCACCGTGGAGTTCCGACGAGTGTCGGTACCCTGCTGTGGCGCCTGCCCGATGACCTCTCCGGACGGCGCGGTCTCGCTGTACTCCTCGGTGATGGACCCGACCGCGAATCCGGCCGCTCCGAGCTCCGCTGCGGCTTCGACCTCGGTCCGGCCGAGGAGTGCGGGCACCGCGAAGAGCTCCGGGCCCTTCGAGACGATGAGCTCGACCTGCTCGAAGCGCCGCACCTCCGAGTGGGCATCCGGATCGGTGCCGATGACGAGCCCGGCGAGGACGTCGTCGTCGAACGCCTCCGCCGTGGTCAGGGAGCCGAGCCCTTCCCGGTCGAGCGCCGCGCGCGCCTCCGCGAGCGGTGCATTGGCGACGTCGGGAAGCGAGACGAGACCCGCGGGGCCCGCCCCGAACAGCCAGGCTGCTCCCGCGACGAGACCCGCCAGCAGGACCAGGAGCGCCACGAGCAGCCGTAGGGAGCGGCGCGCGGTCCGACTCTGCAGGCTCTTCTGTGGTCGCTGTGCCTCCCGGGCCTGCTGCCTCTTCGACAGCGGGGGCACGCTGCTGCCCGTCCGGGGGCTGCCGGTGAGACGCTCGCCGTCGTGCCCGGTCGTCGCCGAGTCCCGGTACCGATGGTCCGCCGGCGCCGGCTGGAAGCGTGCCGGGTTGGAGAGCGCCAGGGAGGGGCTGTCCGCCCCAGCACTGTCCGGCCCGCCGGCCGGCGACGGCGGCAGCCCAGGTGCCGCCCCGATGACCCGCGTGGCATTGCTGTCACGAGCGATGATGTTCGTCCGGTTGTCGCTGCCGGGGCCACGGGGCAGGACCTCCGTCCAGCCGCTCCGCCCCTCGTCCGCCTCGTCGTGGTCCCGGCCGTCCTCCGCGTCCCCGCCCCGCGGTGAGCTGCGGTCGTACGGCGGGAGGGCCACCGTCCGGTCATCGAGGAGTGGGAGGTGGGGGACGACGGCGACGGTGAGCTGGTCCTGCTCCCCGAGCTGATCAGGGGTGTTCGCGGGCGCCAGGTCGAGTTCCGCGTCGGTGAGGGTGGCGCGGATGTGCCGGAGCTCGCCGAGGAGGGCCGCTCCGTCCACCGGCCGCTCCTCCGGGTCGCGCGAGGTGCACCACCGCACGAGTTCGTCGATGTCCGTCGCCAGCCCGGGAAGGAGTGCAGACGGCGCCGGGACGTCGGCCTGCGCGTGCTGGATCGCCACCTGGATCGGCGTGTCACCGGTGAAGGGCTGCTGGCCGGTGAGGAGTTCGTAGAGCATCACCCCGGTGGAATAGATGTCGCTCTGCGCTTCGGCCGGCCTGCCGAGCACCAGTTCGGGCGAGAGGTAGGCGACGGTCCCGACGAGGGTCGCCGTCCCTGTGCTCGCCGACACCGCCCGGGCGAGTCCGAAGTCCGCGATCTTCACCTGTCCCGTCTTCGACAGGAGGACGTTCTCGGGTTTCACGTCCCGGTGGATGAGACCTGCGTCGTGGGCAGCGGCAAGGCCCTCGACGACGGCGTCGATCAGTCGCAGCGCATGGCGGGGCGTGAGGCTGCCGTGCCGGCGGAGCACGTCCCGCAGCGTACTGCCCTCGACGAACTCCATGACGAGATAGGCCACGGGCTGCCCGTCGAGATCGTCGACGCCCTGGTCGAGCACCCCCACCACGTTGGGGTGGGAGAGCCTCGCTGCGGACTTCGCCTCCTGTTCGAAGCGGTCCGTGAATCCGGGTTCCTCCGCGAGGTGGGGGTAGAGGACCTTCAGGGCCACCCTGCGGTCCAGCCTGTTGTCGGTGGCCAGGTACACGGTGGACATGCCGCCCCGGGCGAGCTTCGAGTGGACGACGTACCTGCCGTCGACGATCGTGCCCTCGAGGGGGTCCTTCCGTTGCTGGTGCACCCTCCGATAGTAGGCGGGCGCAGCAGGAGGGGGCGGGATCACCACGTGTCCCGCCCCCTCCTGTCCTCCTGCCGCAGGACCGGTCGCTGCTACCGGAACGACTTCTGGTGAGCCTTGATGGCCGCGACGTAGTGCTTCGTATCCTCGAACATGCCGCGGGTCTGCACAGAGTACTGGCCCTGGTAGTAGGAGGCGATCGCGATGTCCAGCGAGGGGCTGGTCCGCACGAGCGAACGGATGATCGCGACGCCGGCTGTCGCGTTGTCGTAGGGATCCATGAGGTTGAGCTTCCGGCCGACGAGATCGCTCGCCCACTGCCCGGACGAGGGGATCACCTGCATCGTTCCGATCGCGTTGGCCGGGGACACGGACCGCTGGTTGAAGCTCGACTCCTGGAACGCGAAGGCGAGGGCGAGGCTCGGATCAACCCCCATGGAGCGGGCGGTGTCCGCGACGATCTGCTTCATCTGAGCGGTCGAGGGAGCCGGCAGGGAGTTGAGCAACGCCTTGTTGGCGTTCGCATCGGAGACCACCTTGTCCGGGTACTTGTACCCGAGGAAGGTCGAGGGCACGAGGTTGGACGGTGCCGGAGCAGTGCCCGGCGCCGGGGCCGGAGCAGCACCCTTGCCGGGCAGGGCGAGCTTCTGCCCGGGATAGATGACCGTGGTCATGGACATCCTGTTGGCGGCCAGCAGGTCGCTCAGGCCGACCCCGTTGCGGGAAGCGATCGCGCCGAGGGTATCGCCGGATCGGACCGTGTAGGTACCCGTGGCGGGCGCGGGGGCCGGTGCAGGCTGGGTCGCCTTCGGGGGTGTCGCCTGGGGTGTCACGGACCCCGAGAGCTTGAGTTTCTGGCCGGGGTAGATGACGGATGTCATGGACAGGTTGTTCGCCGTGAGGATGCTCTGGAGGCTGACCCCGTTGCGGGAGGCGATGGCGCCGAGGGTGTCGCCCGACCTGACCGTGTAGCTGCCGCCACCGGCTGGAGCGGGAGCGGGGGCCGGGGACGTCGGGGCGGGAGCGGCAGGGGCCTTGCCGGCGAGGGTGATCTTCTGGCCGGGGTAGATGACGGACGTCATCGACAGGTTGTTCGCCGTGAGGATGCTCTGGAGGCTGACCCCGTTGCGGGAGGCGATGGCGCCAAGGGTGTCGCCGGCCTTGACGACATAGGAGGCTGCGGAGGACTTCCCGGGCACTGCTGCCGGAACGGGCTTCGCTGCGGGCGCCGCACTCCCGGACAGGGAGATTTTCTGGCCGGGGTAGATGATCGTGCGGGCATCCATCCTGTTGAGCTTCAGGACGGCGTCCGTGGACAGTCCGAACCGCTTGGCGATCGCGCCGATCGTATCGCCCGGCTTGATCGTGTAGGTCCCCGGGACGGTCTGGGCCACCACTGCGACCCGCTGTGTCGGGAGCTGGACGGCGACGAGTGCCGCAGGAACGATCGCGCGGGTCGGCGGCTGCACCGCCGCCGTCGCCCCGAGGTGCCGGGCCGTGGACGCCGGCTGCGGGGTGGCTGCCGTCGCGGGCTGCGCCAGCGCGACGGATGAGAGGATCACCGCGGGCAGGGCGGCAGTGGTCACGGCCACATTCAGGCCGCGCGGGCTGGCGCCGACGGCTTTCCTGCGGGCGCCATTCAGCGGTGCGTGCGATCGCTGGGCAGTCATATTTCGTTCCTCGTCTGTTGGCGGCTGAGACCGCGCGGACGTACGTGCCCGGGATGAGGCTTCCTGTCCGGGCACATACACGTGCTGATGCTGGTGGGTCACTTGTTGTTAGTGTTGCGTGTGTGACTCCTGTGAACTTACACGAAAAAGCGGGTATCACAAGAGTGTGGCGGAACGCCCCAAGCGGCTCCGCGGCGTGTCGTTCCCGGGGTGCAGCGTGTCGCGCTTGATGGCCGTCCCCCGGGGAGATCGGAGGCGCAGTCCCTCCTTCCCGGTCGCGGGCCGGGGAGGGCTGATTCTCGACCCCTTCCCCGCACCGGCACCGGGTGGAGAAGTACGAGCGAGCATGGCACCCTTGAACGGTGAATGAACTCGAACACCTCGTCCCGGCCTGGCTCAATCTCCCCGAGGTTGCCGAGGCCCTCGACCTGCCCATCACGAGGGTGCACTCGCTGATCAGCGAGCGGTCCCTGGTCAGCGTCCGCATCGGGGAACGCAACGTGCGCAGCGTCCCGGCCGATTTCCTCGTCGACGGCGCGGTCCTCGACAGCCTCCGCGGCACCGTGGTGGTCCTGGCCGATTCGGGCTACGGCGACGAGGACATCATCCGCTGGCTCTACACGGACGACGAGTCCCTGCCCGGCAGGCCCGTCGACGCACTGCGCGAGGGACGAAAGACGGAGATCCGTCGTCGCGCGCAGGCCGCGGCCTGGTAGGAGTACCACCACACCTCGCGAGGACGTCCCGTCCTGCCGCCCTTTCCGGTGCTCACCATGACCCGACTCGCCGTCGTCCTCGACGCGGCGGTGTCGGACGTCACGGTGTCAGGAGGAACGGTCAGAAGGAACGGTCAGAAGGAACGGTCAGGAGGAACGGGTGACCGCAGCCTCGGCCACCAGGCGGAGGGCGCGTTGCGCAACAGCATCGACGGGGAGATCGTCGAGCGCCTCGAACGCCTGCCTCGACTTCTCCTCGATCAGGCGCTCCGTATGGGAGAGGGCGCCGCTGTCGGTGATCAGTGTGCGCAGCGTGCTGACGGCGGTGTCGTCCAGGGAGGTGTCCCCGAGCATGGCGTTGATCCGCAGCCGGGTTGCGTGGTCGCTCGCCCCGAGAGCCCGGGCGACGAGGAACGTACGCTTGCCCTCGCGAAGGTCGTCCCCGGCGGGTTTGCCCGTCACCTCGGGATCTCCGAAGACCCCCAGTACGTCGTCCCGAAGCTGGAACGCCTCGCCCAGAGGGAGGGCGAAGGCCGAGTAGGAGGCCAGCAGGCGGTCATCCGCCCCGGCGAGGGCGCCGCCGAGCATGAGTGGCCGTTCCATGGAGTACTTGGCCGACTTGAAGCGGAGGATGTTGAGCGCGCGCTCCTCGGCGACGGCCGGCGTCTGGTCCGGACCGACCGCCTCTTCCAGGAGGTCCAGGTACTGACCCGCCATCACCTCGGTCCGCATGCGGTTGAAGATCACCCGGGCAGTGGCGCCTGCCGCACCTGAGCACGACGCCGTGAACAGCTCCTCACTGAAGGCGAGGCACAGGTCGCCCGCCAGGATGGCCGCTGACACGCCGAAGCGCTCCGGGTCGAGGTGCCACCCCGCGTCAGCGTGGCGCGCGGTGAACTGGCGGTGGACGCTGGGACGCCCGCGGCGCGTGTCGGACCGGTCGATGATGTCGTCGTGGATCAGGGCGGCGGCCTGGAAGAACTCGAGGGCTGTCCCGGCGAGGACCGGAGCCGGGTCCTCGGCCGAGCCACCGGCCGCGCGCCAGCCCCAGTAGCAGAGCAGGGCCCGCATCCTCTTCCCGCCACTGGTGAGGGCGGCGATGCTCGTGATCAGCGGAACGGACTCGTCGGAGATGGCGGTCAGGACGTCGCGCTGCTCGTCGAGGAACCCGTCGATGGCGCTCGTCAGCGCGGAACGGAACCGGTCCTGCTCCACCGCGATGGTGTCGGACGGTGGATCGCCCTGATCGGTGATGGCGGGTGCGGACAGCATGGATCTCCCGGGCAGCTCGGCTGGTCGTGGTGTCCTCACTCTATCGGCCGGGCCGGACGGTCCGGCCCCTGCACCGTCGTCGACCGCGGTCCCGGTCCTCGATGCCGGGCCGCCCGCGCGGGTGTCGGTGCCGCTGCGTACGATGATGCGGTGGCGAAGGACGAGGGCCCCGGGACGGTGGAGCACGCGGAGTGCTCCATCCTGCACATCGACATGGACGCGTTCTTCGTCTCGGTCGAACTGCTCGATCATCCGCACCTGCGCGGTGTGCCGGTGGTGGTCGGGTCACCGTCCGGGCGGTCCGTCGTCCTGTCGGCCTCCTACGAGGCGCGCCGCTTCGGCGTACGGTCGGCGATGCCGATGTCCGTCGCCATGCGACAGTGCCCCACCGCTGTCATCCTGCCTCCGCACCAGCACCGGTACGCGGAGGTATCGGCGCAGGTCATGCGGATCTTCCGCTCGGTCACCCCCTACGTCGAGCAACTCAGCGTGGACGAGGCCTTTCTGGACGTCGCAGGCGCGCTGCGGAGGCTGGGGGGCCCCCGCGAGATCGGTGAGCAGGTCAGGGCCGAGATCCACTCGACCCTCGGGATCACGGCGAGTGTCGGTGCCGCGACGACGAAGTTCGTGGCGAAGATCGCCTCGACCAGGGCGAAGCCCGACGGGCTGCTCCTGATCCCCGGTGACCGGACGGTCGCCTACCTCCACACCCTCCCGGTCTCCTCGCTGTGGGGTGTCGGTGCGAAGACCCAGGAGACCCTCGCCCGCATCGGGATCCAGACCGTGGAGGATGTGGCGCACACGCCGGTCTCGACGCTGAGGAGCCTCCTGGGCACCTCGGGGGAGCATGTCCACCACCTGTCCTGGGGCCGCGATCCCCGGCGCGTCGTCGTGTCCCGTCCGGAGAAGAGCATCGGGGCGGAGCAGACGTTCGCGCAGGACATCGACGACGCCGATGTCCTGCGGACCGAATTGTTGAGGCTGGCCCACCGCACGGCCACCCGGCTGCGAGCCTCGGGCCATCGTGCGGCGGTGTCGCGCTCAAGCTCCGGTACTCCGACTTCTCCACGCTCACCCGCTCCCGAAAGCTCGACGAGCCCGTTGACAGCGCGAACGCTATCTACGCAGCGGCGACCGCGCTGCTCGCAGCGCTGGGGGAGCGGCCCATGCCGGTCCGGCTGATCGGGCTTCGCGCCGAGTCCCTGGAGACCGGCGACGGATTGACACAACTCACCATCGACCGCCGCGATGACAACTGGAGGATCGCTGAACGTGCGCTCGACGACGTCAACCGAAAGTTCGGAGCGGCTGGGGTGG
>JASLAA010000107.1 GCA_030147325.1 Arthrobacter sp. | reverse complement strand
CCGTGACCCGGGCGCCCGTCACCGTCCTGATCGTCGACGACCACGCGGCCATCCGGGCCGGCCTGCGGTTCATCCTGGAGACCGCAGGCGATATCAGGGTGGTCGGAGAGGCGGCCGACGGCGGGTCTGCCGTGACGAACGCTGTGGCCCTGCAGCCCGACGTCGTCCTCATGGACATCCGCATGCCCGACGTCGACGGTATCGAGGCGACCCGACGCATTACCGGGTCCGGGTCCTCCCGCGTCCTGGTGCTCACCACCTTCGACATCGACGAGTACGTCTTCGGCGCCCTGCGCGCAGGAGCTGCAGGCTTCCTGCTCAAGACGGTGGAGCCGGCAGCCCTCCTCGATGCCGTGCGCCGGGTGGCCGACGGCGACGCCGCGCTGGCTCCTGACGTCCTGCGCACGGTCCTGGACGCCTTCGTGGCGCTCGACGCCACGCAGGTGGGTGGCGCGTCGCCAGGAGCCGGGACGGAAGCGGCGACCGCATGGCCTGCCGCGCCAGGCCGGACCGTGGCTGGGACAGGCTACGGACTTACCGAGCGCGAACTCGATGTGCTGCACCTGCTCGCGCAGGGCCAGTCCAACCAGGCCATCTCCCGGCAGCTGCACATCTCGGCGGGGACCACCAAGACGCATGTGTCCAGGGTGCTCGCCAAGCTGGGATGCGCCACGCGGACCCAGGCCGCCATCAAGGCCCGCGTGGAGGATCTCACCGGCGGCCGCTGAAGGACCGCTCACCAGCCGCCGGGTCCGGCGGGATCCAGGTGACCGGGTCTTCCCGCCGTCTGGCCAGGACGGCGGGAGGGAAGGTCAGTCGGCGCTGATCTGGTGGCGGAAGGTGCTCCGCTGGGAGTGGAGGTCCCAGATGACGCCGGCGAGGACAGCGGGGTCCTTCTCGGGGTCGCCCTCGATGATCCGGCCGCCGATGATGAGCTGCGACACGTGGATCCCCTCCTCGCCGAGCACCTCGTGCAGCAGCTGCGCGTAGGCTGCCTGGCCCGCGAAGGCGACCGAGGTACCGGTGACGGCACGGCCCGGCTTCACGGCCGAGCCGCCGTTGATGAACAGGATGGTGCCGCGGTTCTCGCCGAGGAACCGCATGCCGGGAAGCACCTGGTGGACAGCGGCCACGGGTCCGTAGATGGAGAACTCCACCGGTCCCTTGAGATCCGCCGGCGTGGTCTCGAGGACGGGCCGCATGAAGTCCTTCTGCGGCAGGGGGCTGTACTGGAGCACCTCGATGGGGCCGAGCGTCTCCGTGGCGGCTTCGAGGGCCGCGGCGATGGACTCCGGATTGCGCACGTCGGCCGCGAAACCGCGGGCCTGGATGCCTTCCTTGCCGAGATCCTCAGCGAGGGCGTCCAGCTTGCCCTGGCTGCGTGAGATGAGGGCGACGGAGAACCCCTCGGCTCCGAAACGCCGTGCCACTGCGGCGCCGAGGCCGCGTCCTGCTCCGATGATCGCGATAGTAGTCATGACTGTGCAATTGATCAGGCGGCTGAATAATTCCGGGATGCTGGGTCGCGCTCCAGAACCAGGATGGAAGGATGTACTCGGGTGGAGCCGGACCGGACGCTCTCCGGATCCACCCGAAGCCCCCAGCGCCCGCTCATCCCAGGAAAGGGACTCCTCCCGTGACCTCAACCGTCAATCCCGCTGTCGCATCCGCCGTCGACGCCGCCAGGGACCTCTCGCCGGCTGCGCTCGCGGAGCGCATGCAGGATCCCGACTGGTGGCGCCAGGCCGCCGTCTACCAGATCTATCCGCGGAGCTTCGCCGATTCCAACGGGGACGGCATCGGCGACCTCAAGGGCATCACGTCCCGCGTCCCGTACCTGACGTCGCTGGGGATCGACGCCGTCTGGCTGAGCCCTTTCTACCCGTCCGCGCTCGCGGACGGCGGGTACGACGTCGACGACTACCGCGACGTGGACCCGAAACTCGGCTCGCTCGGGGACTTCGACGAGATGGTCGCAGCGCTCCACCATGCCGGCATCAAGCTCATCGCGGACATCGTCCCGAACCACACCTCGAACCGGCACGTCTGGTTCCAGGAGGCACTCGCCTCACCCAGGGGATCGGCCGCGCGGGACCGCTACATCTTCCGTGACGGCAAGGGACCGGACGGATCCGAGCCACCGTCCGACTGGGATTCCGTGTTCGGCGGTCCGGCCTGGGAGCGTACCGAGGACGGCCAGTGGTACATGCACATCTTCGCGAGGGAGCAGCCCGACCTGAACTGGGACAACCGCGAGGTCCGCGACGACTTCCTTGCGACGCTGCGCTTCTGGTCCGACCGCGGCGTCGACGGCTTCCGGGTGGACGTGGCGCACGCCCTCACGAAGGACCTGACCGAGCCCCTGCCCTCCAAGGCCGAACTCGGGCCCGAGGGCGGGAACCACGACGGCCGGCACCCGTTCTGGGACCGCGACGAGGTCCACGCGGTCTTCGCCGAGTGGCGTCAGGTGTTCGACGAATACACACCGCCCCGGACCGCGGTGGCCGAGGCATGGGTGCACGCGGACCGCCGTGCCCGCTACGCCAGCCCCGACGGGCTCGGCCAGGCCTTCAACTTCGACCTCCTCAAGGCCGACTGGGACCCGGCCCAGTTCCGCGACATCATCACGAAGAACCTCGTGCAGGCCACGTCCTCCGGAGCATCGTCCACCTGGGTCTTCTCCAACCACGACGTCGTGCGGCACGCCACGCGCTACGGGCTGCCACCGGCCGACCCCGAGAGCACCGTGAGCAAGGCGGGACAGGGCGGCGACGGCGGGCAGGACGGTTCGGCGTGGCTGATGAGCGGCGGAACCGATCCTGAGCTGGACCGGGAGCTCGGGGAGCGCCGTGCCCGCGCCGTCACCCAGCTCATGCTCGCCCTGCCCGGATCCGCGTACCTCTACCAGGGGGAGGAGCTCGGCCTGCACGAGGTGGCCGACATCGCCGACGAGGACCGCCAGGATCCGACGTTCTTCCGCAACCGGGGAGTCGACGTGGGCCGCGACGGCTGCCGCGTCCCCCTGCCGTGGACCAGGGACGGGGAGTCCTTCGG
>JASLAA010000082.1 GCA_030147325.1 Arthrobacter sp. | reverse complement strand
GCTCCATCCGCGGTCTCGTCGAGTGCCACGAGACCGGCAGCGGCGTTGAGGACGACGGCGTCCCGGACGGGCCCTGTCTCCCCTGCGAGCACCCGCCGGACGACGTCGGCATTGCCGTGCGCGTCGGTGCCGCGCAGTGCGTCGACGGACACGACCTCGAGGCCGAAGTCTCCGGGATGCACCTCGGACGACTCGACCTGCCCGTCGCGGACCTCCCACACGGTCGACGATCCGCTCGTCGTGAGCTTGTCCCTACCGTCGTCCCCACGGAAGACGAGGGCACGGATGCCGCGCTGCGCGAGCACACCGGCCATGAGGGGCGCCATCCGGGCGTCGGCGCACCCGAGCGCCTGGGCCGTCACGCCGGCGGGGTTGCTCAGCGGACCCAGGAAATTGAAGGCGGTGGGCACACCCAGCTCCCGCCGCGGGACTGCCACGTGCTTCATGGAGGGATGGAAGACCTGTGCGAAGCAGAACGTGATCCCGGCACGTTCTGCCGTGCGGGCGACGTCAGCGGGGGCGAGATCGAGCCGGACACCCAGTTCCTCGATGACGTCCGCCGCACCGGAAGCGGACGAAGCACCTCTGTTCCCGTGCTTGACGACTTTCGCACCTGCTCCGACGGCGACCAGCGAGGCCATCGTCGAGATGTTCAGCGTGTTCAGCCCGTCACCACCGGTCCCGACGATGTCCAGTGTCGGACCGGCGACAGCGATACGGTGGGCACGACCGAGCATCGCCTGGACCAGACCGACGAGCTCACCCACGGACTCGCCCTTCGCCCGCAGCGCCATGAGGAAACCGGCGATCTGGGCGTGGCTCGCCTCCCCGGACATGATGGCGTCCATCGCCCAGCGGCTCTGGCCGACGCTCAGATCGGTACCCGCCAGGAGCGACGAGAAGATCGAGGGCCAGGTGGGTGGTGCCGTAGCAGGGCTGGTTGTCAGGCTCACCGTCCAAGATTATCTACGAATTGTAGAAAGTCATCACGGAGAAGTTCCCCGGAACGGCGGGCGTCCAGCCTCGGACGCGCTTGAACAGGCCCGCCGACGCGAGTTTCGCGTTGGTGATCGAGGCGATCTTGGGGACATAATGACTCTGTGACATCTGCGACCCAAGCCCCCAGCGCCGCCCCACATCCCGCGCTCAACCGCCCGAACATGGTCTCCGTAGGAACCGTCGTGTGGCTGTCCAGCGAGCTGATGTTCTTCGCGGGCCTCTTTGCCATGTACTTCACCCTGCGGTCCACGTCGAGCGAGCTGTGGGCCATGGAGACCGAGAAGCTGAACGTCCCGTTCGCTCTCGTGAACACCGTCATCCTGGTGTCCAGCTCCTTCAGCTGCCAGTTCGGGGTGTTCGCCGCCGAGCGGCTGCAGCCACGCCGGACCGGCGGACTGTTCCAGCTGTCCCGCTGGGGAATGGTCGAGTGGTTCCTGCTCACCTTCTTCATGGGCGCGATCTTCGTCTCCGTTCAGGCCTACGAGTACGCGGAGCTGGTGGCAGAGGGCATCTCCCTCTCCTCCAACGCCTTCGGGTCGGCCTTCTACATGACCACCGGCTTCCACGGCATCCACGTGGTGGGCGGCCTGATCGCGTTCCTGTTCATCATCGGTCGCGCCTTCATCGCTCGCCAGTTCGGGCACTTCGAAGCCACCTCCGCCATCGTCACGTCCTACTACTGGCACTTCGTCGATGTCGTCTGGATCGGTCTGTTCATCATCATCTACTTCCTCCAGTAGCTGCCTCCTGTAGACTCTTCTACTAGAGGTAGAATTCAATGAGGAACTCCAGCAGCTCTGGCACCACAAAAGGCAGGAACCATTTCGTGAAGGCACTCTCCCAGAGGCGGCGTCATCCCCTAGCAGCGTTTGCGTTGCTCCTGATGGCGCTCCTCGTCACCGGCGGGATCTACTCAGCAGCCAGCACCGCCAACGAGGCGCAGGCGCAGACCACCACGTTCACGGCGAACGACGTCGAAGAGGGCAGCAAGCTGTTCTCGGCGAACTGTGCCTCGTGCCACGGGATGGGAGCGACCGGTTCGGACGCAGCCCCTTCCCTTGTTGGCGTCGGTGCAGCATCCGTGGACTTCCAGGTCGGTACCGGCCGCATGCCGATGCAGATGGACGGACCCCAGGCGCAGGCGAAGCCGGTCCAGTTCACCCAGGAGCAGATCAGTCAGCTCGCAGCGTACGTCGCCTCCCTCGGCGCAGGTCCTGCCATCCCGACGGACGAGATGCTGGACGCCTCCGGAGGCGATTCCGCCAAGGGCGGCGAGCTGTTCCGCGTGAACTGCGCCATGTGCCACAACGCCGCCGCTGCCGGCGGCGCGTTGACCCGCGGGAAGTTCGCACCGTCGATCGACGGTACGAGCGAGAAGCACATCTACGAGGCCATGGTCACCGGCCCGCAGAACATGCCCGTCTTCAGCGACGCGAACGTCTCCCCCGAGGAGAAGCAGGACATCATCGCCTTCCTGAAGACGATCGAGGAGCAGGGTTCTCCTGGTGGAGCCGATCTCGGTTCGCTCGGGCCGGTCTCCGAGGGACTCTTCATCTGGGTCGCCGGACTCGGCGTCATCATCGCCTTCACCGTGTGGCTCACCTCTCGGTCCTCCTGACCATCCGGTACCACGTTGTGAACGAATCACCTATAGACCTGCGAACGAAGTACCTAAAGAAGGATGAGAGAGATCATGGCGGACTCCAGTAACGGCGCCCCGGGTACCACGGTCACCGTCGCTACGCCCGGTCGGGAGCTGGACCAGTTCGAGAACCCGGGCCTGCCTCCCCACCGGCCACGGCTGGCAGACCGCGACCCCCGCGCGGAGAAGCGCGCAGAACGGCAGGTCGCCCTGCTGTTCTTCATCTCCATCCTCGGAACGCTCCTCTTCTTCGTCGGCTACTTCTTCGTCCCGTTGAACGAGACGATCGAGCGCCTGCGCCTGCAGAACCTGATGCTGGGCCTCGGCACCGCGTTCGCGATGCTGGGTATCGGCGTCGGAATCGTGCACTGGGCCAAGACGCTCATGCCCGATCACGAGGTGACCGAGAGCCGTCATGAGATCCGGCCCGAGAAGGACCGGCAAGATGCCGAGAAGATCGTCAACGACATCCTCGAGGAATCCGGCATCAAGCGCCGTCCCTTGATCCGGAACACCCTGCTCGGAGCGGCGCTCCTGGCTCCCCTGCCGGCTATCGCCATCTTCCGCGACCTCGGTCCCCTGCCCGGCAATTCGCTGAAGCAAACCATGTGGGACACCGGCGTACGGCTGACGCGTGACCCCAGTGGGACGCCGATCCGCGCTTCGGACGTCACCATGGGATCCGCCTTCCACGTGATTCCCGAGGGCCTCAACGAGGTCGAGAACAAGCTCGAGGAGAAGGCGAAGGCCGTCGTGCTGCTGATGCGCCTGGACCCCGAGGAGCTCAACCCCTCCCCAGGTCGGGAGAACTGGGGCTACGACGGCATCGTCGCCTACTCGAAGATCTGCACCCATGTCGGTTGCCCGGTGGCGTTGTACGAGCAGCAGACGCACCACCTGCTGTGCCCCTGCCACCAGTCGACCTTCGACCTCGAGCAGGAGTGCAAAGTGATCTTCGGGCCTGCCGCACGCCCGCTGCCACAGCTACCCATCGAAGTAGACGATGAGGGCTATCTAGTCGCCTCGAGCGACTTCCAAGAACCCGTAGGACCTAGTTTCTGGGAGCGAGGCTGACATGAGCAGCTCAACCGCAACACCAACCTACGTGCCGAAGACGCGCGTGGGTAAGGTCACCGACTACGTCGACTCACGTGTCGGTGGCTCGGGCATCGTCAAGGAGTTCGGCCGGAAGATCTTTCCCGACCACTGGACGTTCATGTTCGGTGAGGTGGCGCTCTACACCTTCGTCATCCTGCTGATCTCGGGCACATTCCTCACCTTCTTCTACGACCCGTCGATGGCTGAGACGCATTACGAAGGCAGTTACGCGCCCCTGCGCGGTGTCGAGATGTCCATGGCCTACGCGTCATCGCTCGACATCTCCTTCGATGTCCGGGGTGGCCTGTTCATGCGGCAGGTCCACCACTGGGCCGCACTCCTCTTCGTCGCATCGGTAGCCGTCCACATGCTGCGCGTGTTCTTCACCGGGGCGTTCCGCCGTCCCCGCGAGTTCAACTGGGTCGTCGGATGTGTCCTGGTGATCCTGAGCCTCGCAGCCGGCTTCACCGGTTACTCGCTTCCCGATGACCTGCTGTCCGGCAACGGTCTCCGCATCATCGACGGCGTCATGAAGGCCATCCCGGTGGTCGGGACCTACCTGAGCTTCTTCCTCTTCGGTGGAGAGTTCCCGGGTACCGTGATCATCCCCCGGCTGTATGTCCTCCACATCCTGCTGATCCCCGCGGTCATCCTGCTGATGATCGGCATCCACCTGTTCATGGTGGTGCTCCACAAGCACGCACAGTTCCCCGGCCCGGGCCGGACGAACACGAACGTGGTCGGCTACCCCGTCGGTCCCGTCTACGCCGCGAAGGCCGGAGGGTTCTTCTTCATCGTCTTCGGTGTGCTCGCCGCCATCTCGGCTGCTTTCACCATCAACCCGATCTGGAACTACGGTCCCTACGATCCCTCCCCCGTCTCCGCCGGTACCCAGCCCGACTGGTACATCGGCTGGGTGGATGGCGCGCTCCGGCTGATGCCAGGGACCCTGGGGCCGAACTTCGACTTCGAGTTCATGATCCCGTTCCCCTGGGGCGAGAACGCCCTGTCGCTGAACGTGCTGCTGCCGGCACTGGTCCCAGCGATGATCGTCTTCGGCCTCATGTTCACCTGGCCGTGGATCGAAGCGTGGGTGACCAAGGACCGGCGCGAACACCACCTGCTGAACCGTCCGCGCAACGCTCCGACCCGCACCGCCATCGGCGTCGCAGGCATCACGTTCTACTGCGTCATGTGGGCCGCCGCGAGTTCCGACCTCATCGCCACGCACTTCCTGGTGTCGCTGAACGACGTCCTCTACTGGTTGCGCTTCCTGGTGATCTTCGGACCCATCCTCGCCTTCATGGTCACGCGGCGCATCGCCCTCGCCCTGCAGCGCAAGGATCGCGAGATCGCCCTCCACGGCCGGGAGACGGGACGCATCGTGCGCCTGCCCCACGGTGAGTTCATCGAGGTGCACGAGCCGGTCGACGACTACAAGCGGTACAAGCTGGTCAGCTTCGAGGCTCCCGAGGTGATGGTTCCCAAGGCCGACGCCAACGGCAAGATCAGCCGCCTCGACAAGGTCCATGGCCGTGTCTCCCGCTTCTTCTTCGAGGATCGGGTCGCTCCGGTCACGCCGAAGGAACTGGCGGCTTCCCATGGTGACCACCATGAGGAGATCGCCGGCGCGAAGGACCGCGAGTCCATCGCCAGCCACTAAGGGCGATCGACCACTGGGCTTGCAGCCCGGAAGCAGGAAGGGCCAGGACGGAAACGTCCTGGCCCTTCCTCGTTCACGGTCTCGCGTCAGCGAGTCGGCGAGCAGCCGACGTCGTCTCGAGTCCGGCCGGCATCCGGCGCCGAGACCGTCCGCCGCCTACCTTTCGCCGAACCGACAGGGAAGGTCGCCTTGCTGGCCGGGCGCACGGCTCACACCCGCCTCAGCCCAAGCGCTTGGAGCTGTACGCCCGCGGAGTCCGTACTCCCGGCCGCTGCAGGGGCACCCAGAGCTTGTAGCGATCAGCCCTGTAATAGGACACCGAGTAGTCGATCATCGCCCGGGCGACGTAGGCGTGCCGCTGGATCTTGAGAAGTGGAGCATTCATCTCCACATTCAGGAGGCGTGCGATCGACGGCGAGGCCGCCGTCGCCTCGATCGTGTCCTCGCCCCACTCCATGACCAGCCCGTACCTCTCACTGAGCACGTTGTAGAGCGAGGTGGGAGGAGGATCGTCGAGGATCCCCTTCACCCGATGGGCTGGAATGAAATTCTCGTCCACGCTCATCGGCTCACCGTCGGCGAGGAGCTGCCGGCGGAAGCGGATGACGGGTTGACCGATGTCGATCTGCAGTTCCCTTGCGACCAGGGGCGTTGCGCCCTGCTGTTCGAAGCTCAGCACCCGGGCGTCGGGGACCATGCCCCGCCGGATCATCTCCTCCGTGTACGACGTCATCTTCATGTGCAGGTCCAGTTTCGTGCGCGCCACGAACGTCCCCAGCCCGACGACCCGCTCCAGCACTTCCTCCGCGACGAGGGCGTCCACGGCCTGGCGCACTGTCATCCTGGCGACGCCGTAGTAGTCGCTCAGCTGACGTTCTGACGGCACGGGTGCTCCCTGCTCGCCGTGCTGGAGCACATATCGCCGCAGGCTCTCACGGAGCTGAACGTGCTTCGGCGAACCCGCAGCGTCGTCGAGGTGTTCCGCATCGAAGGGTCGCGGAAGAATCGTCATCTCCACCCCTTCCCTTCGTGGACCGCGCGAAGCACCATGACCGGCGGTCAGCTACCTCAGACTGTACTTAAACGAGGAAGAGCCCGCACGCGGCGGGCTCTTCCTGACACATCTGGGGTTTCGACTCAGTGGGCGTGATCCCCGCGGCTGTACTCGAAGACCCAGCCGACCAGGGCGATGACGGCCAGTCCCATGCCGATGTACATGATCCAGAAACCGATGGCGATACCGAGAAAACCCGTCGCCGCCGAGATTCCGAGGACCAGCGGCCACCAGCTCCAGGGGCTGAAGTGCCCCTGCTCGCCGGATCCCTCGTGGATCTCCGCATCAAGGCGATCCTCGGGGCGGTCTCCCACCCGCTTCCCCGTGAAGGCGAGGTAGAAGCCGATCATTCCCGACAACCCGCCGGTCAGGTACAGCGCCAGGAATCCGACCGGTTCGGACCATTCGACCAGGAAGCCGTAGACGGTCCCGACCAGAAGGAAGAACGGCATCATGTAGGTGAAGAGCTTCGTCTCGATTTTCATGCGTCGACGTCCTTCCGATCAGCGGAGCCCATGAAACTGGCTGCGCTGTCATCGGGGGTATGGGTCTGCTGCAGCTCCGGGTGGTGCAGATCCAGCGCAGGACGCTCCGAGCGGATGCGCGGCAGCGAGGTGAAGTTGTGCCGCGGGGGCGGGCAGGAGGTCGCCCATTCGAGCGAGGCACCGAAGCCCCAGGGGTCATCGACCTCGACCTTCTTGCCGGTGCGCCACGTGATGTAGACGTTCCAGAAGAACGGGATCAGCGAGGCTCCCAGGACGAAGGACCCGATGGTGGAGAACTGGTTCATCGCCGTGTAGCCATCTTCCGGCAGGTAGTCGGCGTAACGACGGGGCATGCCCTCGACGCCGAGCCAGTGCTGGATGAGGAACGTGGCGTGGAATCCGAGGAACAGCATCCAGAAGTGGATCTTACCCAGGCGTTCGTTGAGCATCTTGCCGGTGAACTTCGGCCACCAGAAGTAGAACCCGGCGAACATCGCGAAGACCACGGTGCCGAACACCACGTAGTGGAAGTGCGCGACGACGAAGTACGTGTCCGAGACGTGGAAGTCCAGGGGCGGCGACGCCAGGATGATGCCGGTCAGTCCTCCGAAGAGGAAGGTGACGAGGAAGCCCAGGCTCCAGAGCATCGGTGTCTCGAAGGTCAGGGATCCGCGCCACAGGGTGCCGATCCAGTTGAAGAACTTCACGCCCGTCGGGACCGCGATGAGCATGGTCATGAAGGCGAAGAACGGCAGGAGCACGGCTCCGGTGACGTACATGTGGTGGGCCCACACGGTGACCGAGAGGGCGGCGATGGCGATCGTCGCGTAGACGAGGCCCTTGTAGCCGAAGATCGGCTTGCGGCTGAACACCGGGAAGATTTCCGAGACGATGCCGAAGAACGGCAGCGCAATGATGTACACCTCGGGGTGGCCAAAGAACCAGAACAGGTGCTGCCAGAGGACCGCTCCCCC
>JASLAA010000007.1 GCA_030147325.1 Arthrobacter sp. | reverse complement strand
GATCCGCAAGGAAGGCAAGCTGGGCCGCGTGTACTACCCGGCGCCGTACCTCACCAACGACAACCTGGAGTACTACCAGGACGCGTACGAGATCGGCTACGAGAAGATCATCGACACCTACGCCGCTGCCACGCAGCACGTGGACCAGGGCCTGTCCCTGACGCTGTTCTTCAAGGACACCGCCACCACGCGTGAGATCAACAAGTCGCAGATCTACGCCTGGCGCAAGGGCATCAAAACCATCTACTACATCCGTCTCCGCCAGCTCGCCCTCGAAGGGACCGAGGTCGAGGGTTGCGTCAGTTGCATGCTTTAGGCAACTAAATTCTGTCAGGCCGGGTGTTCCGCCCGGCCTGACACCACCAGCTTCACCGAGATCACCGGCATCACTTATACCCAGACAAGGAACACCCCATGAGCGAGAAGCTGAAGCTCGTAGACCAGGTCCAGGCCATCAACTGGAACCGCATCCAGGACGACAAGGACGTCGAGGTCTGGAACCGCCTGGTGAACAACTTCTGGCTGCCCGAGAAGGTGCCGCTGTCCAATGACGTGCAGTCATGGGCCACGCTGACGCCGGAGGAGCAGCAGCTCACCATGCGCGTCTTCGCGGGGTTGACCCTGCTCGACACCGTGCAGGCGACCGTCGGCGCCGTGAGCCTCATTCCCGATGCCATCACGCAGCACGAGGAAGCCGTCCTCACGAACATAGCGTTCATGGAGTCGGTGCACGCCAAGAGCTACTCCTCGATCTTCTCCACGCTGGCCTCCACGAAGGAGATCGACGAGGCGTTCCGCTGGTCCACGGAGAATGTGAACCTGCAGAAGAAGGCGCACATCGTCACGGACTACTACCGCGGCGATGACCCCCTGAAGCGCAAGGTCGCCTCGACCCTGCTCGAGTCCTTCCTGTTCTACTCCGGCTTCTACCTGCCGATGTACTGGTCCTCACGTGCCAAGCTCACGAACACCGCCGACTTGATCCGCCTGATCATCCGCGACGAGGCCGTGCACGGGTACTACATCGGATACAAGTTCCAGCGCGGTCTGGAGAGTGCGACGCCGGAGCGCCGCCAGGAGATCAAGGACTACGCGTTCGAGCTGCTCTTCGAGCTGTACGAGAACGAGGTCCAGTACACCCACGACCTCTACGACTCCGTGGGCCTGGCCGAGGACGTCAAGAAGTTCCTGCACTACAACGCCAACAAGGCCCTCATGAACCTCGGTTACGAGGCGATGTTCCCGTCGTCCGTGACCGATGTGAACCCGGCGATCCTCTCGGCGTTGTCACCGAATGCCGACGAGAACCACGACTTCTTCTCCGGCTCGGGCTCCTCGTACGTCATCGGCAAGGCCGTGAACACCGAGGACGAGGACTGGGACTTCTGACCCGGTAGCTGAACTCGATCAGAACCCCCGCTCCGCTATCAGGAGCGGGGGTTCTTTCGTAGGAGCATCCGGTGCTTCGCCGCCCGGCGGCCGGAGAGGGTGACCCGGGTCACCCTCTCCGCCGGCGGTGGAGGTACGGTCGCCGATCTCGTTCCGGAGCGGAATCGGGTGGTCTTCGGAGGCAAGCGGACAACCGTAGGGTGGGTTCAGTGACCGAATCGAACAACACCATCCCCGCCGGCGCACCGAGCAGCCGGGAAGGCTTCGTCAGCGTACGCGGTGCCACCGAGAACAACCTCCGGGGAGTCGACGTCGATTGCCCGCGCGACGCCGTGGTCGCCTTCACCGGAGTCTCCGGATCCGGGAAGTCCTCCCTCGCCTTCGGGACGATCTATGCGGAGGCCCAACGCCGGTACCTGGAGTCGGTCGCGCCGTACGCGCGCCGTTTGATCCAGCAGGGCTCCACACCGCACGTCGAGTCCATCACCGGACTGCCTCCCGCCGTCGCCCTCCAGCAGCGACGCGGCACACCGAGCGTCCGTTCCACGGTCGGGACGCTGACCACCCTCTCGAACTCCCTCCGCATGCTGTACTCACGCGCCGGTACCTACCCGGCCGATGCTGCCGACCGGCTCGAGTCCGACGCCTTCTCGCCCAATACCGCAGCCGGGGCATGCCCGCGTTGCCACGGCCTCGGTGTGGCGCGGGACGTCACCGAGGACACGCTCGTCCCCGACCCTTCCCTGACCATCCGCGAAGGCGCCATCGCGGCCTGGCCGGGAGCGTGGCAGGGCAAGAACCTCCGGGATGTGGTCAACGAACTAGGGTACGACCTCGACGTCCCGTGGCGTGACCTGCCCGAGGCTTCGCGGGAGTGGCTCCTGTTCACCGAGGAGCAACCCGTCGTCGAGGTCACACCGCAACGTGACCGGGTGGCCAAACCTTACAAAGGGCGTTTCTGGAGCGCCAAGAGCTACGTGATGCACACGCTGCACGACTCCAAGAGCGCCCAGATGCGCGATCGAGTGCTGCCGTTCATGGAATCCGGCCCCTGCGGCCTGTGCGCCGGCAGCGGACTGCGCCCCGAGGCCCTCGCCGTCACCTTCGGAGGACTCTCGATCGCGGAGGTGAACGCCCTGCCGCTCGCCGACCTGGCCGCTCACCTCCGTCCCGCCGCCGCAGTCGAGCACCCTGCGGCTGCCCACCGCTCGGCGACCTCGGGGGAGGGCACCGAGGTGTCCGTCACCATCAGCCGTGACCTCGTCCAGCGGCTCACGATCCTCGTGGACCTCGGCCTGGGTTACCTGAGTCTCAATCGCTCCACTCCCACGCTCTCACCCGGGGAGATGCAACGCCTGCGGATCACCACGCAGCTCCGGTCCGGCCTCTTCGGCGTGGTCTATGTGCTCGACGAGCCGTCCGCCGGACTCCATCCCGCCGACGTCGAACCGCTCCTCACCGTGCTCGAGGCACTGAAGGAGGCAGGCAACACCGTGTTCGTGGTCGAGCACAACATGGACGTGGTACGGCGGTCCGACTGGATCGTCGACGTCGGTCCGCTCGCCGGGGAGGGCGGCGGGACCGTCCTCTACAGTGGCCCCGTGGACGGTCTCGCCGCTGTCACGGAATCCCTGACGGCGCCCTTCCTGACCCCGGGAGCAGCGGATCGCCAGGCTCCGCCGGAGCCGCGGGAGCCATCGTCCTGGTTACGGCTCGAGGGGATCCACCGCCACAACCTGCAGGGACTCGACGCCGAGATACCGGTGGGCGTGCTGACGGCCGTGACCGGGGTGTCCGGTTCGGGCAAGTCCACCCTGGTCAGCACGGTGCTCGCGGAAGCGGTCGGTGCACACGTCCGCAATGACACACCGCTGGACGCGGAAGCGGCCGACGACGCCGTGGACGAGACAGCGGACACGATTGCCGGCATACACGGTCTCGAGACCATCGATCGCCTGGTCAGCGTCAACCAGAAGCCGATCGGGCGGACACCGCGCTCCAACCTCGCCACCTACACGGGTCTTTTCGACGCCGTGCGTAAAGCATTCGCGGCGACACCCGCCGCGCGGGCGAAGGCCTTCGGAGCGGGCAGGTTCTCCTTCAACGTGCAGGGCGGCCGCTGCGAGACCTGCCAGGGGGAGGGGTTCGTGTCGGTGGAACTGCTGTTCCTCCCCGGAAGCTACGGTCCGTGCCCCACCTGCCACGGCGCCCGGTACAACGAGGAGACGCTGACGGTGACGCTGCGGGACAGGAGCATCGCCGACGTCCTCGCACTGACGGTCGACGACGCCGCGGTGTTCCTCGCGGACGTCCCCGCAGCGGCCCGTGCGCTCGACACGCTGCGGGAAGTAGGGCTCGGCTACCTCCGCCTCGGCCAGCCGGCCACGGAGCTGTCCGGGGGAGAAGCCCAGCGCATCAAACTGGCCACGGAACTCCAGCGTGCCCGGCGCGGCCACACCCTCTACCTGCTGGACGAACCGACCACCGGGCTGCACCCCGCCGACGTCGTCCTGCTCCTGGCGCAGCTGCGGAAACTGGTGGCCGCAGGGAACACGGTGGTGGTCGTCGAGCACACCATGGCGGTGGTCGCCGCCGCTGACTGGGTGATCGACCTCGGGCCGGGCGGCGGCTCTGCAGGCGGTACCATCGTGGCCACGGGGACCCCGCGGGAGGTCGCGGCAGTCGAACCACGGCAAAGCATCACCGCGCCGTACCTCGCGGCGTACCTGGCCGACGGCTGACCGCGCCCGGCGCACACCTGCCGATCCGCCCAGGATTGTGACCGGTGGGCATCGTAGAAGATGCTCGGGAGGCACGTTCGCTCCGAGGCCCGTCCGCATACACCTGGTGTTCGCTCAGAGGCCGCTCCTTCGCCTTCTGGCCTCCGTAACGTCGTAGGCGCAGGCGCCGGGAGATCCCCTCGAGCCGCACGGGATCGCGGAGGTGAAGAGGCGCATGGTTGTCGACACAGTGAAAAGGGAACGTTCCACACAAGGATCGGACACGGCCGCACATCAGCCCGCGAGCACTCCCGCGAAAAGCACGCGCTACCGCCTGCGCGTGGCACTGCGCCATCCGGCGACGATCATCGGGGTGCTGCTGCTGGCACTGTTCGCCTACCTGATCATCGCCCCGGTCATCTCGCTCCTGCTCGGTGGGTTCCAGGTCGGGTTCGGTGACGAGGCGAGAACCGGGCAGGAAGCGGGCGAGCTCACCACCTACTACCTGCAGCGTGTGTTCGCCTCGCCGGTGTCCGGAATCATCTTCTTCCAACCGCTCGTCAACACCCTTCTCGTCGCTGGTGCTTCGATCGTTCTCGCACTGCTGATAGGTATCCCGGTGGCTTGGCTGATCGGGAGGACGGATCTCCCGGGACGGCGCTGGTTCTCGACCGCGCTGATCGTTCCCTACATGCTGCCCGCGTGGACTTTCGCCCTGGCCTGGACCACCATCTTCAAGAACCGCTCGGTCGCCGGGCAACTGGGGTGGATGGAGACGCTGGGCTGGAGTCCGCCCGACTGGCTCGCCTATGGCGCGGTGCCGATCATCATCATCTTCTCGCTGCACCTCGCTCCATTCGTGGTGCTGCTCGTCACGAATGCGATCAAGAACGTGCCCGACGAGCTGTATGAAGCCGCACGCATGCTGGGCGGCGGGTCAGCGAAGCGGTGGTGGCGCATCACGTTACCGCTGCTGCGACCGGCCGTTCTCTCGGCGGCGACCCTCATGCTGGCGAAGGCCATCGGCGAGTTCGGGGTCGCCTATGTTCTGGGCCTACCGGCTGACTTCCAGGTTCTCTCGACAACGCTGTATCAGAGCATCCTGACGCAGCAGTCCGGTGTGGCCAGCGTCCTCGCCGCCGTGATGGTGGTCCTCGGCGGACTTTCCCTCTGGGTGGACCTCAGGTTCCTCCGCGAGGCGAAGCGTTTCACCACGGTCTCGGCGCGGGCCGGAAGCTCTCGTGTGACGATGTTGGGCCGCTGGCGGAAACCCGCGTTCACGGGTGTCGTGGCGCTCTTCGCGATCTCCGTCCTCCTCCCGCTCGGGACGCTCCTGCTCTCCACCCTGATGAGGATGCCGGGGGTCTTCCGGCTCGACAATTTCACGCTGGACTACTGGATCGGCCGGGACCTCCCGACCGTCGGGTTCTCCCAGGGGGTGCTCGTCTCCTCGGGAACGTGGTCAGCGGCCTGGAACACGATCTGGATCGTCGGTACCGCGGCCATCATCACGGGGGTCCTGGGGCTACTCGTCGGTTACGTCGTGGTGCGCTCACCGATCCGGAGAATCGGATCAGCCCTGAGAGCCGTCACGTTCACGCCGTACCTGGTGCCCGGGATCGCGTTCGCAGTCGCCTACCTATCCCTTTTCGCCGTCCAGCGCGGTCCGGTGCCTGCACTCTACGGAACGGCGCTGATCCTCATCCTCATCCTGGTGGCCGACGAGATGCCCTTCGCGTCGAGGGCCGGGGTGTCCGCGATGATGCAGCTCGGTAGCGACTCCGAGGAGGCTGCCCAGACACTGGGCGCCGGCTGGCTGCGACGGATGCGCGCCGTCGTGATTCCCATCCAGCGAACAGCCCTGGCGAGCGCGACCCTGCTCCCCTTCATCTCCGGTGTGCAGGGGCTCAGTCTCGTCATCGTCCTCGCCACCCCGGGTACTCAACTACTGACGACGCTGTCCGTCACCCTCATCGACTTCGGCTACACGCATGCCGCGAACGCCGTCGTCGTGATCATCTGCGCCATCGCCCTCCTCGGGACCTGGGCTGCGCAGCGCCTGTTCCGCACCAGTCTCGCCCAGGGGCTCGGCGCGTGATCCTCCAACCCCCGACCGACCGTCCGATACCTCCCACGCCGGATCTATCTTCAGGAGAACTGAAATGAGAACAAAGACAACCACTTCCCACCGCCTCGCCACGGTCACCGGTCTGGCGCTCGGGGCACTCCTGCTGGGTGGGTGTGCTGGAGGAGCTCCGGTGAGCTCGGCCGTGACCGGCACGCCGGAAGGACTGTTCGACCTCGAAGAGCTCATCGAAGCAGCCCAGGCCGAGGGCCCGATCACCATCTACGACAGCACGTCCAAGATCGAGTCCATGGCCGAGGCCTTCACCGAGGAGTACGGCATCGAAGCGACCGGCGTCAAGGCCGATGCCGCCGAGTCGATCGAGAAAGTCACCCGAGAAGCTCAGGCGGGAAACGTCGTGGGTGATGTGGTGGCGATCTCCGATCTACCTGCGCTCAGTAACCAGTTACTGCCGAGCAACTTCGTGTACAGCTGGGTACCCGGTGACCTCGCCGAGAACATCGACGAGGGTATGCGCGATCCGCTCGTGCTGATCACGGATCCGGCCTTCTGGACGTACAACACGGAGGCCTACGACTCCTGCCCCGTCAACAACATGTGGGAGCTGACCACGCCGGAGTACAAGGGCAGGACGGTCTTCCAGGACCCGGTGGGGGACAACGGTGCCCTGGACTGGTACAGCCAGATGGGAGCCTTCGGGGATGACGAACTCCTTGCGGCCTATGAGGAGCAGTTCGGTGCACCTCTGGCGACGGAGCATGATTCGGCGGCTGCGGAGTGGGTGGCACGTCTCGCCGCCAACAGCCCGATCCTCAGCAAGTCCAGCGAGGAGGCATCCGAGGCCGTGGGTGCGCTCGGCCAGTCGACTCCGCCGATCGGCCTGATGTCCAGTGCCAAGTACCGCAACATCGATGACAAGGGTTACGCGCTCGGTGTCTGCGAGGGAATGGACCCCTGGGTCGGCAAGGCGGCGCCGAAGGGGATCACCATCGCAACCGGCTCCGAGAACCAGAACGCGGCTCGCCTCTTCGTCCACTTCGCGCTGACCCAGGAGGGCATCGAGCCCCAGATCGAGGACGGCAAGATCTCCTCGAACAGTGAGGTGGTCCAGCCGGACGATCCCGCCCAGGTGGGGCGGCACTCGGAGCAGCTCTTCATGTTCGACAACGCGGGGATCAATGAGGACTGGGAGGCTCGCCAGGATTGGCAGGACCTGTGGCGCACCTCTCGCAGGTGATCGATCACCCACCCCTGAGTGGACATCAGCACGAGACGAGAATAGAGCAGCAATGTCACGAATCACCCTGACGAATGTCAGTAAGACCTATCCGGGCCGTGCGGCGCCGAGCGTGGACGATGTCAGCCTCGAGATCCACCACGGGGAGTTCCTCTGCCTCCTCGGCCCTTCCGGCTGCGGCAAGTCGACCACGCTGCGGGCGATCGCCGGACTCGAACCGCTGTCCTCCGGGCGGATCCAGATCGGCGAGCGCGTGGTCGACGATGTGGCGGGCGGCGTCCGTGTGGAAGCCGAGCGACGCGGGCTCGGGCTCGTGTTCCAGAACTACGCCCTCTGGCCACATCTGACCGTTCGCGGCAACGTGAGCTTCGGCCCCGACATGCAGAGATTACCCAAGCCGGAGCGTCGACGACGAGTGGAGGCGGCGCTGGCGACCCTGTCGATCGGTGAACACTCCGAGCGATATCCGTCCGCACTCTCGGGCGGACAGCAGCAACGCGTGGCAATTGCCCGCACGCTCGCGGCCGACCCCGAGGTCATGCTGCTCGACGAACCGCTCTCCAATCTCGATGCGCGGCTCCGACTCGAGATGCGGGCGGAGTTCCAACGCATCCATCGCGAGTCGGGAACGACGATGGTCTTCGTCACGCACGACCAGTTCGAGGCGATGACCCTCGCTACCCGGATCGTCGTCATGAATGAGGGCAGGGTGCAGCAGATCGGAACACCCCTCGAGATCTATGATCGCCCGGCCAACAGGTTCGTGGCTCAGTTCATGGGGAGCCCGCCGATCAATATCATCGAGCGTGGGCGATCAACCCCCGCCGCGAGGGCACTCGCGGCCTGGAGCGAGCGGCGTTCCCTCCCGGTCGAATCGGTGGGCTTGCGCCCGGAAGCTCTTCGCGCCACCATCGGAACCGCCGACGTGCCGTCGGAGGCATTCAGCCTTGCCCTGACGGTGTCGGCGCTGCTGCCGACCGGCGGATCCTGGATCATCGAGATGACCGATGGGGCCCAGCGATTCTTCGCCACCTGCCAGGACCGGCCGACACTCGGCGCCGGCGACTCCGTCACGGGATGGGTGCCGGACGCGAGTGTGCATCTGTTCGATCGTGGTGGCCACCAGATCCTTCCACTGGTAGCCGCAGCATGAGGGCGGGCCTTCGCCTTCCGAAAGGGCTGCTCCTGGATTTCGGCGGTGTGATCGTCAACTCGACCAAGCCCCCGCACTGGCAGGAGCGTGTGACGGATGAGATGCTCCTGCTCGTGGGCATGGAAGGACTTCCTGACCGCGCCCGCATCCTCGCGGACGTCACGGCCGGGGCGCTTGCGGCAGGTCTCTGGCGCAATGCCATGTCCCGGCCTATGCATCCGAGGGAACTTGGCCAGCGCGAGTACGTCATGGACTTCATCGCGGCGGACTGGCCGGCGCCTGCTCGTACCGCCGTCGAACCTCATATCGCAGAGATCTGCTACCTGGTCAGCTCGACCAAGGAGTCCCGTCAGCTTCGCCCGGGTATTCAGGAGTTGCTGGAGTGGTCCGGATCCGTCGGTATCCCCGTTGCTATCGTGTCGAATGCGATGTGCGGGAAGGTCCACCGCGACTACCTCGACCAGATCGGGCTGACCTCGTTCTTCGTGGCGGAGTTGTACTCGGATGAGGTAGGTCTCCGTAAGCCGAATCCTGACTTCATGCTTCAGGGCTCCGCAGCACTGGGGCTCGAAATCGGAGACTGCTGGTATGTGGGGGACCACCTTGACCGGGATGTTCTCTGCGGTATCAGGGCGGGTACGGGCGCAAATGTCCTCATGCCCTCACCGGGCAGTAGCGCCAAACCCTTCGAAGTCCCGATAACCGCCGATGTGACCGTAGGATCCCCGCAGGACCTACTCGATGTGTTGAGGAGCATGTATGACGACCGGTGAGCAGCTGACCCGACAGGGCGCCACGGACCAGCCCGCCCACAGTGCGGCAGAGCTGCGTGAGATCGCGGAGCAGGCGGCCCTGCTGGCGGGTGAGTACCTCCGCGGGGTTTTCCGCCGGAGCCTGCAGATCGAGTACAAACGCGACCGGCACGACCTCGTAACCGTTCATGACCGCGCTACGGAGGACCTGATCGTCCCGTTCCTCCTGGAGCACGGGCCCGAGTGGCGGATCGTCGGGGAGGAGGGCGGCGTACGTGAGGGGACGTCGGACTTGACCTGGTTCATCGATCCCATCGATGGAACGTCCAACTTCGCCCAGGGAATTGCCTTCTTCTGTGTCGCGATCGGTGTGGAGATAGCAGGCGAAGTGACCGCCGGTGTCGTCTACGACCCGATCGCCCACAACCTCTTCAGCGCGGACGATACCGGGGCGTACCTCAATGGAGTCACGCTGGTGACGCCTTCCGTCCAACCGGACGGCGCGGCCACCATGATCACCGGCTTCCCGACAGCGAACGATCTGCAGGTCGACGGATCGGTCGCGCTCGAGGACCTCGGCGGATTGATTGCTTCGTTCTCATCGCTCCGGCGTACCGGCTCCGGAGCGCTCACCCTCGCTCACGTGGCGGCGGGTTGGGCGGACTGCGCCTTCGGCGGTTCCGTGAATCCCTGGGACGTCGCCGCAGCCTCGCTGATCGTGCTGCGCGCGGGTGGAAGCTACCGTCCGCTGTGGTTGGGGAGCGCAGACGAGGGGCTGGGCGCGCATCATGCTCCTGCTTTCGTTGCAGCCGGGCCGGGTGCCGACTATCCCGCACTCGATGCATTCACCAGCCGCATCACCCGGCGGCGGGCATGAGGACCTGCACAACGTGACGGACAGGACGGACAGGACGGACAGGACGGACAGGACGGACAGGACGGACGGCCACATCATCCGTAGGCCGACGATCATCGACGTCGCTCGGCGGGCGGGCGTGTCCAAGTCACTGGCATCCCGAGCACTTCGGGGGGAGCCGGGGGTGAGCGAGGCCAGCCGGGATCTCGTGACAGCCGCAGCGAGTGACCTCGGGTACCGTCTCAACTCGGCTGCCCGGTCGCTCGTGCGCGGGGTCTCGGGGCTCATCGGTGTTGTGCTGAACGAGATCGTGAACCAGCACCACACATCGGTCGTCGCGGGCATCGAGCAGGCTGCCGCTGATTCGGACACACGGATCATCATCGGGAACGGGCGGTCTTCCCCGCAGGAGCTCAGTAGGCAGATCGACACGATGCTGGAGCTGCGGGTGGACGGGCTCGTCATCATCTCCTCGTGGGTACCGCGTGAGGTGCTCGAGCGTGCGGGTCACGAGGTTCCGACCGTCGTGGTGACTCACCTCGAGCAGCCACCCGATGCCGTCGATACCATCGCGAGCGACGACGTCGAGGGTGCGGACGGGGCGATCACCCACTTCCTCGCAGTGGGCCGCAGGCGCCTCGCCTACCTGACGACCTCCACGAGCGCGACGAGCCGCGCCCGCATCCGGGGGGCGCAGCAGGCTGCTCGCCGTGCAGGTGCAGAAGTCTCGGTGCACGAACTCGTACCGGGCGATCCCGCGGGCCTCCGCCGCATCATTGCCTCCAGGGCCTTCGATGCAGTCCTCTGCAACAACGACGTGACGGCGGCGGAGGTGATCCGTCTCGCGAGGGAACTGTCCGTCGACATCCCGGCGGACCTAGCCCTCATCGGGTACGACAACACATCAGTGGCATCGCTCGTTGTTCCCACTCTCTCGAGCGTCGACCAGCCGCAGTTCATCATGGGCAGGCGGGCGGCGGAAGCAATCCATGAGCGGATCCAGGGGACCAGGAATACTCCACTCAGGGAGCTGTACCTGCCCCGACTCGTTCTGCGCGAATCCACGCCTGCACCGGTTGGAGCCGCTGCGGCCGGCACGGGGGTGGACGAAGACCGGGGGACGTGAAACGGCGGGCGCTGCCCGCCTGTCCGGTCACGTTCCCCGGAGCGCCGTGACCGGTTCCACCCGCGTGGCCTTCCGGGCAGGGAAACCACCGGCCACGAGTCCCACGACCGCACCGAGCAGTGCCCCGCCGATGGCCACGAAGGGATTGATGACGGGCGTCCACTGCTGGGAGAGGGCGATCGCCAGCACCGCGAACACTCCTGTGGCAGCGCCGAGGAGGCCCCCGAGAAGCCCGACCACGACCGACTCGGTGATGAACTGGAGGGCGATCTGCCGGCGGGTCGCTCCGATGGCGCGGCGCAGGCCGATCTCCCCGGTGCGCTCCATGACGGAGAGCATCGTGACATTCGCGATGCCCACGCCTCCGGCCAGAAGCACGATGACGGAGAGGACGACGAAGATCAGGTTGACGTCCGCCTGGACGTTCGCCGCCAGGTCCGACCTCCCCTGCGGTGCCGAGACGGTGATGGTGTCCGGTGCATCGGGGGCGAGGGCGAGGGCCGCCTGCTCGGTGATCTGGGGACCGGCTCCGATCTCGATCCGTGCCTGGAGCTCTCCCGGTGCGGTCAGCCCGAAGTCCTTCCGGGCCGCTCCTGTGGAGACGACGACGCTCTCGAGAAGTTCCCCGCGTTGCTGGACGCCGTCGAAGACCCCGACGACGGCGTAGGGGAGCCCGTCGATGAAGATCGAGGGTTGGGAGTCCACCCGGGTGACGCCCAGGCGTTCGGCGAGGCGGTTGCCCAGCAGGGCCACGCGGTCCTGCCGCTCATCATGGCCCTCGTCGAAGAGGCGGCCGTGGATGATGTTCCCCTCGATGGTGTCGATGAGCCCGGCCGAGGTGGCGAACACCCGTGGCGCGGCCGTGCTGGGCGCCGACGGGTCGTTGATCGGCACCGCCGTCACGGTTCCCTCACCGAGTTCCACCTCGGTGATCAACGCGGCTTCGTCGATCCCTGCGAGTCGCTCCAACCGGTCCACGGCATCCCACGGCAGCCGGGCCGTGGCGACGCTGTTGCCCTCGGAGTTCCGTGCCTGGGCCGGTGAGGCCACCACCTGCGTCGCGGCGAACGCATCGAACTGCCGGGCGAGCTGCCCGGCCGTGGTCTGGGCGAAGCCGATCGTCGCCACGAGGGCGCCGATGCCGAGGATGGTGCCCGCGAGTGTCATGAGGAGCCGGCCGGGCCGCGTGCCGAGATCCGACGTCGCCTCGATGAGCAGATCGATGAAGCTGAACCGGTCCGCTGTCGGTACCGGCGTCAGCAGGTCCTGTGCCGGTTCGTCGAGCACAGCGGTGGCGGTGCCGGAGGAACGGCGGAAGCGGCCTCTCATCCGTGGTCCACCACGCGGCCGTCCGCGATCCGCACGCACTGCGGCGCCCGTCTCGCCACGGCCTGATCGTGGGTGATGATGATGAGGGCCAGGCCGTCGGTGACGAGTTCCTCGAACAGTTCCATCACGTCGGTGGTGGTTCCGCCGTCCAGGTTCCCGGTGGGCTCGTCGGCGAGGAGGAGGCTGGGGCGGGTGACGACGGCGCGGGCGACGGCCACGCGCTGGCGTTCACCGCCGGACAACGTACCCGGCAGGAAATCGATCCGATGCCCGAGACCCACCCGTTCGAGTGCTTCCCGTGCGCGGTCCTCGCGTTCGCCGCGCGGGGTGCCGCTGTACAGCATGGGCAGCATCACGTTCTCCAGGACGGTGCGGCGCGGCATGAGGTGGAATGCCTGGAAGACGAA
>JASLAA010000240.1 GCA_030147325.1 Arthrobacter sp. | reverse complement strand
GCCGTCGAGGAACGACCGGGCGGGCTCCGCGGGGCTGTCGAGGCGATCCTGATGGTGGCGGAGCGGCCCGTCACCGAGGAGCAGCTGGCAGCGGTCCTCGATCGGCCCACCCACGTGGTGCACGCTCTCCTGGTGGAACTGCAGCGCGAGTACGACGGCTATACTGGATCAGGCCCCCAGAGCACCGCACCCTCACCGGTGCGCGGATTCGAACTGCGGAACATCGCCGGCGGGTGGCGCATCTTCTCCCGGAAGCACTTCGCGTCCGTCGTCGCCGACTTCGTGCTCGACGGCCAATCGGCCCGGCTTTCGCAGGCTGCACTCGAGACTTTGGCAGTCATCGCGTATCGCCAGCCGGTATCCCGTGCCAGGGTCTCTGCGATCCGGGGTGTCAACGTCGATTCCGTGGTCCGTACCCTGCTTCAGCGTGGACTGGTTGTCGAGATGGAGACCGATCCGGAGACCGGGGCGGTCCTCTATGGGACGACACCTGCCTTTCTGGAAAGATTGGGACTGGGCAGCGTCGGTGAATTGCCCCGGATCGCTCCCCATCTGCCGGGCCTCGAAAGCCTCGGGGAGTATGACGAGACGACGTATTGAGCACGATCTACACGAAGGACTTTCTACATGACACAGCAGCCAGGATCCGGTTCCGGACGCAATACGCCGCGCCGCGGCGGGTCGACCGGACGCCCATCCGACGCTGCCCGTACCCGTGGGAAGTCGACGCCGCGCAGCGGAGCCGCGCAGGGCGGTCGTCCTTCCGAGGGTCGTCCGTTCCAGGAGCGTGGCGAGCGTGGTGCGGGTCGTCCTTCCGAGGGTCGTCCGTTCCAGGAGCGTGGCGAGCGTGGTGCGGGTCGTCCTTCCGAGGGCCGGTCGGCTGACGGTGATCGCCGCGGATCCGCCGACGGACGTGCTCGCTCGGCCGCGGGCCGTCCTTCCGCAGGTACGCCGTCGAGCCGTTTCGGTACCAAGGCGGGCAGCCGCACCGGCGGCAAGCCCGGCCGTCCGGGTGCTCCGGCGAAGCCCGGCGCCCGTTCGGGGGGTCAGGATGCCGGAGGGCGTGCCAAGCCGGCAGGTGCCAAGGCCTTCGGACGCGAGCGTTTCGGTCAGAACCTCGGCCCGGTACGCGCCGCCAGACCCAAGCGGTCCAGCCGCCCCGCCGACGAGATCGACGTCCACAATCCCGAGGGAGTCCGCCTGCAGAAGGTCATGGCACTCGCGGGCGTGGCGTCGCGGCGCGTCTGCGAGGAGATGATCCTCGACGGCCGGGTGGAGGTCGACGGCACGGTCGTCACCGAACTGGGTGTCCGCGTCGACCCTGAGCAGGTGGCTATCCACGTCGACGGTATCCGCCTCCAGCTCGACGAGCACCTGAAGTACTACGTGTTCAACAAGCCGCGAGGCGTCGTCTCGACGATGGACGATCCGGAGGGCCGTCGCTGCATCAGTGACTTCCTCAAGAACAAGGACAAGAGCGAGCGGCTCTTCCACGTCGGACGGCTCGACGCCGAGACCGAGGGCCTGCTCCTGCTCACGAACGACGGGGAGCTGACGAACCGGCTCACACACCCGTCCTACGAAGTGCCCAAGACCTACCTGGTCCAGGTCCGCGGCCCCATGGCCCAGGGCATCGGCGCCCAGATGAAGGAAGGTATCGAGCTCGAGGACGGCCTCGCCCAGGTCGACTCCTTCAAACTGGTCGATTCCACCCCCGGGCACATCCTCGTCGAGGTCGTCCTCCACTCGGGACGCAACCGCGTGGTCCGCCGGCTCTTCGACGCGGTCGGACACCCCGTCGAGCGCCTCGTACGCACCCAGGTCGGCCCGATCCGGGTCGGCGACCAGCGCCAGGGCAGCATCCGCGTGCTCGGACGCCAGGAGGTCGGGCACCTGCTGGCATCGGTGGGCCTCTAGCCGATGACCGCGCGTACGGAACAGGGGACGCACCTCGTCGGTCCCGTCCTCGTCGTGGGGGCCGGGTTGCTGGGTGCCAGCATCGGATTGGGGCTGCGCGCGCGCGGACTCGATGTCGTGCTGTCCGACAGCTCGCCGTCCACGGAGGCCGTCGCGCGTGACATCGGAGCCGGACGGCTGCTCGCCGCTGCGGAGGCCGCGGGTGGGACGGTGACGCCGGAACTCGTCGTCGTCGCTACTCCGCCCGACGTGACCGCGCGCGTGGTCGCCGACGCGCTCCTGACCTACCCGGACGCCGTCGTCGTGGACATCTGCAGCGTGAAGGAAGCCATCCTGCACGAGCTGGCGGCCGTTCCAGCGGTCGCGCCGCACCTGAACCGCTACGTCGGGACGCACCCGATGGCGGGTCGGGAGAAATCCGGTCCCGTCGCCGCCCGGGCCGAACTGTTCAATGGCGCGCCCTGGGTCCTGTGCAGCCATGCCGGGAGCGCCGCAGAGGCGGTGCTGCGGGCGGAGTCGCTCGCCGTGGACCTGGGTGCCGTGCCCTCGCGCATGTCCGCCGAGGAGCACGACGACGCCGTCGCCCTGATCTCACACCTTCCGCAGGTCGTGTCGTCACTCGTCGCGAGCCGCCTGCAGGATTCGCCCGTCCAGGCGCTGTCCCTCGCGGGCAACGGTCTCCGCGACGTCACCCGCATCGCGGCGAGTGATCCGCGCCTCTGGGTGCAGATCCTGTCTGCCAATGCCGGGCGCCTCGTGGACATCCTGTACGGCGTGCGCGAGGACCTCAACCGGCTCATCGCAACCCTCGAGGATCCGACGGCGGGCGGAGCGCGCCTCGACATGGCGCAACTGATGTCCGAGGGGAACGCCGGCCAGGCGCGGGTCCCGGGCAAGCACGGCACACCCCCGAACTCCTTCGCCCGCCTGACGGTGCTCGTCGACGACGTGCCGGGCCAGATCGCGAAGCTCCTCACCGAGATCGGTGACACCGGTATCAATGTGGAGGACTTCCGCCTCGAGCATTCGCCGGGGCGCGAGGTGGGGCTCGCGGAGCTCTCGGTTCTCCCTGGCAAGCGACACGAATTGACGGAGTCCCTGACGCAACGGGGCTGGAAGGTAGTGCAGTGAACCCGATGTCAGCAGCGACCAGCCCCGTGCCCGACGGTCCCGGCGCGACCGTCGAGGCCCGCCCCCACTCGGGATTCCGCCTCGGCAAGTCCCTCGTCGTCGCCATCGACGGACCCTCGGGATCCGGCAAGTCGAGTGTCAGCCGCGAGGTCGCCCGCCGGTTGCGCGCAGCATACCTCGACACGGGTGCCATGTACCGTGCGGTCACGCTCCACTGCATCGCCACGGGTGTCGACCTGCAGGACAGCGTCGCGGTCGAGGCAGCGACGCGCTCGATCGAGCTGTTCATCAGTACGAGCCCTGATCGTGAATCCGTGACGGTCGCCGGTGACGACGTCACCGAGGCCATCCGGGAACCGGAGGTCTCCTCCGCGGTGAGCGCGGTCGCGACGACCATGGGCGCCCGGGCCGAACTGATCCGGCGCCAGCGCGCGCTGATCGCCGGAGCGGGCCACCGGATCGTCGCGGAAGGACGTGACATCACCACCGTCGTCGCACCCGACGCCGAGGTGCGTATCCTGCTGACCGCGAGCGAGGAGGCACGGCTTCGTCGACGCGGCGACCAGCTCGGCGGCACGCAGTCCGCCGAGCAGCTCAAACAGCAGGTCACGGAGCGCGATGCGAAGGATTCGACCGTGGTCGACTTCCAGCAGGCGGCCGACGGCGTCGTCACCCTCGACTCGTCGGAGCTCGATTTCGAGCAGACCGTCGCGGCGGTCCTCGGCATCGTGCGCACGGTGGCGCATTAGCCAGGACCAGTACCGATCTCGGGCGCAAGCCCACCAGGATGACCGTCGGGAGACGGCAGACACCAACCGAAGGAAATTTCAGATGAGCGAGAACCTTTCGCCGGACGCGACGGACCAGGGCGCCGGAGCCGACGAGGACTACGAGCCGAGCGGTGAGGACCAGGTCAGCGAGGTCCTCGACACCCTCGACGACGCCGTGGCCGACCAGCGCGCGGCCTCGCTGCGCGCCGGGCTCGAGGACTACGAGCTCGACGACGAGGACGCCGCGCTCCTCGCCCGGCAGGACGAGGACTACGAGGACGAGGACGAGGGCCGCCTCAACCCGGTCCTCGCGATCGTGGGACGCCCGAACGTCGGCAAGTCCACCCTGGTGAACCGCATCCTCGGTCGGCGCGAGGCCGTCGTCGAGGACACCCCCGGAGTGACGCGCGACCGCGTCTCGTACCCTGCGCAGTGGACGGGCCGGAACTTCACGCTGGTGGACACCGGTGGCTGGGAGCAGGACGCCAAGGGCATCAACGCCCGGGTGGCGGACCAGGCGGAGATCGCCGTCGACATGGCGGACGCCGTCCTGCTCGTCGTCGATGCGACGGTAGGTGCCACCGCGACCGACGAGGCCGTGGTCCGCATGCTGCGCCGCAAGAAGAAGCCCGTGATCCTCGTGGCCAACAAGGTCGACGACATCCAGAACGAGGCCGACGCCTCGGTGCTGTGGGGCCTCGGCTTCGGGCAGCCCTGGCCCGTCTCCGCCCTGCACGGACGCGGGACCGGCGACATGCTGGACCGGGTACTCGAGGTGCTCCCCGAGTTCTCGGAGCACGGTGGTATCGAACGGTCGGGCGGACCGCGCCGGATCGCCCTCATCGGCCGCCCGAACGTGGGCAAGTCCTCCCTGCTGAACAAGCTGGCCGGATCGGACCGCGTGGTCGTCGACCCCATGGCCGGCACCACGCGAGACCCGGTGGACGAGATGATCGAGCTCGGCGGACGCCCCTGGCGCTTCGTCGACACCGCGGGCATCCGCCGCCGGGTGCACATGCAGCAGGGTGCGGACTTCTACGCCTCGCTGCGGACGCAGTCGGCGCTCGAGAAGGCCGAGGTCGCCGTCGTGCTCCTCGCCGTCGACGAGGTACTCAGCGAGCAGGACATCCGCATCCTGAACATGGCCATCGAGTCCGGCAGGGCCATCGTGCTCGCCTTCAACAAGTGGGACCTGCTCGACGACGAGCGCCGCCGCTACCTGGAGCGTGAGATCGAGCAGGACCTGGCTCATGTGGAGTGGGCCCCGCGGGTGAACATCTCGGCCCTGACCGGCTGGCACAAGGACCGCCTGGTCCCGGCGCTCGACGTCGCGCTGGAGTCCTGGGACCGGCGCATCCCGACCGGCCGCCTCAACGCCTTCCTCGGCGAACTGGTCGCGGCCCACCCGCACCCCGTGCGCGGTGGGAAGCAGCCACGCATCCTCTTCGGTACACAGGCCTCGAGCCGCCCGCCGAAGTTCGTGCTGTTCACGACCGGCTTCCTGGATCCCGGCTACCGTCGGTTCATCACCCGGCGCCTGCGCGAGACGTTCGGCTTCGAAGGCACTCCCATCGAGGTCAGCATGAGGGTCCGCGAGAAGCGCAGCCGCAAGCGCTGACGCCTCTCCGGCGTGCTGATCCATCCCGGAAATGATGTAGTGTTATCCGAGTGGTTTGGCCTGCTGGACAGGCTGATCGGGATGTGGCGCAGCTTGGTAGCGCACTTGACTGGGGGTCAAGGGGTCGCAGGTTCAAATCCTGTCATCCCGACACTGCAGGACCCGTTTCCACCGGCGCAGGCCGGAGGGGACGGGTCTTTCGCATTCCAGCGGTGGTGCAGCCTTCCCGGGAGCGAGCAGGTGAGAGGCGCGTCACGCCTCCGACCGTTATGCCTATACTCGACCAGTACCCGTACCGGGCGGTTCCCGCCGCCGAGGATCACCGTGCGTTCGAAAGGCGACCATGAGCAGCATTCCCGACGGCCTCTATTACACCGCGGAGCACGAGTGGGTCAGTGAACCCGCCGTCGACGGCACGGTGCGGGTCGGTATCACCGATTTCGCCCAGGACGCACTCGGGGACGTCGTCTACGTCCAGATGCCCGAGGCGGGAACAGCCGTGACCGGTGCGGACGTGATCGGCGAGGTCGAGTCCACCAAGAGCGTGAGCGACATCTACGCTCCGGTCACGGGAGAGATCGTGGCGCGCAACGAAGCGCTCGACGACGACCCGTCCCTCATCAACTCGGACCCCTACGGCGAGGGCTGGTTGCTCGAGATCAAGGTGTCCGATCCCTCCGTGGTCCGGGACCTCCTGAGTTCAGCCGATTACTCCCAGCAGGTAGGGTAGTTCTACCCGGCGAAGGCAGCTGGGGAGGTGCGCCGGTGGGAACCGGACGCACACGCAGTAGGGGAGGAAAGACCGATGGTGCCCAACGTGAACCCAGCCGTGAATGGAGAAGAGCCGAGCATGACGTCTCCTGAGACAACGACGATCGGTCTACCGCCGCAGGTCGCGGTGACCGAGCTGGAACGGCATCTGACGCGCGAGGAGCAGGCATCAGTCGCCGCCCTGCCCGCCGGATCAGCGCTGCTGATCGCCCACTCCGGCCCCAACGCCGGTGCCCGCTTCCTGCTCGACGAGGACATCACCAAGGCCGGCCGGCACCCGAACGCGGACATCTTCCTCGACGACGTGACGGTCTCCCGTCAACACGTCGAGTTCCGCCGGACAGGCAACGGCTTCATGGTGGTCGACACCGGCAGCCTGAACGGGACCTACGTCAACAACGACCGCGTGGACAGCGTCGCGCTGCGCAACGGCAACGAGGTGCAGATCGGCAAGTTCCGCCTGACCTTCTACGCTGCCCGTGTGGCAACCACATCCAGCGAGCAGTACCCGACAGCGCAGGCCTAGCGCGGCCCATGCCTGTCTCGCAACCCGCCCGCCGTCCGGCCGGCGTAGCCTCCGGTCCTCTCGGCGCAGGCGTCCTCAATATCGGGGAGGTGCTGCGTGAACTGGCGGCGGACTTCCCGCAGGTGACGGCGTCCAAGATCCGCTTCCTCGAGGAGAAGGGCCTGATCGCTCCCCAGCGAACACGCGCCGGATACCGGAAGTACGCGGCACACGACGTCGAGCGCCTGCGTTTCGTCCTTGCCCTGCAGCGTGATCAGTACCTGCCGCTGAAGGTCATCAAGGATTACGTCGACGCCATAGACCGCGGGGAGCAGCCCGATTCGCTGCCGGGCGGAATGAGCCTTGCGCCCCGCGTCGTCTCCGACCAGTTGTCCCTGGAACTCAACGCCCACGCCCGGAGGCTGACCTCCGAGACGCTGGCGGCGGAGGCCGGCGCATCCCGGAGCCTCGTCGACGACCTCGTGAGCTTCGGACTGATCACCGCCGTCGACAACCGGTTCGACGAACACGCCCTGAAGATCACCAGGGCCTGCGTCCAGCTCGAGGGCCACGGCATCGAGCCCCGCCACCTGCGCCCCTTCCGGGCCGCAGCCGACCGCGAGCTGGGCCTCGTGGAGCGGGTGGTTGCTCCGCTGACCTCACGCAAGGACGTCGCGTCCAAGGCACGGGCCGCCGAGACAGCACGCGAGATCAGCGAGCTCTGCCTGGGTCTGCACAGCGCCCTGGTACACAGCCAGATAGCCCGGATGGACAGTTAGGCGGCTCCCGTGATCGAAGTCGAAGTAGTCGGTGTGCGCATCGAACTGCCCTCGAACCAGCCTCTGGTCCTCCTGCGTGAGGCATCGGGGGAGCGCCACCTGCCCATTTGGATCGGCGCGCCGGAGGCCAGTGCGATCGCTTTCGTCCAGCAGGGCATCGTGCCGCCTCGACCCATGACGCACGACCTCCTGGTCGACGTCGTGGCCGCGGTGGGCAAGGAGATCGTCGAAGTGCGCATCACGTCGGTCGAGGACACCGTCTATCACGCACAACTCGTGTTCCGCGATGGGGTGACGGTGAACTCCCGCGCGTCGGACGCCCTTGCGGTGGCGCTGCGGGTGCCGTGCCCCATCTACTGTGCCGACGAGGTCCTTGCGGTGGCCGGCGTCGAGATCGCGGACGCCGACGACGAGGATGGTGGCAATGTCACCGAGGAGAGCGCCGAGAACGAAGTGCTCCAGTTCCGGGAGTTCCTGGCCGACGTCGAGCCCGAGGACTTCGAGCGCTGAGGCCGGGGCCGCGACAGTCGTCCGGTTGCCCTGAGCGAGGACACAGCGGCGAGCCGCAGCCGACACGCCGGTCCTTGCAGGGCCACCTCTTTGACCTTGGTCCTCCCGCCATCTAACGTCGGAGCATACAGTTCCCACTGCATGCGTGGGGGTCCCGGTGCACCTCGAGTGCAGAGCGAAGGGTCCCGTCCAGGGCAGGCATCTTTCCCGGGGACCCGATGAGGAGGCAGCACGTGAGTCCGAAGGGTGACGCCGGCAAGGCAACCAGCCCGGCAGGCGCTGGTGTCCCATCGAGCGCCCAGGGCTTGCTGTTCACGGAAGACCTCCCCGTCCTCGACGAGGACGCCGGGTACCGCGGCCCTACCGCCTGTAAGGCGGCAGGCATCACCTATCGGCAGCTCGACTACTGGGCCCGGACCGGTCTCGTCGAACCCGCCGTCCGTGGCGCTTCCGGATCCGGCACTCAGCGGCTCTACGGGTTCCGCGACATCCTCGTCCTGAAAGTGGTCAAGCGACTGCTCGACACAGGCGTCTCGCTCCAGCAGATCCGCACCGCTGTCGAACACCTGCGCGAGCGTGGCGTCGAGGACCTCGCCCAGATCACGCTCATGAGCGACGGCGCGAGCGTCTATGAGTGCACGTCGGCGGACGAGGTCATCGACCTCGTCCAGGGCGGTCAGGGAGTCTTCGGCATCGCTGTCGGAAGGGTCTGGCGTGAGGTCGAGGGAAGCCTCGCCTCGCTGCCGAGCGAGCACGCCGTCGACCAGGACTTCCCGGGCGATGAGCTCAGCAAGCGCCGGGCGACGCGCAAGATCAGCTAGCGCACGCCAGCCATCGCAGCGGAAGCTCCGACACGATACCGGAGCGCGGATCTCACCCGACTACCGGCGCGTCCCGCGGCTGCGCATCCGGCCTGAGTCGGTCACGTTCCTCAGCAGTTCGTCGAGGTAGCCCGCGGCCTGCTGCGCGGAATCGCCGGGCCAGTGGTGCACGGAGTGGGCTGCGCCCTGGATCTGCTGCCAGTTGGCCTGCTCGGGAAGGGTTGGCCTCAGCAGCAGGTCGCCGAACATCTGCTTCATCTCCGCGAGGCGGAACGTGTGTTCGTTCGAGCTGGAGCGGACACGATTCGCGATGATGCCGGCCGTCTGCAGGTTCGGTGCGAACTCCCTGCGGAAGAGTTCCAGGGCCCTCATGGTCCGCTCGGTGCCGGCCACGGAGAACAGCCCCGGTTCGGCCACCAGGAGCACCTTGTTGCTGGCGGTCCAGGCGATCCGGGTGAGCCCGCTGAGCGAGGGCGGGCAGTCGACGAGGACCAGGCTGTAGCCCTCGACGCGCGACAGGAGTGACGCGAGCCTGCGCTGGTCCCGCCGCCCGAGGTCGGGCCGGTCGTAGATGCCGGAGTAGGCGGATCCCATGGCGACGTCGAGGGTGGCCGCGGGCAGGCCCTGCCGGGCAGCGGTAGCGACCCAGCCGCTGGGGACGACGTTGGCGGAGAGGTCACCACGGCGTGCGTTCTTGAGCAGGCGTCCGATATCGGTCTGACCCGTCGGGTGAACCCCCAGGCCGGTCGTGGCGTCGGCATGGGGGTCGAGGTCGATCACCAGGGTCGGGATCCCGGCTGCCAGTGCTGCCGAGGCGAGCCCCAGGGTCACCGATGTCTTGCCGACACCGCCTTTGAGGCTGCTGATGCTCACTACCTGCACGTGTTGAACCCATACCTATCATGTGGCTGCCACCGGGGCAGGTGGCTCGCGATACGACCCCCGTCCATCATAGGGCGATCCGGTGGGGAGCCCTGGACCTCGGGGCCTCCACCGCCGCCCAACCGCATGGCGGGCCGGCTCGCTCCGCCCGATCGGGCTTCTGGTCGGGGGCATACGGGTGCCCGGTAGGATCAGTCCAGCGTGAAGGATCCGACCGGCAACGATGCAGGAGTGCGATGTTCTCGAAAATCTTGGTAGCCAACCGCGGCGAGATCGCCATCCGGGCTTTCCGGGCAGGTCACGAGGTGGGGGCGAAAACGGTCGCGGTCTTCCCGCAGGAGGACCGGAACTCGATCCACCGCCAGAAGGCGGACGAGGCGTACCTCATCGGTGAGGAGGGCCATCCGGTCCGGGCCTACCTGGATATCGAGGAGATCATCCGGGTGGCAGTGGAGTCCGGCTGCGACGCGATCTATCCGGGCTACGGATTCCTGTCGGAGAACCCGGGCCTGGCGCGAGCCGCGGCCGAGGCGGGCATCACGTTCGTGGGTCCGCCGGCCGACGTCCTGGAACTGGCAGGCAACAAGGTCAAGGCGCTGGACGCAGCCCGGGCCGCGGGCATCCCGGTCCTGGCATCCTCGCGGCCCAGTGCAGATGTGGCTGAGCTGATCGCCGCGGCGGACGAGATCGGGTTCCCGGTGTTCGCGAAGGCCGTGGCCGGTGGCGGCGGGCGCGGGATGCGCCGCGTTGACACGCGCGAGGCGTTGCCGGAGGCCCTGGACGCCGCGATGCGCGAGGCGGAGTCCGCCTTCGGCGATCCGACGATGTTCCTCGAGCAGGCGGTCCTGAGGCCCCGGCACATCGAGGTACAGATCCTCGCCGATGCCGAGGGCAATGTCATGCACCTCTTCGAGCGGGACTGCTCGCTGCAGCGCAGGCATCAGAAGGTCATCGAGATCGCGCCCGCGCCGAACCTCGATGAGGGGATCCGGCAGGCGCTGCACCGCGACGCGGTGAAGTTCGCGACGGCGCTGGGTTACGTCAACGCCGGGACGGTGGAGTTCCTGGTGGACACGATCGGAGAGCGCGCCGGACAGCACGTGTTCATCGAGATGAATCCGCGCATCCAGGTCGAACACACGGTGACGGAGGAGGTCACCGACGTCGACCTCGTCCAGTCGCAGCTGCGGATCGCGGCGGGGGAGACCCTGGCCGACCTCGGACTGAGCCAGGAGACGGTGACCCTGCGGGGAGCTGCCCTGCAGTCGAGGATCACCACGGAGGATCCGGCGAACGGGTTCCGGCCGGACGTCGGACGTATCTCCGCCTACCGGTCGGCGGGCGGTGCGGGTGTGCGGCTCGACGGCGGGACCGTCTACGCGGGCGCGGAGATCAGCCCGCACTTCGATTCGATGCTGGTCAAGCTCACCTGCCGTGGCCGAGATTACCCCTCCGCGGTGACCCGGGCCCGGCGAGCCCTTGCGGAATTCCGGGTCCGCGGTGTCTCGACGAACATCTCCTTCCTCCAGGCGGTCCTCGACGACCCGGACTTCATCGCCGGCAACGTGGCGACGTCGTTCATCGACGAACGTCCCGAACTGCTGACCGCCCGCGTCCCTGCTGATCGCGGAACGAAGCTGCTGACCTGGCTCGCGGACGTCACGGTGAACCAGCCCCATGGGGCGCGGCCGGCGCACCTGGACCCGCGTGAGAAGCTGCCCCGGGTCGATGAAGCGGACAAGGACGCGGTGCTGCCCGCCGGGAGTCGGCAGCGCTTGCTGGAGCTGGGTCCGGAGGGGTTCGCTCGCGCACTGCGGGAACAGACCGCCGTCGCCGTCACGGACACCACCTTCCGGGACGCCCATCAGTCCTTGCTGGCGACCCGGGTGCGCACCCGCGACCTCGTGGCAGCCGGCGCGAGCGTCTCGCGGCTCACACCCGGGCTGCTCTCCGTCGAGGCCTGGGGAGGAGCGACCTACGACGTCGCGCTCAGGTTCCTGGGCGAGGATCCGTGGGAGCGTCTCGACGAGCTGCGCCGCGAGGTACCGAACATCTGCCTGCAGATGCTGCTGCGTGGACGCAACACCGTCGGGTACACCCCCTATCCGGAGGCGGTCACGGCGGCCTTCGTGGAGGAGGCAGCGGCCTCGGGGATCGACGTCTTCCGGATCTTCGACGCGCTGAACGACGTGACGCAGATGGAGCCCGCCATCAGGGCGGTGCGTGCCACGGGCACCGCGATCGCGGAGGTGGCCCTCTGCTACACCTCGGACATGCTCGACCCGGACGAGACGCTCTACACACTGGACTACTACCTCGACCTCGCGCAGCGCATGGTCGACGCGGGTGCGCACATCCTGGCGATCAAGGACATGGCGGGCCTGCTCCGCCCGGCGGCGGCGGCCAAGCTCGTGACAGCGCTGCGGGAGCGGTTCGAGCTGCCCGTGCACCTGCACACCCACGACACCGCCGGTGGGCAGCTGGCGACACTGCTCGCGGCGGTGGACGCGGGCGTGGACGCCGTCGACGTCGCCAGCGCAGCCCTCGCCGGGACGACCAGCCAGCCCTCCGCCTCCGCACTCGTCGCAGCCCTGGCGCACACTCCCCGCGACACCGGGCTGGATCTCGGCGATGTGTGCGCGCTCGAGCCCTACTGGGAGGCGGTCCGGCGCATGTACGCACCGTTCGAATCCGGCCTCCCCGGGCCCACCGGCCGCGTGTACCGGCACGAGATCCCGGGAGGCCAGCTCTCGAACCTCAAGCAGCAGGCCATCGCCCTCGGCCTCGGAGAGCGGTTCGAGGCCATCGAGGACATGTACACGGCCGCGGACAGGATCCTGGGACGGCTGGTCAAGGTGACGCCCTCCTCGAAGGTCGTCGGGGACCTCGCCCTGGCCCTCGTGGGGAGGAACGCGGACCCAGCCGAGTTCGAGCAGAACCCGCAGGACTTCGACATCCCCGACTCCGTCATCGGGTTCCTCAACGGCGAGCTGGGCAATCCCCCCGGAGGATGGCCGGAGCCTTTCCGCACGAAGGCGCTGCAGGGCCGCGAACTCAAGCCCAGGGACGCCGAGCTCACGGCGGAGGACGAGGCGAAGCTCTCCGGATCCTCGAAGGACCGCCGTTCCGCGCTCAACACCCTGCTGTTCGCCGGACCGACCAGGGAGTTCACGGCCATCCGGGACACCTATGGCGATGTCTCACTGCTCGGCACGGCCGACTACCTCTACGGGCTGCAGGCCGGTACCGAGCACGTGATCGAGCTGGAGAAGGGCGTCCGGCTCATCGCCACCCTCGAAGCGGTGTCGGAGCCCGACGAGAAAGGCATGCGGACGGTGATGTGCACGCTCAACGGCCAGATGAGGCCGGTCAGTGTGCGGGACAGGAGCGTCGAGAGCGAGGTCAAGGCGGCGGAGAAAGCAGACCCCGCCGTGCCCGGCCACATCCCCGCTCCCTTCGCCGGGTCGGTCACCATCACCCTCGGGGAGGGCGACGCCGTCGAGGCAGGGGACACCGTGGCCACCATCGAGGCCATGAAGATGGAGGCGAGCATCACCACCCCCGTCGCCGGCACCATCGAGCGGGTCGCCTTCTCCGGCGCCGGCCCTGCCCAGGGCGGGGACCTCCTCATCGTGGTGAAGAGCTCCTGACGGGCCGCGGGCCCTGCCTCTGATCGCTCCCGTCGTGATCTGGCCGGCACGCTAGAGTAGGGCGCTGGTAGATCAGCAAGCTGTCGCCTCCACGCGGTGAGCAGCGGATTCGACGATGGAAGGAACCATGGCAAGCGACCCGAAAGAGCCGTCGGCAGCAGCAACGGACGAGGCGACGACGGATGCAGCCCACGGCGTCCCCATCATCCCTGGTGTGCCGTTCCTCCCGGGCCGTGAGGTCCCGGCAGCTGAGTCCACGGGAACTGCGGGAACCGGAGAACCAGGAGGTATCGACGGGACAGGGTTGCCCGGCGGTCTTCCTGTGCTCCCGACCCCGGGCGGTCCGGTCGACGCTTCCGCGGCGCCGGTGCCGTCGCACGCCGAGGGCACTGCGCCGACTCCGGTGGACGACGCCGGTATCGGCTGGCAGCCGTCGGGTGCCAGCAGCGGGCGGGAAGCGCTCCCGGACGGCGAGTCCCGTGCGGGTTCGGTGCAGGGCCGATCGGTCGAGCGGACCAGCCGACGCGACAAGGACTCCGGACCCGAACCTGCCTCCGCGCTGACGGCCGAGCGCCTGCTGGCGGGCGTGGAGCGTCCTCCCGTCTCCGGCTGGCGGCGCTGGCTCTACACCCTGACATTCGGCCGGGTGAACGTCGGCGACTCCGACGCGGTCCGTGTGCAGCGCGCGTTCGAACACCGCATCTCGGCCCGCCTCGGCGAACGCACCCGCTACGTGCCCGTCCTCTCCCGCAAGGGTGGCGTGGGCAAGACGACCGTCACCACGCTCCTGGGCATGGCACTCGCCGACATCCGCGAGGACCGCATCATAGCGATGGATGCCAATCCGGACCGCGGTACGCTCTCAGACAGGTCGCCGGGCCGCGCCGACTTCACAGCGCGTCAGCTCGTGCAGAACCGCTACACCATCGAGTCCTTCGCCCAGCTGGCCGGTTACGTCACGCGCGACGGGTCCCGGCTCCATGTGCTGGCGTCCGACTCGGACCCCGCCGTCGCCCAGGCCTTCGACGATACGGACTATCGTGCCGTGACCGACGTCCTGAGCCGCTACTACTCGATCGTCCTGACGGACTCGGGGACGGGCATGGTGCATTCGGTGATGAAGGGGACCCTGGAGAAGGCCGACTCCGTGGTCCTCGTCTCGGGTGGCAGCGTCGACGAGGCCCGGCTGGCCTCCGAGACGCTCAGTTGGCTCGAGGCACACGGGCGGCAGGATCTGCTGGCGAAGGCGATCGTCGTGATCAACCTGTCCTCCGGGAACGGCACACAGGTCGATGTCTCGCAGATCGAGCAGCACTTCCGCTCCCGGGTGGGCACCGTCATCAGGATCCCCTACGACCGCCACCTCGCGGAGGGATCGCGGATCGAACTGGGCAAGCTCAACCCCGCCACCAGGCGCGCGGTGACGGAGCTCGCAGCGCTCGTGGTGGATCAGCTCGGCTCCTGACCGCAGCTAGACTGCGTCGTGTGACCCACTTCGACCTCGCCATCATCGGCTCCGGCTCCGGCAACACGCTCATCTCGCCAGAATGGGATGACCGGAAGGTGGTCCTCGTCGAGGGCGGTACCTTCGGCGGCACGTGCCTCAACGTGGGCTGCATCCCGACCAAGATGTACGTGTATCCGGCTCAACTGGCCTCGGCTCCCGCGGAGGCCTCCCGCCTCGGCATCGACCTCACTCTCGATGGCGTCCGCTGGGAAGACATCCGTGATCGGATCTTCACGCGCATCGACGCGATCTCGAGCGGCGGGCGAGTCTACCGGGCGCATGAGCTGGAGAACGTGACCCTGATCGAGGACTACGTCCGGCTGACGGGCGAGAAGTCCTTCGAGACGCCCGCCGGCGACGTGATCACCGCCGATCAGGTCGTGATCGCCACCGGTTCCCGCGCGATCCTGCCCGACATCCCCGGAATCACCCTTCCCCAGGTCCACAGCTCGGACACCCTGATGCGCATCGATCACCTGCCGAAGCGGCTCCTGATCATCGGTGGAGGTTACATCGCCGCCGAGTTCGCGCACGTGTTCGGCTCCTTCGGTAGCACCGTGACGATCGCCGTGCGATCAGGGGGCATGCTGCGCCACCTCGATGAGACGGTGTCCGAGGCCTTCACCGACCAGGCCGCCCGGCAGTGGGACCTCCGGCTGGACACCGACGTCACGGAGATCTCCGCCAACGGGGACGGCAGCGTCACGGCGCGGCTGAGCGGCCCCGACGGTCCTGCGCTCCTCGAGGCCGACATCGTCCTGGTGGCCGTCGGGCGGAGGCCCAACACGGACCGTCTCGGGGCAGCCGACGCCGGTCTCGACCTGCGCGACGACGGCCGGCTCGCTGTGGACGCCTACCAGCGCGTCCTCCGGAACGGGCAACCGGTGGAGGGGCTCTGGTCGCTGGGTGATGTGAGCAGCGAGTACCAGCTCAAGCACGTCGCCAATCACGAGGCGAAGGTCGTCGCCCACAATCTCCTGCACCCGGAGACCCTCCGCGCCAGCGACCATCGGTTCGTCCCCGCCGCCGTCTTCTCGCACCCGCAGGCCGCGTCCGTGGGCATGACGGAGGAGCAGGCCCTGGTGCATGCCGAGTCGACGGGAACGACGATCGTCACGGCTGTACAGCACTACGGATCGACGGCCTACGGCTGGGCCATGGAGGACACGGCCGGATTCGTGAAGCTCATCGCCGATCGGACGACGGGGCTCATCCTCGGCGCGCACATCCTCGGCCATGAAGCGTCGATGATCATCCAGCCGGTCATCCAGGCCATGTCCTTCGGCCTCGACGCGCACACCATGGCACGCGGCCAGTACTGGATCCACCCGGCGCTCACCGAGGTCGTCGAGAACGCACTGCTGAGCCTGAAGACGGACGAGCCCGACGGCTCCTAGCCCGCTCGGGGCAGGAGCCGTCGTCGTTCCTGTTCGCTAGACCTTGGTGGTGGAGTAGATCGCTTCCACGACCTCCGAGTAGTCCTTCAGCACCTGTGCCCGCTTGATCTTCAGGGACGGAGTGAGGTGGCCCGTGGTCTCCGTGAAGTCCGTGGGCACGATGCGGAACATCTTGATCGCTTCTGCACGGGACACCGTGGTGTTGGCGGTGTCGACCAGTTCCTGGATCTCCTCGAGGACCTTCGGGTGTTCGGCAGCCTCTGCCATGGTCGTGCCGGCCGGCAACTGGTGGCGTTCGAGCCAGCCGGGGAGGGCTTCCTCGTCGAGGGTGACCAGGGCGGAGATGAAGGGCCGCTGGTCTCCGACGACGACGCACTGGGACACCAGGGCGTTGGCCCGGATGGCGTCCTCCAGCATCGCCGGGATCACGTTCTTGCCGCTGGCCGTCACGATGATCTCCTTCTTGCGGCCCGTGATGCGCAGGAAGCCGTCGTCATCGAGCTCGCCGATGTCGCCGGTGCGGAACCATCCGTCCACGAAGTTCTCCGCGGTGAGATCGGGGCGGTTGAAGTAGCCCTTCATGACGCAGACGCCCTTGGCGAGGATCTCGCCGTCGTCCGCGATCTTCACCGAGTTCCCCGGCAGGGGGGCGCCGACGGTTCCGATCTTGATGCGCCTGGGGGTGTTGACGGTGATGGGGGCCGTGGTCTCCGTCAGGCCGTAGCCCTCGAGCACCATCAGTCCGATGCCGTGGAAGAAATGACCGAGCCGGTCACCGAGCGGCGCACCGCCGGACACGGCGTGCTCCACGCGACCGCCCATCGCGGTGCGGATCTTCCCGTACAGCAGGCGGTCGAAGACGGCGTGCTTGACCTTCAAGGCCAGCGGGACCTTCCCCGCCTGCTCGGCCTTGGACCACGCGATGGCGACATCCGCGCCGGCATGGAAGATCTTGCCCTTGCCGCCGTCCTCGGCCTTGAGCATCGAGTTGTTGTACACCTTCTCGAAGACCCGGGGCACGGCGAGGATGAAGGTGGGCTTGTAGCTCTGGAGATCGGGAAGCAGGTTCTTCACGTCGGGGGTGTGCGCCACCGTGGAGCCGGACGCCACGCACAGCACGGAGATGAACCGGGCGAAGACGTGGGCGAGGGGCAGGAACATGATGG
>JASLAA010000194.1 GCA_030147325.1 Arthrobacter sp. | reverse complement strand
GACAGCTTGGACGATCATGAGTGATCATTGAGCGTTCCCGCTCGCTCTCCCAAGGAGTACCTCGTGTCGCAGCTTCCCGTATCAGCATCTGCCGCCGCTCTTCATGGCGCCCAGATGGAGGCCGAACTGTCCTCCCAGCCGGAGTGCTGGGAACGCGCCGTCGCTCAGGCCGGACGGGAACACCTGCTCCCCGCGCGGGGCCAGCGGATCGCCGTCGTCGGCTGTGGGACGTCCTGGTTCATGGCTCAGTCCTATGCTGCTGCCCGCGAGAGCGCCGGTCACGGCGAGACCGATGCGTATGCGGCGTCGGAGGCCGCCGTGGTTACGACCCGCGCCTACGACGCCGTCGTCGCCATCACCCGCTCCGGTACGACGAGCGAGATACTTTCCCTGCTCACCGAACTCAAGGGCAGGACCCCCACTGTCGTGATCCTGGGGGACGTCGAATCGCCCGCAGTCGATCTCGCCGACGGCGTCGTGGGACTGCCGTTCGCGGACGAGAAGTCCGTGGTCCAAACCCGCTTCGCCACATCAGCGCTGGTATACGTCCTGGCGTCGATGGGCATCGACCTCGCTGCCGCCGTCGCCGATGCGAGGGAGGCCGTCACGGCCGAGACTCCTGACGAGCTGTTGTCCGCTGAACAGTTCAGCTTTCTCGGGACGGGGTGGACCATCGGACTGGCTCACGAGGCCGCACTCAAGATGCGTGAGGGCGTCCAGGGATGGACAGAGTCGTACCCCGCGATGGAGTACCGCCACGGGCCCATCGCCATCGCCCAGCCAGGAAGGGTCACCTGGGTCTTCGGGGAAGCGCCGTCCGGACTGCGTGACGAGGTGGCCGCGACCGGCGCCCACTACATCAGCACCGGCGTCCACCCGCTGGCCGACCTCGTCCGGGTCCACAGGATCACGCTGGACCGCGCCCGTGCGCGGAACCTGAACCCCGACGCCCCCCGCCACCTGTCACGGTCAGTCGTCCTCGAGAATTGACCATGTCCCCCGATACGCCCGTGGGAGTCGCCGGCCCCGGCGCCGCAGTCCTGGCCATCGATGTCGGTGGTACTGATACGAAGTTCGCGCTGGTGGACCACCGCGGAAACCTCCGGGGAATCACCCGGGTGGCTACCCACCTCGACGGTCGGCGTCCGGGTGATGCCGTGGTGGAACAGGTCGTTCAGCTCGCCGGCGAGTGCACGGCTCGATACCCGGAGATCAAGGTGGCCGCGCTCGGTCTTGTGGTTCCCGGCCTTGTCGACGACGACGCCGGTGTCGGGCTTTTCGCCAGTAACTTCGGCTGGCGGAACTATCCGTTCAGGGACCGCGTGCGCGAGGAGACCGGACTTCCCGTGTCTTTCGGCCACGACGTGAGTGCGGCAGGGGATGCGGAAATGCGGGCGGGAGCGGGTCTCGGAGCCGACGATGCCGTTGTGCTCATCATCGGGACAGGCATTGCCGGGGCAGTGTTCTCCGACGGCCGACCGGTACGTGCGGGTGGCTACGCGGGCGAACTGGGCCATGCGCGGGTGCCGGGGGGGCTCCCCTGCCCCTGCGGCGCGTCGGGTTGCCTGGAGACCGTCGCCTCGGCGGGCGGGATCACCCGCCGGTACGCGGCACGGACGGGGCGAACCGTGTCCGGGGCCCGCGAGGTCCTCGTAGCAAGCCAGGCCGGCGACGACGACGCGAGCGAGATCTGGTCGGATGCGGTGGAGGCCCTTGCCTTCAGCATCTGTCAGCTTGTTGCCATGGTCGGCACCGAGACCGTCATTCTCGGCGGCGGGTTGGCTCAGGCCGGGGCCGCACTTCTGGAGCCACTGGACCGGCGGATCGAGGAGCAGCTTTCGTTCCTGCGGAAGCCCCGTCTCACCATCTCCCAGTTAGGGCAGGACGCGGGCCTGATCGGCGCTGCCATGCATGCCCGGGACCTGGTGGCCCTCCCGTGACGCCGCCGGCCCCGGTCCTGACCGTCACGCCGAATCCGGCACTGGATACCACCTATACCCTGTCGAAACTCCATCCCGGCCTCTCCCACCGCGTCCCGGCTCCGATCGAGAAGGCGGGAGGCAAAGGACTCAACGTGGCGCGCGTGATCCGGCAGAGCGGGTTCGGCGTCCATGCGGTCCTGCCCGTCGGAGGTGACTCGGGCGTTCAGCTCAGGACCGACCTCGAGGACAGCGGCCTTTCCCACTCCCTCGTGGAGGTCGCCCAGCCGACCCGGCGAAGCATCACGATCTACGATCGCACCGCGGGCACCGCAACGCTCCTGAATGAAGAGGGCAGGGAACTGACCGCTGAGGAGTGGACGGCGCTGTCCGCCGGCGCACTCGAGGCATTGCAGCGTTCCGGTTGCCTCGTCGGCTCGGGCAGCCTTCCCCTGCAGGCTCCAGAGATCTTCTATGCAGACCTGGTGCACGCCGCCCGGCGCCTGGACATCCCTGCCGTGATCGACACCTCCGGGCCGGCCCTGCTGGCCGCCGCGCGCGCGGGAGCAATGGTGCTCAAGCCGAACCACCACGAACTGCTCGAAGCCACAGGGGAATCCGCGATGGAACGGGGGGCGGAGATACTCCTGGCCCTGGGGGCGGGCCTTGTCCTCGTCAGCCGGGGCGAGGAGGGGATGTACGCCTTCACCGCAGATGATGCAGGCACCTCATCGTGGCACGCGCGTTTCCCGAAGGTGCTCAGCGGCAATGCGACGGGCGCCGGTGATGCTGCGGTAGCCGCGATCGCCGTCCTCCTGGCCCGAGGAATCAGGACGGTCCCGGACCTGGTGCGCGCCGCGACGGGCTGGTCCGCATCCGCTGTCCTCATGCCGACCGCGGGTGTGCTGCACGCGGACTACAAGCTCATGACCGACGCCGTCGTCGTCCGCGCAGGCGGCGTGCGTCCGCCCACACCCCCTGCAGCTGCTGCTCCTGCCCCCCGAGCGAAGGATTCATCATGGGACTGACCCCGACTCGCACGCTCATCGATGGCGCGGTCACCGCCGGCAGTGGGCTCGGCAGCTTCAACGTGCTGCACCTCGAGACGGCCGAGGCGATCGTCGCCGGGGCGGAGGCGGCAGGGCTTCCGGTCATCCTCCAGATCTCTCAGAATTGCGTCGCCTACCACGGCGCCCTCGAGCCGATCGCTGCAGGGGTGGTGGCGGTGGCCCGAGCCGCGCGCGTTCCCGTCGCCCTGCACCTCGACCACGCGGAGGACGAGCAGTTGGTCTACCGTGCCCTCGGCCTCGGTTTCGGGTCCGTCATGTACGACGGCGCGCATCTTCCCTTCGACGACAACGTCGAAACCACCCGACGCGTCGTCGAACGCGCCCATGCGGAGGACGTCTTCGTCGAAGCCGAGCTCGGCAAGGTGGGCGGGAAGGAGGGCGCCCATGTACCCGGCGTCAGGACCGATCCTGGCGAGGCAGCAGCCTTCGTGGAAGCCACCGGTGTGGATGCCCTGGCTGTCGCCGTCGGGTCCTCCCATGCCATGACCCGGCGCGCGGCGATACTGGACCTGGAGCTGGTATCCCTGCTGAGGACTTCGGTTCCCGTACCGTTGGTACTCCATGGCTCCTCGGGAGTTCCCGACGAGGTCCTCGTTCAGGCCATAGGCGCAGGGATGACCAAGATCAACGTCTCGACGCACCTGAACGGCTTCTTCACCCGCGCGGTGCGGGACGTACTGGCCGCCCAGCCCGATCTCGTCGACTCGCGGAAGTACGTGAGGGCCGGACGTGATGCACTGGCATCTGAAGCCGCGCGGCTGCTCACCCTGTTCTCCGCACCGACCCGATCAGCAGATTCCGAGGATTGACCAGATGGAAAAGACCGAGAGACTCAACGCCATACTCGACCTGCTCGCGGCCGAGGGAAGCGTCCTCGTCGAGGACATCATCACCCGACTCGGAGTCTCCCCCGCCACCGCCCGGCGGGACCTCGACAGCCTTGCCACCCAACGGCTCCTCACTCGCACGCGTGGTGGTGCGACCATGGAGGCCGTCGCCTATGACCTACCCACGCGCTACAACCGCGACGATCACACGCGCCAGAAGCAGGACATCGCCCGGGCCGCGAGCGCGCTGGTACGCAAGGGCTCCGTCGTCGGCCTGTGCGGAGGGACCACGAGCACGGCCATCGCCCAAGCGCTCGGCATGCGGCCTGACCTGATGGAACCTTCCAGCAAGCCCACGCTCACCGTGGTGACCAACGCGATCAACATCGCAGCCCAGCTCGTGGTGAGGCCCAACATCCGGATCATGGTCACCGGCGGCGTGGTCAACCCGCGGTCCTACGAACTGGTGGGCCCCTACACCGACGTCATCCTTCAGCGTGTGGCCCTCGACTTCGCCTTCATCGGCGTCAACGGCCTGGACCCCGAGGTCGGCCCGACCGTCAGTGACGAAGGAGAAGCGGAGGTCAATGCGCTGATGGCGCGACGTGCGTCGGAGACGTTCATCGTCGCGGATTCCTCGAAGATCGGAGTCCGCACCTTCGCCACGATGACCGGCTACATCTTCAGCAACCTGATCACGGACAGTGGCATCACGGAAGAACAGAAAGCTGCCTTCGAAGCCGGGGGCACCAAGGTGATGGTGGCGCCCCAGCACGGCTGACTTCTGAGCTCCCCTGACAGATTGGAACCACCATGCGTGTCGTCATTCTCGACAGCGCCGAGGACATCGGAACCTTCGGCGCGGAGCACATCCTGGGCGGAGTCCGCAGCGGCATGATCCGCACCCTCGGCATCGCCACCGGATCCTCCCCCCTCACGATCTATCGTGCGCTGGCGGACCGCTGGATTCCGGCCCTGACGCAGCTCAACGCGTTCGCCCTCGACGAGTACGTAGGGCTACCGGGCGACAGCGCCCAAAGCTACCGGTCCGTGATCCAGCAAGAGGTGATCGAGAGGCTGCGCCTCGATCCGGCGAGGGTCCATATTCCCGACGGCTGTGCAGGTGATCTCGACGCCGAGTGCGAGCGCTACGAGGAGATGATGAGGACCGCGGGCGGCGTGGACCTGCAGATCCTCGGCATCGGCCGAAACGGGCACATCGGCTTCAACGAGCCGAGTTCATCCCTCTCCTCACGCACTCGTCCGAAGACCCTGACGGCAGCCACCCGCAACGACAACGCGCGGTTCTTCGCCAGTCCGGAGGATGTCCCCCGACGCTGCCTCACGCAGGGGCTCGGCACCATCCTCGACGCCACCGAAGTCCTTCTGGTGGCTCAGGGAGCAGCGAAGGCAGCGGCCGTTCACTCCGCCCTGGAAGGACCCGTATCGAGCATGTGCCCGGCGTCGGTGCTGCAGCTGCACCGCAGGGCCACCGTCCTGCTGGATCAGGACGCCGCCCAGAAACTCTCGCTGCGCGAGTACTACCTGGACGCCGAGAGGAACAGGGCGCAGGGCGGCCAGACATGAACACCATCGCCTTCCACGGCACCACCAAGGTCGACGCCGACGGCGAGACCGACGACTTCTGGGTCGTGACCGCCGGGCGCACCATCCTGGCGACCGGTACGGGGGCCGGCTGGCGCAACCACGGTGCGGACACAACGATCGATGGAACCGGACATCGACTCACGCCAGGTTTCATCGACCTGCACCTGCACGGCGGTGGTGGCCACAGCCACGAGGACGGCGCTGAGGCCATCGCCCGGTCGCTGGCCTCCCATCACGGCCATGGCACCACACGCGCCCTGGCGAGCCTCGTGTCCAACCCCTTGGACGAGTTGGGTCGATCGCTGGCCGGTATCGCCGACCTTGCCGCGACCAATCCCCTGCTGCTCGGAAGCCATCTCGAGGGTCCGTTCCTGTCCCTCGGCAAGCGCGGGGCGCACAATGCCGACCACCTGACGGACCCCTCCCCCGAGAGGATCGACCTCCTGCTCCAGGCCGCCCGTGGAACCCTCCGGCAGATCACCCTCGACCCGAACCGCGCCGGCGCAGTGGACGCCATACGCCGCTTCACCGCCGCTGGCGTCATTGTGGCGCTCGGTCATACAGAAGCCGGTTACGACCGGTCCCTGGCAGCCTTCGGCGCCGGGGCCACCCTGCTGACCCACTCGTTCAACGGCATGCCGGGACTGCACCATCGCGATCCCGGCCCGGTGGGTGCCGCCCTGACGAGTGGCGCCTACCTCGAGGTGATTCTCGATGGACACCACGTCCACCCCGCTGTCGCAGCGATGCTCTTCACCCTGGCTCCACACCGGGTCGCCCTGATCACCGACGCCATGGCCGCCGCCGCGGCTCCGGATGGGCAGTACCTGCTGGGAGGACTGGCTGTCGACGTCGAGGACCGCGTCGCCAGGGTGAGGACCACCGGCTCCCTCGCGGGGTCCACGCTCACGTTGGACGTGGCCGTGCGGCATGCGCTGGGCGCCGGCCTGACCGCGGTGCAGGTCATCGAGGCCCTGACACTCACACCCGCGCGCATCCTCGGTCTCTCTCGGACCCTCGGCCTGGTTCGCCCGGGTTTCGCCTCCGACCTCGTCCTCTTCGACCACGAGTGGAATGTCGTCGATGTCCTCGGAGACGGTGCCTGGCTGCATCGCACCTGACCGGCTCCGGCCCCCCGAATCAGCGGAACATCCGACCCCTCGAGGTTGTTGTACAGAGTGATGATGACAGCCCAGGAATCGGACCTGACCACTCTCTCCCCTACCCGTCTGTGGGTGCCCAAGCACGTGATGATCACGCGGGCCGCAGCCGATCTTCCGCACACGGCCGAGATCGTCCGGCGCTGCGAACTCGCCGGCGTCGACGACATCCGGTTCCTCTCCGGCAATGCCCTGACCGGGCTCCGCGGTGCCACCGAGCGCGAGACCTACGCGTCCGCGAAGAACACCCTGGCCGTCGTCGTCGCTCCTCCCAGTGCCCTGAAGCCGCAGCCCATCCCGCCGAGTGCGGACTGGCGGATCGATCTCGCCAAGGGCTGCCCCGCCCACTGCCAGTACTGCTACCTCGCCGGGTCGCTGCAGGGCCCCCCGGTCACCCGCGTGTACGCGAACATCGACGACGTGCTGGACGGCATCCGCACGCACGCCGGCAAGGGGTCGGTCACCAGTGGGACCATCGACCGCGGGGACGAGGGCACCACCTTCGAGATGTCCTGCTACACCGATCCCCTCGGCATCGAGAGCGTGACAGGTTCCCTCGCTGCCGCGATCTCGCGCGTCGGCGCGGGTGAGTTCGGCGACGACGTGCAGGTGCGGTTCACCACCAAGTTCGACGACGTCAATGAACTCGTGACCCTCGACCACGGCCGCCGGACCCGCATCCGCTTCTCCGTGAACGCCGCGGAGGTGGCGAACCGCTTCGAGGGTGGGACCGCCCGCATGCCGGCGCGGCTCGCGGCCCTCCGCGCGGTGGCGTCGGCCGGCTACCGGGTGGGGCTGACAATCGCCCCGATCATGCCCGTGCCGGGCTGGCGCGAGCAGTACGGCGCACTGCTCGATGACGTCGCCGCTGCAGTCGCCGGCATCGATGACCTCGACCTGACGGCCGAGATCATCACGCACCGTTTCACGCCTGCCAGCAAGGAGGTGCTGCTCGGCTGGTATCCGAAGACGAAGCTCGAGATGGACGAGGATCTGCGGAGCCAGAAGCGGTCCAAGTTCGGCGGCGTCAAGTACGTGTACCCGAAGCAGACGATGACCGAGATGCGGGAGTGGTTCACCGAAGAGCTGGAGCGGCGGCTGCCGGCGGCCCGCCTGCTCTACTGGACCTGATCCCCGCGCCGCAGGACGATCAGCATCCTGCAGCGGGCCCCGACGAGCGATCGACCCCCAGCGCCCGGCGCAGCTCCTGGCACAGCTCGCCGAGGGCCTGCGGCACCGCCCTGCTGATTCTGGGGAAGGCCATAAAACCGTGGGGCATCCCGAAGTAGGTCGTCGTGCGCACTGCGGTTCCAGCTTTCTCGAGGGCCTCGGCGTACCGCAGCCCGTCGTCCCGGAGCGGGTCGTGTTCGGCGACCTGCACCAGGACAGGGGG
>JASLAA010000189.1 GCA_030147325.1 Arthrobacter sp. | reverse complement strand
GCCGTGGTGGGGCGCTAGGTCGTCCTGGTCCAGATGCTGTCCGAGCCCGCACTGCGCTCGACTCCGTCGAGTACCCGCTGGACCTGCAGTCCGTCGGCAAAGGATGGCTCGGGCTGGCGTTCCTCCAGGATCGCTTCCACGAAGTCCTTCGCCTGGTGCACGAAGCCGTGCTCGTAGCCGAGCGAGTGGCCGGCAGGCCACCAGGCGGACAGATAGGGATGGCCGGGCTCGGTGACCATGATGTCGGTGAAGCCCTGGCGCGTGCCGGGTGCGGTCGCGTCGTAGAAACCGAGGGAGTTCATCTTCTCCAGGTCGAAGGACACGGCACCGAGGGAGCCGGCGACTTCCAGCCGGAGGGCATTCTTGCGCCCGGTCGACATGCGGGTGGCCTCGAACGACCCGACCGCTCCGCCGTCGAACCGACCGGTGAACAGTGCGAGATCGTCCACCGTGACGCGGCCACGCTCGGAGCCTGCGGTGCCTGCCGGTCCCGAAGCCTCCGCCAGGAGGGGACGCTCCTCGACGAAGGTCTCGAGCATGCCGCTCACCCCGGTCACTCTCTGTCCGGTGATGAACTGTGCGAGGTCGACGGCGTGCGCGCCCAGGTCGCCGAGCGCGCCGGAGCCCGCCAGATCCTTCCGGAGCCGCCAGGTCATCGGGGCATCGGGGTCGACGAGCCAGTCCTGGAGGTAGGTGGCCCGTACCTGCCGGACCTCGCCGATGGCGCCGGATGCCACGAGGTCCCGTGCGAAGGCGGCAGCAGGTACCCGGCGGTAGGTGAAGCCCACCATGGCGTAGACGTGCGTGCCCGCACGGGCTGCTGCCTCTGCCATCGCCTCGGCCTCCGCAAGGGTGTTGGCCAGCGGCTTCTCGCACAGGACGTGCTTGCCCGCCTCCAGGGCGGCGATGGCGATCTCCGCATGGGACCCGCCGGGCGTGACGATGTCGACGATGTCGATGTCGTCACGATCGATGGCCGCCCGCCAGTCGGTCGAAATCTCCTTCCACCCCCATTTCGCGGCCGAGGCCTCGACTCCGGCCTGGTCGCGGCCGACGAGCAGTGTCATCTCCGGACTCGCAGGAAGGTCGTAGAACCGCGGTGCCACCCGCCATCCCTGGGAATGGGCGGCCCCCATGAAACCGTGACCGATCAGGGCGATCCTCAGCGGCGATACGTCGTTGTGCATAGTTCCTCTTGTTCGGAAGTGGCGCGTTCTCGTCGACCGGAGTCCGGGGTGCCCGGGACGGGCACCCCGGTGCTCCACTACGACTCGAAGGCGGTCGGCAGGTACTGGTCGACGTTATCGCCTGTCACGACCGGTGCGTTGAGTACGATCCGCTTGGGCACCTCCACCTCCACGAGATCACTCATCGCCTTGTCCTGAGCGATCAGACGGGCGAGCCGGATCCCGTCCGCGGCCTGGGTGGACGGGTAGATCACGGTCGCCTGAAGGACGCTCTCGCCGCTCTGGATCTCCCGCATCGCATTCGCCGAGCCGGCGCCACCGACCATGACGAACTCATCCCGTCCTGCATTGTCGATCGCGGCCAGGACGCCGATGCCCTGGTCGTCGTCGTGGTTCCAGAGAGCGTCGATCTGGGGTGCCGCGGACAGGAGCTGGGACGCCGCCGCCTCACCGCCCTGGACGGTGAAGTCCGCTGCCACCCGGTTGTCCACGTCGAGCCCGCAGGTTTCGAGTGCGTCGGCGAAGCCCTGGCTGCGATCCTGCGTCAGGGGCAGGGAGTCGATGCCGGCGATCTCCGCCACGACCGCGTCGTCGTTCCCCTCCAGCTGTTCACAGACGTAGGTGCCGGCGCTGACACCCATTCCGTAGTTGTCACCGAGGATGGTGGCGCGCGCGGCCGCGGGACTCGAGAACTCCCGGTCCACATTGATGACCGGTATGCCTGCTTCCATGGCCTGGATCGCCACCGGGGTCAGGGCGGCGCCGTCCGTGGGCAGAAGGACGATGGCATCGACGCCGTCATTGATGAACTGCTCGACCTGGCTGATCTGCAGGTTCGCATCATTGGTGCCTTCCGCGACGCGGAGGTCGACGTCGCCGTACTTCTCCGCCTCCGTGGTCGCAGCCGAGTTGATGGCGCCCAGCCAGCCGTGGTCCGCCGCCGGGCCCGAGAAGCCGATGACGACGGTGTCTCCTTCGGCCTGATTGCCCTCGACAGAGGCGTTGGTCGGCTGGGTGTTGGTGTTCTCCGCTTCCGCTGTGCACCCGGTGATCAGGGCTCCGACAGCAAGAAAAGCGCCGGTGGTGACGAGCATTCTCCGGCCTGTGCGAACTGCAAGCATCGTTGTCTCCTCATTGAGTTGTGCGTCTCCGCCTGATGCAGCTTGCTCTTCTCATGCCCGCTACGTTGCGTGACTGGCATCACAGTAACAGAAGGTCGCGGAGGATCGGCGGCATAACATCGATACCCGACATAATGTGTTACCTTCGTCACATGTTCGATGGAGATCATGTGCAGCCGTTGCTGGAAGTCCGAGGAATCACGAAGCACTTCGCCGGCGTGCAGGCGCTGAAAGGGGTGGACCTGCAGGTCCTTCCCGGCGAGGTCCACTGCGTCATGGGACAGAACGGCGCGGGCAAGTCCACCCTCATCAAGATCCTCTCCGGGGTGCATCAGCCCGACACGGGCAGGATCCTGTGGGACGGGCAGGAGATCTCCCTCCCCAGCCCCACCGCTGCCCTGGACCTCGGCATCGCCACCATGTACCAGGAGCTCGATGTGGTCGATGGCCTGTCCGTCGCGGAGAACATCTTCCTCGGACACGAGCAGGCCCGCGGCGGGGTGCTCAAGGTCAAGAGAACCCACGCGCTCGCCCGCTCCCTGCTCGACAGGCTCGGCCATCGCGCCCTCTCGCCGTCCACCGAGGTCGGCGCGCTGTCCGCGGCGAACAAACAGATCGTGAGTATGGCCCGCGCACTGTCACGGGACACGAAGATGATCATCATGGACGAGCCGAGCGCCATCCTGGACTCCGGGGAGGTCGCCAACCTGTTCCGCGTGGTCAGGGAACTCACCACCCAGGGGATCGCCGTCGTCTACATCTCCCACCGTCTGGAGGAGATCCGCCAGATCGGCGACCGGATCTCCGTCCTCAAGGACGGCCGCAGCACGGCGAACGGCCTCGGCGTCGCCGAGACCCCCCGGTCGGATCTCATCCGCCTGATGACCGGCAGGGATGTCGCGAACGTCTTCCCCGATCGGCAGCCCGTCGCCGCTGACGCGCCGGTGGTGCTGGAGGTGGACGACGTCCGACTCTCCGGGCACTTCGACAGCGTGAGCTTCACCGTCCGCGCCGGTGAGATCCTCGGATTCGCCGGACTGGTGGGATCGAAACGCTCCGAGATCCTCGAGACCGTCTACGGTGCGCGCAAGGCCTCGTCGGGCAGGGTCTCCGTCAACGGTAAGGTGCTCCGGGCCGGGTCGGTCACCGCGGCGGTGAACGCCGGAATTGGCCTCTCGCCCGAGGAGCGCAAGAGCCAGGGACTCATCCTGGACGAGCCGCTGTTCAAGAACGTCACCCTCTCCACCTTCGAGCGCTTCGCCCATGGGGGTTACCTGGACGAACGCGCCGAGCGGAACGCCGCACGGGAGCAGATCTCCGCCCTGGAGCTGCGCCCGGCCGATCCGGACCGGCCCGCGAGGACGCTGTCCGGTGGCAATCAACAGAAGATCCTCCTCGCCCGCTGGCTGGTGCACGGCACCCCCGTCCTGCTGCTCGACGAACCGACGCGAGGCGTGGACGTCGGAGCCCGCTCCGAGATCTACGCGCTCATCCGCAGGCTCGCAGCAGCGGGCACGGCGATCATCGTCGTATCGAGCGAGATCGAGGAAGTGCTGGGCCTCGCCGACACCGTGCTCGTCATCGACGACGGCAAGGTCCTTGCCCGAAGCAAGGCAAGTGAAATGGACGAGCACGCAGTGCTCGAACTCATCATGAAGGGAAGTGCCGCGTGAGCGAGCAGAAGACCACGGTGGCTGAACCACCCACCAGCACACCGACCGATCGCAGCACCCCGAAGGACAGCCCGCTGCGGAACTTCCTGGGGGGCTCTGCCGGTCGGAGCCTGGGGCTCGTGATTGCTCTTGCACTGCTCATCGTGGTGGGGGCCGCCACCAGTGGGGACAGGTTCCTGAACCTGGAGAACATGCTCACGATCCTCCGGTACGCCTCGATCATCGGTGTCCTGAGCATCGGCGTCACCTTCGTGATCACCGCAGGAGGAATCGACCTCTCCGTCGGTTCGGTCCTCGGCCTGGCGACCGTGGTGGCGAGCATGGCCGGCGTCCAACTGGCGGCCACCCAGTCGTCGTGGCTCCTCATGGTCCTCGTGGCGCTGGCCGTCGGCGCCGCTGCCGGCCTGATCAACGGCCTGATCATCGCCTACGGCAACGTCGTCTCGTTCATCGCCACGCTGGCCATGCTGGTCGGCGCACGAGGGCTCGCCGAGCTCATCTCCGGACGCAGCACCCAGATCGTGAGCAACCGCGACTTCCTCCAGGTCATGCGTGGCGAAGTACTCGGCATCTCCATCCTCATCTGGATCTTCGTCGTCGTCGCTGCGGCAGGGTGGTTCCTCCTGAACCGGACGACCTTCGGACGGCGGACCATCGCCATCGGCGGGAACCCCGAAGCGTCGCGACTGGCCGGCATCAAGGTCAAGCGCCACCTCGTCTATCTGTACGTGCTCGCGGGGCTCACGGCCGGTATCGCTGCCGTGATGATGTTGGGAAGGACCACCGCAGGAACCTCGACCCACGGGTTGCTCTTCGAGCTCGAGGTGATCGCCGCCGTCGTCGTCGGAGGTACCCTGCTCGTCGGCGGGCGCGGCACGATCGTGGGTACCGTCCTCGGGGTGCTGATCTTCAGCACCCTCATCAACGTGTTCACGCAGAACAACCTCGACACCTCCATCCAGGCGCTCGCCAGGGGCCTCATCATCGTGATCGCGGTCCTGCTGCAGCAGCGCTTCGCCCGGCGTGGCGGACGACGTGGTGCACGGAAGCCGCTGAAGGTCTGAGGGAGATGACGACGACGCCCGGGAACGAACCGGCGGCTACTTCCGTCGATCGCTGTGCTGTACTTGATCGATGAGCGACATAAGTAGCTTCAGCGGACTGGGGACGTCCGGAGCCAGTGAACTGTTCCAGATCCTGCGCGATGGACGGCCCCGAACCCGGACCGAGCTCGCGGAGCGGATGGGCCTCGCCCGGTCCACCGTGACGCTGCGCATCGAGGCCCTCATGGAACTGGGGCTCGTGGGGCTCATGGACAGCCCCGCATCGACCGGAGGGCGGCCCTCGTCGAGGATCGCGCTGAAGGCCGGCAGCAAGGTGGTGCTCGGGGTGGATATCGGAGCGTCCCACCTGCGGCTCGCGGTCACCGATCTCACCGGGCACGGACTCCAGCAGATGACGCAGCCCATCGAGATCACCCAGGGCCCGGAGGTAGTCCTGAACGCAGTGGTCGAGCTCGGCGCGGAGCTGCTCAGCCGGTCCGGACGGACGGCGGCGGACCTGCTGGCGATCGGTGTCGGGGTGCCGGGCCCCGTGGAGCACCGGACCGGCCGGCCGATCAACCCGCCGATCATGCCGGGGTGGAACGGGTACGACGTCCCCGGCTTCCTGCAGGATCATTTCCACGTACCCGTGCTCGTGGACAACGACGTGAACATCATGGCCCTCGGAGAGCGCAATGCCGCCTGGCCGACGGTCGACAACCTCATCTTCGTGAAGGTCGCAACCGGGATCGGCTCGGGCATCGTGCTCAACGGGATGCTGCAGCGGGGTGCCGATGGGGCGGCCGGGGACATCGGGCACATCCGCGTCCACGACGGGGCCGGTGTGCCCTGCCATTGCGGGAGCCACGACTGCCTGGAGGCCATCGCCTCGGGGCCGGCGGTCGCGGGGAAGCTGCGTTCCCTCGGCCTCGACGCGACCGGCAGTGAGGACGTGGTCCGTCTGGTGGGTGAAGGCAACAAGGACGCGCTGCACGCGGTGCGCCAGGCCGGCCGCGACGTGGGCGAGGTCCTGTCCGCCTGCGTCAGCCTCGTCAACCCCTCCGTGATCGTCATCGGCGGTTCCATGGCGCTCACGGGCGAACACTTCATCGCCGGCATCCGCGAGGTGGTGTATTCGCGCACCATCCCGCTCGCCACCCAGCATCTGCAGATCGTCAGGTCCAGCTCCGGGCTCGACGCCGGAGTGCTCGGTGCGAGCATGCTCGCCATTCATCATGCGATGTCGCCGCAGCGCATCGATGCCATGGTCCTCGGGCTGTCCGAAGCGACGGTGTCCTAGCCGGAGAGTGACCGGTGCTCCCGCCCCGCTCGATAGACTGGCCGCATGACCGCCGAGATCCCCGCGCAGACCCCCGATCGTTCCCGGCTCCTCGAGCTCATCAAGGAACTGGCCGTGGTGCACGAGCGCGTCACACTCTCCAGCGGCGTCGAGGCCGACTACTACATCGACCTCCGCCGGATCACGCTGCACCACGAGGCCTCCGTGCTGGTGGGACGCGTCATGCTGCAACTGCTCGATGACGCCGGGATCGCCTTCGAGGCGGCGGGTGGGCTCACGATGGGCGCGGATCCGGTAGGCACCGCGGTGATGCACGCAGCGGCGCAGGCAGGCAGGCCCATCGATGCGTTCGTCGTCCGGAAGACCCAGAAGACGCACGGCATGGGCCGCCAGGTGGAGGGCCCGGAGGTCTCCGGGCGGCCCGTCGTCGTGCTGGAGGACACGTCCACCACGGGCGGCTCGGCCCTGACCGCCGTCGAGGGCGTGCGCCGCGCGGGCGGTGACGTCCGGGCCGTCGCCGTGATCGTCGACCGGACCACGGGCTCCAAGGAGCGGATCGAGTCGGAGGCCGGAGTGCCCTACCTCTTCGCCTTCGGCAAGGACGAGCTGGGCCTCGCCTGAGGAACAGCGCCGACGGAGGTCACGGAACGGATCCGTTCGTGGAGAACGACGACGCCCGGGCCCTGCAGCAGGCCAGGGCCTTCCGCGAGTCGTCCCGCCGCTCTTTCCTGATCGGTTCGGGAGCGGCGGCGCTCGTCACCGCAGATCTGGGCTTCACCCGCTACATCCAGTCCCAGCGTGACACCACCCGCATCCTCCCGCTCGACGACGACGACGCCCGGATCAGGTTCCCCAACGACCGCTGGGTGCTCTTCCCCGGCTACAAGACGAGCTGGGAGGAGGGGCTCTGGATCCTCAACTCGCTGCGCCCCGTGCTGTCCCGGCGGGCGCAGCTGGCGGTCATGGGCTACTCCAACCGGGGCCTCGACATCAACAACGTGGTGGCCACGATGAACCGTTATGTGGAGAACTTCCGGCTCGAGAAGTTGTACTTCTACGGGCACAGCTTCGGGGGGATGGTCGCCGTGGAAGTGGCGGCCCGCCTGCAGGACCGCGGTATCCCCGTCGAGCTGGTCCTCCTCGATTCCTCACCGTCCAGCCGCTTCGACGTGAAGGACCAGCGCATGTTCGACGGCGTGGTGCTGCTCTACGAGGCCGGGGTGCGGGTGCCCATCAGCATGCGCGGCACGTACGAGCTCGGGGAGCGGATCGTCCACAAGAACGAGCGCACCTGGAGCCAGATCGTGGACCAGACGCTCGAGCAGCTCTCACCCCTGGCGCCCAGCAGCGAACTGATCCAGTCGGAGTCCTCGTACATCTACCATTTCGACGTCTCCCGATTCCGGCTGTCCCTGGGAGGGACGAGGGTGGTGTTCGCGGGCAACCCGAACGACGGCGTCGTCAACTATCCGACGGCCCGCGCGGCGTGGGCGCGCGAGCTGCCCGACAACGTGGTGTCCGTCGACTACGTGACGGAGGGTGCGCTTCCCGCGCATGCCAGCCCCCAGTGGAACCCGGGCATCTACCAGGGGATAGTCTCCGCCGTGCAGCGCGAGTACGCGCCCCTACCCCGCGGCGGCGGTCGGAAACGCTCCTTCTAGGAGGAGTTCAGACCTGGTCGATCAGGTCTGCCACCGAGTCGCAGATCTGCGCGGGCCGGAAGGGGTAGGCGTCGATGTCCTCCGGTTGCGTGATGCCGCTGAGCACCAGGACGGTGTGCAGGCCGGCTTCCATGCCCGCGATGATGTCGGTGTCCATCCGGTCACCGATCATCGCGGTCGTCTCGGAGTGGGCGTCGATCTGGTTCATGGCCGAGCGGAACATCATGGGATTCGGCTTGCCCACGATGTAGGGGACCCGGCTCGTCGCGGCGGTGATCATGGCGGCGATCGCGCCGGTGGCAGGCAGCGGACCCTCCTTCGAGGGTCCGGTCACATCCGGATTCGTCGCGATGAACCGGGCACCGTCGAGGATCAGGCGGACGGCCTTCGTGATGGCCTCGAAGGAGTACGTGCGGGTCTCCCCGAGCACCACGTAGTCCGGGTTGGTGTCCGTGAGGACGAAACCAGCGTTGTGCAGCGCCGTCGTCAGCCCGGCCTCGCCGATCACGTAGGCACGCCCGCCCGGCAGCTGGTCCCGGAGGAACTGGGCCGTCGCCAGGGCTGACGTCCACAGGTTCTCCTCGGGGATCTCGAGTCCGGAGGCCTTCAGCCGGGCCGCGAGGTCGCGGGGCGTGTAGATCGAATTGTTGGTCAGGACGAGGAAACGCCTGGATGTCGCCACCCACCGCTCGATCAACTCGGCCGCTCCGGGGATCGCCTGGTTCTCGTGCACCAGGACGCCGTCCATGTCGGTGAGCCAGCACTCGATGTGTTCGTTCTCGCGCATGGAAGTCCTTTCGCGTGGGTGGCCTGCCTGGTCCAGTCTCCCACCTTCGCCGCCGTCTACGCTGGGACGGTGGAAGAATCCTTGGCCCCGAACCCGCAGTCGGCCGTCCCCGACAGCCCCGCTCCCGACAGCCCCTCGGTCGGCGTGGGCCCCTGGGAGGGCGAGGCACCCGAGGGTGATCACTGGGACCGCGACCTGCTGGCCGGAGGCGACACCCGCAACGTCGTCGACGGGTACCGGTACTGGGCTCACGAAGCGATCGTGGCCGACCTCGACGAGCGGCGCCACGGCTTCCACGTGGCCATCGAGAACTGGCAGCACGACCTCAACATCGGCTCGGTCGTGAGGACGGCGAATGCGTTCCTCGCGAAGGAGGTCCACATCATCGGCCGACGCCGCTGGAACCGGCGGGGCGCGATGGTGACCGACCGCTACCAGCACATCCGCCACCACCCGACCGTCGCGGACTTCACCGCCTGGGCGGCTACGGAGGGACTGGCGGTGATCGGGATCGACAACTTCCCGGACTCGGTGCCGCTGGAGACGTACGACCTCCCGGAGAAGTGCGTGCTCGTGTTCGGCCAGGAGGGGCCCGGCCTCACTCCCGAGGTGCACGAGGCCGCCGAGGCCACCCTGTCGATCGCCCAGTTCGGCTCCACGCGCTCCATCAATGCGTCGGCGGCAGCAGCGATCGCCATGCACGGCTGGGTGCGGCGTCACGTGTTCGGACAGCTCGTCTGAGCGTCCCTGGGCTGTCATCCGACGTCGACAACCACTGCGCCCGGCAGGTCCGCTCGCTAGGATGAAGCCAGCACCCATTCCTAAGGAGTCCCCAGAATGCCTATTGCCACCCCTGATGTCTACGCCGAGATGATCGACCGCGCCAAAGCGGGCGGATTCGCCTTCCCGGCCGTGAACGTGACCTCCTCGCAGACCCTCAACGCTGCGATGCGCGGCTTCGCCGAGGCGGGTTCGGACGGCATCGTGCAGGTCTCCACCGGTGGCGCTGCCTACTGGTCCGGCGCGAGCGTCAAGGACATGGTCGCCGGGTCGCTGGGCTTCGCGGCATTCGCGAAGGAGGTGGCGAAGAAGTACGACGTCAACATCGCGCTGCACACGGACCACTGCCCGAAGGACAAGCTCGACGACTTCGTCCTGCCCCTGCTCGCAGCCTCGGAGGATGCGGTGAAGAACGGCCGCGACCCCATCTTCAACTCGCACATGTGGGACGGCTCGGCCGAGACGCTCGAGGAGAACCTGCGAATAGCCCGTGAGATCCTGCCCCGCGCCGCCGCCGCGAAGATCATCCTCGAGGTCGAGATCGGCACCGTGGGAGGCGAGGAGGACGGTGTCGAGAACGCCATCAACGACAAGCTCTACACCACGGTCGACGACGCCCTGGCCACCGTCGATGCCCTCGGTTCCGGTGAGCACGGCCGCTACATCACGGCCCTGACCTTCGGCAACGTCCACGGTGTCTACAAGCCGGGCGGCGTCAAGCTGCGCCCGGAGATCCTCAAGGAGATCCAGGACCAGGTGGGGCAGAAGATCGGCAGGGACAAGCCGTTCGACCTCGTGTTCCACGGTGGTTCCGGCTCCTCCGACCAGGAGATCGCCGACGCCGTCTCCTACGGCGTCATCAAGATGAACATCGACACCGACACCCAGTACGCGTTCACGCGGCCGGTCGCGGACCACATGCTGCGCAACTACGACGGCGTCCTCAAGGTGGACGGCGAGGTCGGCAACAAGAAGACCTACGATCCCCGCGTGTGGGGCGCTTCGGCCGAGGCCGGTCTCGCGGCCCGGATCGTCGAAGCGGCCGCATCGCTCGGTTCCGCCGGGAAGAAGCTCTGATGTCCGATGAGTTCCGCCGGAACCTGATGGGCCCCGAGCCCACGCTCCTGCCGGAGGAGACCGACGTCGTCGAGCGCCTCGCCGCGGGTGACGAGGCCGTGGATCTCGCGGCCAAGAACCCGACGTCGTCACTCGTGTGGGCGATCCTGGCGGACGAGGCGTACGCCGAGGGTCGCACGATCGAGTCCTACGCCTATGCCCGCACGGGGTACCACCGCGGCCTCGACGCGTTGCGCCGCAACGGCTGGCGCGGAACGGGGCCCATCCCGTACTCGCACGAGCCGAACCGCGGTTTCCTGCGAGCACTGTACGCGCTCGGCCGGGCTGCCGCCTCCATCGGTGAGATCGAGGAGGCCGAGCGCATCGCCGTCTTCCTCCGCGAATCGGATCCCGAGGCCAGTGCGCAGCTTGCCGGCTGAGTCCTGCCGTGGCGGACATCGACGGGGCCAGGGGTGGTCCCGTCGATGCCGGCCGGCGGGCATTCGACCGCAGGGCTAACACAGACCGAATCGTGATGCAGGAATCCCTTAACGAGTAGTCCAATTCCTTGCGCGCCCGTCTCCACCGCGATCAGAGTTAGAGGCTCCACGAGTGTGGTGAGGCGATGGGAGCGGTGCTGGGATGTCGACAAGCGTGAGTACAGGGCAGTTGTACACGGTGGCGGAGGTGGCCGCGATGATGCGGGTGTCGAAGATGACCGTCTATCGGTTGGTGCAGGCGGGGACCATCCACAGCATCCGGTTCGGGAGGTCCTACCGGGTGCCGCAGTCGGCGTTCAAGGAGTACATCGAGGCGACCAGCCCCGGGGTCGACTACTCCGTCTGACCAGGACGATGGTGGCTATTCCTGTCGACTAACGATAGCTTTGTGCCGAGAAACAGCACAAAGGAGTCCTCGTGGGAAGAATCACCGTCCTCGCGCTACGCATCGTGCTCGGCATGATGTTCGTCGGCGCCGCCTTCATCCAGACCGTCCTGGTCCCGCTGCTCGGCGTCGATCTCGCCGGAGCCGATCCCAACGTCGCGCTCATCCGCACGCCGCTCGTCGTCCTCACGGTGCTCGGCATCCTCGCCCTCCAAGTCGCCATGGTCTGTGTTTGGGGGCTGCTGACCATGGCGCGGAGCGGCACCGTGTTCTCCGCGGGTGCCTTCCGCCTCGTGAACATCGTCATCGGAGCCTTCGCGGCTGCCAGCCTGCTCACCTTCGGACTCGGGGTCGCCCTTGCGCCGGGGGAGGCC
>JASLAA010000177.1 GCA_030147325.1 Arthrobacter sp. | reverse complement strand
CCTGCCCGGCACCTCCGTTTCCGGGGCCCATTTGGATCCGCCGCTGCAGACTCTGAGCGTCGCCGTCGCTTCGGGCGAGGTCAGTGGACGGGCGGCGACGATCATCTGTGCTGCAGTGGGCAGGGTCCGCTGTGTCGCCGTCGACGAGCAGCTCGACCAGATGGAACGTCAGCTCACCCTGCAGGCGATCGAGTCCGACGAAGACGTCCTGCGGTCCGTCGCCCGCTACTGGGAGGCGGTGCTCGACCAGGACGGACAGGAACCGACCGAGAAGATCCTGCGTGCCCGGCAGGGCGTCTTCCTCCGCGGCAGACGTCACGGGCTGCACATGCTGGAGATCGGCGCCACGGACGAGCAGTTCGAGCACCTCGCCACGGTCATGAACACCGCCACCAATCCCCGAATCTCCGGCGATGACCGGCCTGGGAGCGATACACAGCCTGACGATGCTGTCCACTGCGTGGGGGACACCACGTCCGCACAGGATCTTGCGGCGGGTACGGGTGTTGATGGAGCGGGTGGAGCGGGTGGAGCATCGTCGGTGGACAGCGGACCGGAGGCAGGAACCAGAGCGCAGCGCATGCTCGACGGACTGGTCGGTGCTTGCCGGATCGCTCTGTCAGGAACGCAACTGCCCGCGACCGGAGGTCATCGGCCCCAGGTCATGGTCACCATCGACTACCGGGACCTTCTCGCTGACTTCACCACCGGCGCCACCGGGAGCACTGCCAACACCGCCAGCACTGCCAACACCGCCAACTCTGCCAGCTCTGCCAGCACTGCCAACACCGGGAGCACTGCCGGCACCGGCGGAGCCGGCACCGCAGGCAAGACCGGTGGCAATTCTGGCGCTTTTACAGGCGGTAAGGCTTGGCCCGGGTCCGGGCCGAGACCGGGACGTGCTGTCTTCGCCGAGCAGATGAGCGCCCGAAGCATCCGACGCCTCGCCTGCGACGCCGACATCATCCCGCTCGTGCTCGGCGGTGACGGACGGGTCCTCGACCTCGGCCGTGCCAGCCGCCTATTCCCACCCCATTTGCGCCGCGCCCTCGTCGCACGGGATATCGGCTGCGCGTTCCCCGACTGCACCGTCCCTGCCAGCTGGTGCGAAGCCCACCACATCACACCGTGGGCCCACGGCGGCAACACCAGCATCGACAACGGAGTACTGCTCTGCGCCCATCACCACCACACCATCCACCAGGGCCACTGGACGGTCGCATCCCGCAACGGCCTGCCCTGGTTCACCCCACCGCCACACCTCGCCCGACACGGCACCACAGCCCGACGCAACAGGTACTGGAACGTCCGGCCGACCTGCTGACCGGCAGGAAGTGTGTCGAGGTGACGCCGACGGGCGTTACCCCGCCTACCTAAGCGCGGCGATGGACCCGGCGTCGCTCGTCCTCGTGGGCGTCGCGCAGGAGTTCCAGGGCTGTTGCCCCCACCCGCTGACCGGGGTTCACGATCGCAATCCAGCCGAGGCGTCCGTAGACCGGGTGCGGGAGGATCGTGTCCACCTCACTGAAGTCGACACCGCTGGAGTCGGCACCGCTGGAGTCGACACTGTTGGAGTCGACACCGCTGGCGCTGTCCCTGGCGAGCTGCCGAGCCCTTGCCGACCCCACGTGGATGTTCAGTCGCCATCTGCCCTCCGCATCGAGGTTCGACAGGGTGTCGTCGGGATAGTCCTTCGTGACGATCGTCGCGTAGGGCTGGGTGTGCTGCGGAACGGTTCCGTCCGGAGAGTAGTAGAAGAAGTGGTCGCCCCAGGCGATCTGCGGGGCTTCATCGCCCTCCCGGGGTGCCACTTCCAGCACTCCGTCGAACGCCCTGATCTCATCGAGGATCTCGTCCATGCGCATGATCCCAGTATCGCCGTCGCCCGCCACGACGGAAGAGCAGCGCAGTGCTGAGGTCAGCACACCTCATTGCAATGAGCCGTGCACCCTGCAGGAATGTTCCTAGAGGTTGCCGGTGGCGATCATGAGCATCCGGCGGAGAGGCTCGGCCGCGCCCCACAGCAGCTGGTCACCGACGGTGAAGGCGCTGATGTACTCGGGACCCATCTCGAGTTTGCGGATGCGCCCCACGGGGATGTCGAGGGAACCGGTAGCGGCGACGGGGGTGAGTCCCGCGAGCGTCTCCGCCTTCGTGTTCGGGATGACGCGCACCCATTCGTTGTCCGCCGCGATGATCGACTCGATCTCATCGACCGGAAGGTCCTGCGTCAGCTTCAGGGTCAGTGCCTGCGAGTGCGACCTCATGGCCCCCACACGGACGCAGAGACCGTCGAAGGGGATACGGGTGTCCGTCCCCAGGATCTTGTTGGTCTCCGCTCCGGCCTTCCACTCCTCCTTCGACTGGCCGTTGCCGAGGTCGCTGTCGATCCAGGGGATCACGGAACCGGCCAGGGGGACACCGAACTGGGAGGCCTCGAGGCTCGGGTGACGCTGCTTGGCGAGGATGGCCCGGTCGATGTCGAGGATCGCCGACGCCGGATCGTCGAGGTTCATGGCGACGGTCCCGTGGAGCGCACCGAACTGGTTCAGGAGTTCGCGCATGTGACGCGCTCCGCCGCCCGATGCCGCCTGGTAGGTCATGGAGGTTCCCCATTCGACCAGGCCGTTGCGGAAGAGCCCGCCCAGACCCATGAGCATGCAGGAGACCGTGCAATTGCCGCCGATGAAGTCCCGGACGCCGTTCGCGAGGCCGGCATCAATGGCTGACCGGTTGACCGGATCCAGCACGATGACGCTGTCCTGCTCCATCCGCAGGGTCGATGCAGCGTCGAGCCACAGGCCGGACCACCCGGCGTCGCGCAGCTTCGGGTAGACCTCGGAGGTGTAGTCGCCGCCCTGCGCGGTCACGATGATCGGCAGCTTGGCGAGGGTCTCGACGTCGTACGCGTCCTGCAGCGTACCGGCACCCTCGGCGAACGACGGGGCCGCACCGCCTGCGGCCGACGTCGAGAAGAACACGGGATTCACGCGGGCGAAGTCGCCCTCGTCCTGGAGCCGCTGCATGAGGACCGAGCCGACCATGCCGCGCCAGCCCACGAATCCGACGGACGGCAGGGCAGGGCTCTCGGGTGCTGAAGTCATGCATTCCAGTTTAGGCGGTGCGTCCGTGGAGCGACCGCTTTGTGACCGGAACCTCTCCCGGCTGGGCAAGTCCCACTATGCAACCGACCGCATTACTGCATGGACAGACGACGAACGGGACTGGGTGGTCGCGAATCTGCGGCCGAGGGCCGACGTGCACACGGTCAGCCACTTCTCGACCGGCTATCACAGCCGCAACGGGGGCGGCGATGCGATCGAGACGGACGGCGACCTGCCCGTCCTGACCCTGCGCTCAGACCGCGCCCGAGCGCCCCGCGTCCTCGCGGGGGATCCTGGTCCACAGGCTGATGCGGTACCGGGGCCCCTTCGAGGATTCGAGCCACCCCGCTTCGGGCGACAGTGCCGCGAGCGCCCAGTCGGTTCCGAGCGCCGGAGCAACGGTGTCGCCGTCGACCGTGGATTCGACGACGGTGATCAGTGCCGCGTTCGCCCGCTCCATGGCATCGGCGTAGACACGGCCTCCGCCGATCACCCAGATCTCCTCCGATCCGGGGCTGGCCTGCGCAGCGTGCAACGCGGCATCGAGCGAATCGACGACGACGGCACCCGGCAGGTCGACTCCGGAGCGGGAGATGACGATGTTCGTGCGGTCCGGCAACGGCCGGAACGCCGGAGGGAAGGACTCCCAGGTCCGGCGACCCATGATGACGGGATGTCCCGTCGTGGTGGCCTTGAAGTGCGCCATGTCCTCGGGGACATGCCAGGGGATGCCCCCGTCCCGGCCGATCACGCCGTTCTCGGTCTGCGCCCAGATCAGGCCGATTACGGGACGCGACGCGACGGCGTCGGCCGCGCTGAGCGTGCTGGGCGAGCGGGTCCCGCTCATACCGCCACCGGTGCCTTGATCGTGGGGTGGTGCTGGTAGTCGACCACCTCGAAGTCCTCCAGCGCATAATCGAAGATGGTGGCGGGCTTCCGCTTCAGCTCGATCCGCGGGTACGGGTACGGTTCCCGGGACAGCTGCTCGACGACCTGCTCCACATGGTTGTCGTAGACGTGGACGTCACCACCGGTCCAGATGAACTCGCCGGGCTCGAGCCCGGTCTGCTGCGCGACCATGAGGGTGAGCAGCGCGTAGGACGCTATGTTGAAGGGGACGCCGAGGAACGTGTCCGCCGACCGCTGGTACAGCTGGCAGGAGAGCCTGCCCGGACCGCCGTCCACGCCGGGCGTCACGTAGAACTGGAAGAACACGTGGCAGGGCGGCAGCGCCATGCTGGAGATCTCCGAGACGTTCCACGCCGAGACGAGGTGCCGACGCGAGTCCGGATTGGTCTTCAGGGCTTCGACCACCTGGGCGATCTGGTCGATGTGCCCGCCGTCGGGCGTGGGCCACGAGCGCCACTGGACGCCGTAGACCGGACCGAGCTCGCCGTCGTCGTCGGCCCACTCGTTCCAGATGGAGACGCCGCGCTCCTGCAGCCAGCGGACGTTCGAATCGCCGCGGAGGAACCAGAGCAGCTCGAGCGCCACGGACTTGAAGTGCACGCGCTTGGTGGTGATCAGCGGGAAGGACTCGCTGAGGTCGAAGCGGAGCTGCCGGCCGAAGACGCTCCGGGTGCCGGTGCCCGTCCTGTCGCTCTTCGCCGCGCCGTTCGCCATCACGTCGCGCAGCAGGTCCTCGTACGGGGTGGGGATGGGAGTGCTCACCCAGCCAGTCTAGGACGAACGCGGAACCCGAGGCTGCGGCCGTACCCCCGGTAGACTTCGCCGGAGCCCGTGCACGGACGGCCGGCGCAGGTCACCTGCCGTTCACATTCCACCGGAAGAATCCCCACCGTGACCACATCCCTGCCCGCGACCGAGGCCGAGCCCTCCTCCGCGCGGTTCGCCGCGTCCGCGCTCGCACCCACGCCCCGCACGCTGCTCGACATCCTCCGTGCCACGGCCGCCGAACACCCCAGCGCCTCGGCGCTCGACGACGGCACCTCGGACCTGAGCTACGCCGAGCTCGTCGCCGCCGCAGAACAGTTCGCGGCACGCCTGCACGATGCCGGCGTGGGCCGCGGTGACACCGTGGGGGTGCGCATCCCCTCGGGCACCAACGAGCTCTACATCGCCATCCTCGGTGTGCTCACCGCGGGGGCCGCCTACGTGCCTGTCGACGCCGACGATCCCGACGAGCGCGCCCGCGTGGTCTTCACCGAATCCCATGCTGCCGCCGTCGTCGGGCAGGGGCTGTCACTGACCACCGGAACGGGCGGACGCCGGGGAGGCACGGGCGACCCGACGCCCGACGACGACGCCTGGGTCATCTTCACCTCCGGATCCACGGGGACGCCGAAGGGTGTGGCTGTCACGCACCGCTCCGCCGCGGCCTTCGTCGACGCCGAGGCGCGCCTGTTCCTGCAGCGTGATCCGATCGGACCCGCCGACCGCGTGCTCGCGGGCCTGTCCGTGGCGTTCGATGCATCCTGTGAGGAGATGTGGCTCGCCTGGCGGCACGGCGCATGTCTCGTGCCGGCGCCCCGCGCGCTCGTGCGCACCGGCGTCGATCTCGGTCCGTGGCTCATCGCCCGCGGGATCACGGTCGTGTCCACGGTGCCCACGCTCGCCGCGCTATGGCCCGCCGATGCCCTCGAGAACGTCCGCCTCCTCATCTTCGGCGGCGAGGCCTGCCCACCCGAACTCGCCCAGCGCCTGGCGGTTCACGACCGTGAGGTGTGGAACACCTACGGTCCCACCGAGGCGACGGTCGTCGCCTGCGCCGCACGCCTCGGCAGCGAGGGACCCGTGCGCATCGGCCTGCCGCTCGACGGGTGGGACCTGGCCGTCGTCGACGAGTCCGGCACGCCCGTGGCGGAGGGCGGCACAGGCGAACTGATCATCGGGGGAGTGGGCCTGGCCCGCTACCTGGACCCGGCGAAGGACGCCGAGAAGTACGCACCGATGCCCACCCTCGGCTGGGAGCGCGCCTACCGCAGCGGCGACCTCGTGGTGAACGACCCCGAGGGCCTCCTCTTCGGCGGTCG
>JASLAA010000123.1 GCA_030147325.1 Arthrobacter sp. | reverse complement strand
GCCCCTTCTGCGCACCCGGCCATCACTGCACCACGACGTCGTTCATCGCACCTTCCGTGCCACGGCACGCCTCGGCCCTCCCGCTCGTTCACCCAGGACCCGTGCCCTCACGACTCCCAGCTTGCAGGTGTAGCGTTGGCGCCAGATGGGGCACAGATTCGTTCGGAAGGCTCAATCATGAACAAGAACTGGCGCTGGCTTCCCGCCGGCATCGTCCCGGTCGTCATCGTCACGGCCGCCGTCAGCGGTTCAGCCGTCGCCGAGGCCCAACCGCAGCTCCCCGCGAAGACCGCACAGGAACTCCTCGAATTCGTCGCCACGAGCTCTGATGACGCCTACTCCGGAACCGTGGAGCAGTCCTCCGATCTCGGCCTCCCCGACATGGCGGGCATCGCCACTCCCCCCGGCGGCACGTCCAGCTCCGATCCCACCTCCACCGCCCTCGAACTCCTGACCGGCGAGCACACCGCCCAGGTCTACGTCGACGGGACGGACAAGGCGCGCGTCCAGGTGCTCGACCAGCTGGCCCAACGCGACGTCGTCGTGAACGGCAGCGACGCCTGGTACTACGACTCCCAGTCCAACGAGGCCACCCACGCCACCCTGCCCGACAGGGAGGCGGCGAAGGCGGAGCTCGAGGCGAAGCTGCAGGAGAAGACCGCCGAGTACCCCGAGCTGCAGGACGTGCCCCGCACGCCTGCGGAGCTCGCCGAGGTGTTCCTCGCAGCGATCGATCCCAGCACCGAGGTGACTGTGGACGGCACCAGCCGGGTCGCGGGCCGCAGCGCCTACGAGCTCGTGCTCACGCCGGAGGACGCCGCTACCCTGATCGGTTCCATCGCGGTGAGCGTCGATTCCGAGACAGGCGTCCCGCTGAACGTGACGGTCGAAGCCAAGGGCCAGGAGGAGGCGGCCTTCGCGGCCGGCTTCAGTTCCGTGGACTTCAGCACCCCCGACGCCGACATCTTCGAGTTCACCCCGCCCGCAGGGGCCACGGTCACGGAGGTTCCCTCCGCCGACGAGGTGAAGGCCCGCGTCGACGCCAGGAACGACGTCGACGCCATGGACCAACCCGTCGCTCCCGAGCAGCAGCCCACCGTGATCGGCGAGGGCTGGAGCAGCATCGTCGAGCTGCCTGCAGGCAGCGCCGCGCACCTCGGACTCGATGCCGGTCCGGGCGAGGCCGGCATGGGCGAGATCATGGACATCAAGCCCGGCATGGACCCCGAGCAGGTTGCAGGCGCCGAAGCACTCCTGGAGCAGGCACTCACCGAGGTCGACGGCGGCCGCGCACTCCAGACGTCCCTCGTCTCGGTCCTGATCACCGACGACGGCCGCATCCTCGCCGGTGCCGTCGGCGTCGACCAGCTCGTCACCGCGTCGCAGCAGTGATCAACGAAGTACCCCCGAGGACCCGCACCGAGCGTGCGGGTCCTCGTCCGGCTGGAGACGGGTTCGCGATCGAGACGCGCGGGCTGACCAAGGTCTTCGGCCGGCAGAGGGCCGTCGACGGCGTGGACCTCGCCGTCCCCCGCGGAACCGTGTTCGGTTTCCTCGGTCCCAACGGATCGGGGAAGACCACCACCATCCGCATGCTCCTCGGCCTCGCCTCGGCCTCCAGCGGCCAGATCCGACTGCTCGACGGCGGGATGCCGAAGGACGCACGCACGGTGCTGCCGCGGGTGGGCGCCCTCGTGGAAGGGCCAGCCATCTACCCGTTCCTCTCCGGACGGGCGAACCTCCAGCGGTTCGACGCCGCCGACCGCCACACGGACCCGGCCACCCGGAACACCCGGGTCGACGCCGCCCTCGAGCGCGTGGGCCTCGGCCACGCCGCGAAGAAGCGCGCACACGCTTACTCGCTGGGCATGAAGCAGCGCCTCGGCATCGCCAACGCCCTGCTCGCCCCGCGCGACCTGCTGATCCTCGACGAGCCCACCAACGGCCTCGACCCGCAGGGAACACGGGAGGTCCGCAACCTCATCAAGTCCCTGTCCGACGACGGCACCACGGTCTTCGTCTCCAGCCACCTGCTCGCCGAGGTGGAGCAGATGTGCACGATGATCGCGGTCATGAGCGCCGGCCGCCTCGTGGCGCAGGGCACCCTCGACGAGCTCCGCTCCGAAGGAACCTCCCGCGTCCGCGTCACCACCCCCGATCCCGCCGATGCCCGCCGCGTGCTCACGGGCCTCGGCCTCTCACCCGAACTGCACGAGCGCGACGACGTCGTCACCGCCGAGCTCTCGGTACCCGGGCTGCAGCCCGAGACCGTCAACGCCGCACTGGTCCGCGCCGATGTGCGCGTCCGCGGATTCGTGGCCAGCGGAGCGTCCCTCGAGGACCGTTTCGTCGCACTGACCGGAGAGGGGTTCGACGTTGCCGGCTGAATCCGCAGTAGCCCGCCCGCCCCGCGCCGGAGGGGGCCTCGGCCTCACGCTCGTCCTCTCCGAGATCAGCGTCCTGTTCCGGCGGCTCCGCACCTGGGCGATGATCGGAGCGCTGGCGCTGATCCCCATCCTCATCGCCGTCGTCGTCCGCGTGTCCTCCGACGGATCGGCGAGCCGCCGCGGGCCGGCCTTCCTGGACAGCATCACGCAGAACGGCCTGTTCGTCTCACTGACGGC
>JASLAA010000121.1 GCA_030147325.1 Arthrobacter sp. | reverse complement strand
GCCCGGGAGCTCCCGCCCTTCGGCCTGGACGCACCTCCACCGGTGGAGCCCGGAGGGGGCGGGATGAACATGATGTCCCTCGTGCCGTTGCTCGGCGCCGGCCTGTCGATGACAGTCATGATGTTGTTCCGTGGCTCCTCGCTGGCCGCGGTGGGAGCTCTCATGATGATCGTCACCGTCCTCGCGTCGGTGGTCATGATGGTGAGCCAGCGGGGCAAGCAGGGCAGGCAGCGTCGCGAGTTGCGCGAGAACTACCTCGAGTACCTGGAGCGCGCGAGGACACAGCTGCGGTCGGAGGAACAGCTTGCCGAACGCGTGGCCCGCGTGAGCAGCCCGCCGCCCGACGCCCTGTTCGACATCATCCGGAATCCGCAGCGGTTGTGGGAGCGACGGCGCTCGAACGAGGACTTCCTTCGCGTCCGCCTGGGAACGGGGCCCCGCCGCAACCGGGAGATCCAGGTGGCAAACCCGGGGTCAGCGCTGCAGCAGAGCGACACCTTCATGACGACGGAACTCGAGTTGCTCAAGCAACGCTACGAATTCAGTCCCGATCTTCCGATCACGCTGCCGCTTGATTGCGCAGGCAATGTAAGCGTTGTCGGCTCGCGGGACTTCGTGCTCCACGTGTCCCGGCTCCTGATCGCCGAGGCTGCATCCTTCCACTCGCCCGAGGATCTCCTCCTGGCCATCGCCTGCGACGAGGAGGTCCGTCCCGACTGGGAGTGGGCTACCTGGCTCCCCCACCTCGCGGACCAGCAGAAGACGCACCGCACCGGCCCGGTGAGGCGGCTCGCCCCCTCCATGGATGTCCTCTCCGACCTCCTGCGCGAGGATCTCCTCGAGCGCTCGAGCCTGGCCGCCGAGTCCCGAAAGAACTTCCTCAGGGGAGGAGTCGGAACCGCCCTTCCGCGGCTGGTCGTGGTCGCGGACGCCTTCGGGCACCTGCCGGTCGAACTGCATCTGCCCGACACCCACGCAGTTCCTGGCCAGCTCGGCGTCACCACCATTCACCTCGTCGCCGACCGCCTGCAGGAGCCGGGAGAGGTAGCCCTCCGCATCACCGAGACGGCCACGGGTTTTACCGTGGAGAACTACCGGGTGGACAGCGTTGACCCCCTCGTGGAGCACGGCACGCTCGATGACCTCCCCGTGCCATTGGCTGAGGCCCTGGCACGCGACCTCGCCCCGCTCCGCCTCTCACCCGACTCCCTGGAACACGATTCGGCCGAGAGTTCCGTCGGGTTTCTGGACATGCTCGGCCTGACCCCGGAGCTGAGCCCTGCGGACATCCGCCGGTTGTGGCAGCCGCGCAGCGAGGTCGACTTCCTGCGCGTGCCGCTCGGTGCGGACGATCGCGGCCGGCCCACCCTCCTCGACCTGAAGGAAGCGGCCCAGTTCGGCCAGGGCCCGCACGGGCTCTGCATCGGTGCCACAGGCTCGGGAAAGAGCGAGATGCTTCGAAGCCTCGTCGTCGGCCTGCTTGCGACCCACCCGCCGGAGACCCTCGCAATGGTGCTCGTCGACTATAAGGGCGGCGCCACCTTTGCGCCGTTCGAGCGTGCCCCCCAGGTGACCGGTGTCATCACGAACCTTTCGGACGACCTCAGCCTGATCGAGCGGGTGTACGCCAGTCTGGCCGGGGAAATCCAGCGGCGCCAGGAAGTGCTGAAGTCCGCAGGCAACCTGGCGAACATCACCGACTACCAGTTGCACCGGCAGGAGCGGAAAGTGCACGGCGAGGAACTGGCTCCTCTGCCGCATCTGGTGGTGATCATCGACGAATTCGGCGAACTGCTGACCGCCCGCCCGGACTTCATCGATCTGTTCCTGTCCATCGGACGCATCGGCAGGTCCATCGGCGTCCATCTCCTGCTCTCGAGCCAGCGGATCGAGGCCGGCAAGCTTCGCGGGCTCGACACCTACCTTTCCTACCGGATCGGTCTCCGCACCCTGTCAGAGGCGGAGAGTAGGACCGTCCTCGAGACGCCGGACGCCTTCCACCTCCCTCCCGTACCCGGATTCGGATACCTCAAAGTGGATACCACCACTTACACCCGGTTCAAGGCCGGCTACGTCTCGGGACCGCTCGAAGCGTTGCTCGAGGAACAGGAGCAGGAGGACGACGGCGGCGAGCAGGACGAGGTACTCGAGGTACCGCCCTACGCGGCCACGCTTCTCGCGACGTCGCCCACCGGAGGGGAGAACCCTGTGCCGCAGTCCACCACCGGCTCGAAGCGCACCACGGGGCCCACTGTCCTCTCCACGCTTATGGACACGCTCTCCACGTTCCCACGCGCCGTCGACCCCATCTGGCTTCCGCCCCTGCCGGTCGGTATATCCCTCGACGCGGCGGCGGGCGGCATCCAGAGCACGAGTCAGGGGTTGCGCCTCGGTAACGCGATGACCCAGTCGGCGCCCCTGCGCATCGGAGTGGGACTGCTCGATGACCCCGCACACCAGTGGCAGGGCGTGTGGGAGCTGGACCTCGCGGCCAACGGTGGCAACCTGGCCATCGTCGGAGGCCCGCAGACCGGCAAGAGCACCGCACTGCGGACGATCGTATCGAGTCTGGCCCTGACCCACAGCCCCGCCGAAGTGGGCATCTACGGTATCGATCTTCTCGGCAGCGGGCTGATGGCGCTCGAGGGGCTGCCCCATGTCGGCGGTGTGGCGGTGCGCAGCAATCGGGAGGTCATTCGCCGCACCGTGGACGAACTCCTGGCCATGCTGACGGAACGCGAACGGCTGTTCGAGCGCTACCAGGTCGACTCCCTGCCGACGCTGCGGCGCATGTGTGCACAAGGCCACATCCCCGAACTGACGAGTGCCGACATCGTCCTGGTGCTCGACGGCTACGGTCAGCTGAACGACGAGTTCGAGGACGTCGAGAAGCAGGTCCACTCCATCATCGCCCGTGG
>JASLAA010000101.1 GCA_030147325.1 Arthrobacter sp. | reverse complement strand
GAGGGACACCTGGTAGCCGGGTCCCACTGGTATGGACGCCGCCGGCACCGCTCCCCCCGAGGAGACGTCCACCAGGTCGACACCCGCCTCGGCCGCACGCCCGGCGAGCCGTGCCGACGCAGCGCCGTCCAGCCCGCCTGGTGTCCAGTCCGACGCCGAGATACGCAGCAGGAGCGGCATGTCCTCCGGGATGACCCGGCGTACTTCGCGGATCACGTCGAGGGTCAGCCGGAACCGGGCTTCCTCCGATCCTCCCCAGCCGTCGGTCCTGGTGTTGACCAGCGGTGACAGGAACTGGTGCAGGAGGTAGCCGTGGGCGGCATGGATCTCCATCGTGTCGAACCCGGCGTCGACGGCCAGAGCGGCCGCGGCCCCGAAGTCGTGGATCACCGTGGCGATGTCGTCCTCCGTCATGGCACGCGGGGCGGCGTATCGACCGAAGGCCTCGGCCGTGGGGCCGAGGGTCTGCCAGCCCCCCTCGGACTCCGGCACGGAACCGTGCAGGCCGCTGAAGGGCCAGTACGTGGATGCCTTGCGACCGGCATGGGCCAGTTGCACCGCCGTCCTGGTGCCGACGGCGCTGTGTTCGTGGATGAAGTCGTTGACGCGGCGCCAGGCGTCGGCCTGTTCCCTGGTGTAGATGCCCGCGTCACGAGGGCTGATCATGCCTTCCGCACTGACGGCGGCTGCCTCCGTAATGATCAGCGCCGCTCCCCCGGTCGCGAACTGGCCGAGGTGCACGAGGTGCCAGTCCGTCGGCACGCCGGCAGCGATGGCGGGATCGCAGGAATACTGGCACATCGCGGCCACCCAGCCGCGATGCGACATCTCGAGCGAGCGCAGCGTGATGGGATCGAAGAGACCGGGCGTGCCGGTCTCCGCAGGTGCAGAAGTCATGCGTTCCTCGGGATCGTCGTCGGCGTGGGACTGCTATCGGCAGGTGTCAGAACAACGCCCGGGCCAGCGCGCTGCGGGCGGTGCTCACGCGCGGATCGGCGACGCCGACCACGTCGAACAGTTCCAGCAGGCGCTTGCGCGCGGTCTCCTTGTCCTCACCGGCGCTCCTGCCGATGAATCCGATGATGCGCTTGAACGCGTCCTCGACGTGCCCGCCCATCAGGTCGAGGTCGGCGACTGCCAGTTGCGCCTCGACGCCGTCGGGCTCGTCGGCACCTCGCTGGCGGACCTCGACGGCGTCGGCGTCCTGCACGCGCTGCATCAGTCCGACCTGCGCCAGCCCGGCCTTCGCATCGGCGTCGGCGGGTTGCTCGGCGAGCGCCCTCCGGTAGGCCGCGGCGGCAGCGTCATAGTCCCCGCGCTCGATCGCATCGAAGGCCTCCTGGTGGAGCGGGGGCAGCGGCGGCTCCTCCGGCTCGCCCTGGGCCGGCTGCGCGCCGTCGTTGAGCGTGCCCGTGACACCGTTCGACTCGGCGACCTTCATCAGCTCGTCGAGGTACGCGCGGATCTGGGGTTCCGGGAGCACCCCCTCGAACAGGGGCACCGGCTGGCCCTTGACCACGGCCACGACCGTCGGAGCACCCTGCGCCTGGAACGCCTGCGCGATCTGCGGCTGGGCCTGCAGATCGACGTTCGCCAGGAGCATGCGCCCGTCGGACTCGACGACGACGGCTTCCAGCACCGCCGTCACCTGGTTCGACTGGTCGCTCCACGGGGCGCGGAGATTCACGACGACGGGCACCTGGGACGAGAGCTGGACCAGTTGCGGGAATGTCTGTTCGGTCACCTCGACGATGTACGGGCTCGACTGTGCCGCGGGCTGGCGGGCGGCGGGCGGCCGCGAGGCGGCATCGGCGCGAGCCTTGAGTGCGGACAGGTCCACCGCTCCCCGCAGATTCATGCTCGACGGCGGCATTCCGCCCCGCTGTGCTGGTATGGACAATGCTCTGCCTTTCTGTGGCTACTGCTGATCGAACCGGAGTACTGGGTGCCTGCGGCTCAGCGAAGGGTGGCGGACAACAACTGCTGCGCTGCCCCGATGACGCGGATCCTGTCACTGCTTCCGGCCGGAGGCACGTACATCATCACTGCCTCACCGTAGTTGACGTCGATGCCGTCCTCGCTGGTGTCCTCACCTGTCAGCGACTGGTAGACGGTTCCAGCCAGGTCGATGGTGTCGCGGGGAGCCTTCGGGACGCTGGAATAGGTGTGCGTCAGGTAGCCGAACACCATCGCTCCACCGTCGCCGGTCAGCAGGGCATGGGTCTGGTCGTCCTGCGCCTTGTGCGTGAAGGAGATGGTGGCGGCCCGGTTACCGGGATCGGCGACGACGCCCGACTGGAAGTCGGTGATCGCCTCTGCGAAGGAGTTCTCCTCGAACGTCTGGGCGTTCGAGCCGTCCGGCTTGGTGAGGAAGTCGGCGATGGAGGCGACGGCGTCCTGCGGTGCCGTGGCCAGGGAGGCTGCCTCGTCGAGAGGTACGGGCCCGGAGGCGCCGGGAGCGGCAGGTGACGGGAAAGTGCTCCCCGGCAGCATCTGGACGGCGGAGGTGAGCCGGTAGTTGTCCCGTGGCGACTCCTGCACGAGCAGCAGCGCCTGCGGCACCGGGTTGTCCTCACCCTGCGTCAGGGCCACGATCGTCCGCGGCCACTCGGTGTCCGTCGGCACCATGTCCAGGAGCACCGGGTCTGCTGCGACCGGAGCGGGGGCCGGGGCCTGCTTGTCCTTGGCACGCACGGCATAGGCTGCGGTTCTGAGGTCCAGGGCGGCAGCATCGACACGCGGCTCCAGCTGCTCGGCGTCAGACGCCGCATCGGCCTCCGCCACGGTGGAGGCCACGGCGCCGAGGATGCGCTGTAGCTGGCTGTCGAGCACGACAGGCGGGCCGCTGGCCCCGCTGCCGGCGGACGGCGCTCCCGTGGCGACGGCCGTGGGCGAGGCAGTTGCCGCTGGCGCTGTCGATGGTCCGGTCGGCGATGCGCTGGAAGTCGATGGTCCGGTCGGCGATGCGCTGGATGTCGATGGTCCGGTCGGCGATGCGCTGGATGTCGATGGTCCGGTCGGCGATGCGCTGGATGTCGACGACGGTGTCGGCGACGTCGTCGCCATGCCCGGTGCGACGCCGAGCAGCGAACCCGCCCCGACCAGCCCGGTGACGACCAGGATGGACCCGGGGGCCGCAACCGAGGCAGCACCGCGCGAGGAGCCGGCGGCATGCCGACGGGCGTAGGCGCGGGTGCCTTCGACAGCCTCCCCGCGGCGCCCGCCGCGATTGCGCGGCGCGATGAAGAGCAGTGCGATCCCGAGGACGACGACGAGCGCCCCTCCGATGATCAGCGGCAGGGCGAACGGCGTGGACTGGTCGTTGGGCCGCGTGACGGATACCTGCGCGGGCGCCGGCGCTTCGCCGTCGGCGGCCAGAAGAATCGACCAGTCACCCTCGACGGGCTCGCTCCACCGATAGGTCAGGGAGCCCTCGCCCGGCTCCTCGCTGATCCAGAGATCACTCCCGCTGGGATCGGGCACGGCCTCGTCCCCCTCCGCGTACTCGGAGGACAGGGACTCTTCACCGACTCCGGTCACGCTGAGGTGGGCGGCATCTCCGACCCAGGCTTCGACGTCGGAGGTCCGGCCCACGGCGAGGGTGAAGGGGCCGTCCGCTTCGACGGTGACCTCGACCGATCCGGGCCCGTTCCCGCGGGCTCCGGGCTCGATCACGGTAACCGGCGCGGATCGGACGTCCTGTGCGAGGCTCGCGGTCACCGTCTCGGCCGGGGCCCAGATGGTCCGCTGCCCGATGCCTAGCAGCATCAGCAGGAGACCCACGACGATGATCGGTACTGCTGTCTTTCCGCGCACTGGATGCCTATCGTTGTCCGTTACGGCGGACCGCGTGGCCCCTTCCGCTCTGATGGCCCGGCCGCAGCATGCTGGGACCGGGACCGACTCAGGAATAGTCACCCAATGGTAACGAAGTTCCACGCTCAGGGCGGGTAGCAGGCGAGAACCGGCCTCGAGGTCCGTACTCGGGCCAACAGGCCGGCCGTTCTCCGACCGGACACGAAGCACAGCCGTCAACAGCACGGTCCCGCATCCCCTCACTGTTAGGGTTTCGCTAGTCGGATTCCCCGCGGTAGAGGCACCGCACCTTTGAAAGCAGAGCCCTTCGTTGACAGACCACCAGGATGTCCCGCTCGACCAGCCGCTTCCGCGGCCCGAGCCGGCAGGGAGCAACGACCGGCAGCCGACGGCCGAGCCACGGACGGTGATCGTGACCGGGGAACGGTCCTCCCTCAGGTCCCTGTTCTCGATCGCACGCAGGGCCCTTCCCGCCGCGCAGCCCCGGCCGCGCTTCGAGTTCCCCCCGGAACGGGAGCCCGACCGGGTGGCGGTCGATCCCGATGTCTCCCTCTCGGACGAACGGCTCAAGTTCGGCGGCGACTATCCGCAGAGCATGAGATCGCACCCCATCCACTTCGGCTTCATGCTGAGCGTGGGCGTGGGCCTCGCGCTCCTGGCCTTCTTCATCATCACCAATGTGGGCCAGCTCCTCGTCTGGATCGGCGCGGCGCTCTTCATCGCACTCGGCCTGGACCCGATCGTGCGCTGGCTGGAGGAGAAGCGGGTGCCGCGACCGGCCGGGATCGCGCTGTCGCTGCTGGTACTCGTCGGGATCGTCGTCGGCTTCTTCGCACTGCTCATCCCGACCATCGTCAACCAGAGTTCCCAGATCATCGATCGCGCGCCGGGCTACGCGGACGACTTCCTGAACTCCGAGTTCTTCACCACGCTGGACGACCAGTTCCAGGTCCGTGAGCGCGTCACCTCCGAGATCGACGGGTTCTTCGCCAACAGCGAGGCCGTCGGCGGCATCTTCGGCGGCGTGCTCGGCGTCGGCACGGTGATCGTCAACGGACTCTTCGGAGCCCTGGTCATCCTGGTCCTCGCGCTGTACTTCCTCGCCTCCCTGCCCTCGATGAAGAAATGGGCCTACCGGCTGGCGCCGCGCTCACGCCGGGCACGCGTCGAGGTCCTGTCCGAGGAGATCACCCGGAGCGTCGGGATGTACGTGATCGGCCAGGCCTGTGTGGCCCTGCTGAACGGTTCGTTCGCCTTCATCGTCATGTCGATCGCCAACGTCCCGTTCTCCGTCCTCCTGGCGTTCGTCGTCGCGCTCCTGGCATTCATCCCGCTGGTGGGCGGCACCATCGCAGCGGTCGTCGTGACCCTGATCTCGCTCACCGTCGGATGGAACACCGCACTCCTGTTCGCGATCCCCTACGTCGCCTACCTGCAGTTCGAGGCGTACTTCATCTCGCCCCGCATCATGCAGCGCGCGGTGGCCGTCCCGGGCGCCGTGGCCGTGATTGCGGTCATCGCCGGTGGCAGTCTCCTCGGTGTCCTCGGTGCCCTCATCGCCATCCCGGCGGCTGCTGCAGTGATGCTGCTGCTCAAGGAAGTCTTCATCGCGCGCCAGGACAGTCAGTAGGCACCTGTCTGCCGGACGTCGGGGCCGAGCGTGGGCCCCCGCGAGGTGTGCGTCAGTCCGATGTCGTGGGAGACGGCGCGACGGCGGCCGGCCCGGACCAGAGCGACGGGAGCGGCAGCGCGACGTCGGGCCTGACCACGCCCACGATCTCGTTCAGCGCCCGGGCCGCGTACTTCTCCCCGACCCACAGGTGCTTCGCTCCGTCGACACCGGTCACGTCGGCCTGCGGCACGCGCGAGAACCGCGCTGCTGCGGCCTCCGGCCTGAGGTAGTCGTCGTGCTCGGGCACCAGCACCTTCAACGGCAGGCCGCTGGCACCCCAGGCATCGAGGTCGTCATCGCCCGCACGATGCAGGGGTGGTGACAGGAGGATCGCACCCTCGATCAGCTCGGCGACGGGGTCCACGGCACCGTATTTGAGGCACAGTTCCGTGCCGAAGGACCATCCGACGAGCCAGATGTGGACCAGGCCCTGCGCCACGGCCCAGTCCACCGCGGCCTGCAGATCCAGCCGTTCGCCGTCGCCGCCGTCGAACTCGCCCTCGCTGCAGCCGCGGGGCGAACAGGTGCCACGCGTGTTGAAGCGGAGGACGGCGATGTCCGCCAGGGCGGGGAGGCGGAAGGACGCCTTCCTGTAGACGTGGGAATCCATGAAGCCGCCGTGCGTGGGAAGGGGGTGGAGCGTCACGAGGGTGGCCTGCGGTGCGCGCCCTGTCGGCGCCGCGAACTCACCGACCAGAGTGAGCCCGTCAGCGGTGGTCAGCTCGATGTTGCGACGATCGGCGGGAAGGACCGTCGAGGCCCGGATCTCGACCGGATCGGCGCTGGTCGCGTACGTGTAATCGGGGGTATCACTGGCCATTGGACCAGTCTAGGTGCGGACGACGAACGTGCCGCCTGGAGAAGCACCCGGCCGTCGCCTCGCTGGGTCAGTAGCGGAAGCCACGTGTCTGCCAGCACCTCACGTGCCAGTGCCTGCGATCGGCCAGAGCGGCCGCGGGACCGAAGAGGGAGTCCTCGCGCCATACGACCAGATGGGCGATCCCGGGCAGGATCGCGGAGTTGCATCCCGGGCATGTGTAGGTCTTCGCCGCATTCCGCTCGGTGATCCGGCGCACCGACCATTCACCGTCCGGTGCGGATTCCCGCAGCGGGAGTCCTGCGCGGGCGCGCTCGAGGTCCACCTCCGGCGGCGGTGTCAATCGGGCACGGGAGGAACCGCGCGGGCGGTTCGGGCGATTGGAGCGGGGCACCTTCCCAGTCTGCCCGAACATGACACCTCCCCGTCAGCCGGCACCCTTCCCGTGCCACGCCCGGTAGAGTTCTGGTCGTGCGTCTCGTCATAGCCCGCTGCTCCGTCGACTACATCGGCCGTCTCCGCGCGCATCTCCCCCTGGCCACCCGTCTCCTCCTGGTCAAGGCGGACGGTTCGGTGCTCGTGCACTCGGACGGCGGCTCCTACAAACCGCTGAACTGGATGAGCCCACCCGCCAGCCTCCGCGTCAGCGAACCCGACGACGCCGATCGGGCCGAGGGCATCACCGAGGTCTGGACCGTCCAGCATGCGAAGAGCGACGACCGCCTCGTCATCAGCATCCGGGAACAACTGCACGACTCGTCGCACGATCTCGGTGTCGATCCCGGTCTGGTGAAGGACGGCGTCGAGGCAGACCTCCAGAGACTCCTGGCCGAGCAGATCGAACTGCTCGGTGCGGGCTTCTCCCTCATCCGCCGTGAATACATGACGGCGATCGGCCCCGTGGACATCCTCGCCCGGGACGCCCAGGGCCGCACCGTGGCGATCGAACTGAAGCGGCGGGGGGACATCGACGGCGTCGAGCAGCTCACCCGCTACCTCGAACTGCTCAACCGTGATCCGCTGATGTCGCCCGTGCGCGGGGTCTTCGCGGCGCAGCAGATCAAACCGCAGGCACGGGTGCTCGCAACCGATCGGGGCATCGACTGCCTCACCCTGGACTACGACGCGATGCGAGGGGTCGACGACAGCGCATCCCGCCTGTTCTGACCCCGGGCCCGAGCGTGGCGACCGCCTAGAATCGGACCATGGCCCTCTCGAACAGCATGCCCCGAGCGTTGTCCGGACGACTGGTGACCGAAGCGGGGATCATCGAGGACGGGTTCCTGGCCTGGGACGGCTCCCGCATCACCGAGGCCGGCGCCTCCGAGGGAAGTGCCCGTCCGGGCCAGTTGCCCGAGGGCTACCTGATCCTGCCCGGACTCATCGACCTGCACTGCCACGGCGGTGGGGGCGGCGACTTCACCTCCGGTTCCGGCACCGACATCGCCTCGGCGGCGCGCCATCTGCACGCGAGCGGCTCGACGACGGTTCTCGCCAGTACCTGCGCCGCGCCCCTGGACGAGCTCGAGGCGGCCTTCGGCCGGCTCGCGGCTGCTGTGGAGGACGGCCTGGTCGCGGGGATCCATGCCGAGGGACCGTTCCTGTCCAAGGCACGCAACGGTGCCCACGATCCAGCCTTCCTGCTGCTTCCCTCGCAGGCGGACGTCGCCCGGCTCATCGCCGCCGGACGAGGACAGCTGACATCGATGACCTACGCGCCCGAGCTGCCCGGGAGCGATCTCCTGGTCTACGAACTCGTGATGCACGGCGTCATCCCCTCCATCGGCCATACCGACAGCTCGACCGAGGAGACCGCAGCCGCACTGGACCTCGTCAACGAGGAGCTCGCGTCCACCGGCTTCGCGGGCTTCAGCGGCCGCCCGACCGCCACCCACCTCTTCAACGCGATGCCCGGCATCCACCACCGCTCCCCCGGGCCGGTCCCCCTGCTGCTGCAGCGTGCACGGGCCGGGGAGATCGCCGTCGAACTCATCGCCGACAACGTCCACCTCCATCCGGAGACGGTGCGGATGGCGTTCACGATCGCAGGCTCCGAGAACATCTGCCTCGTGAGCGACTCCACCGCCGCAGCCGGCTGCGGCGGTGGCATCTACCGCCTGGGCCGCAGCGAGATAGCCGTCATCGACGGTTCCGCGGTCCTCACGGCCACCGGAGCCCTGGCAGGCGGCTCCGGGAGCCTGCTGGACGTCGTGCGGTGTGCTGTGGCAGCCGGGGTCGACGTCGTCGATGCCGTCCGCTCGGCGAGCACAGTCCCGGCCAGTGTGCTGGGCCTGGCGGACGAGGTGGGCGCGCTGCGAAGTGGCCTCCGGGCGGACGCCGTGGTGGTCTCACCGGATCTCGAACTGGTGGGCGTGCTCCGCGCCGGCGAATGGATCCGCCCGCTCGCGAGCTGACGCCGGGAGTCTGCCGGCGCCAGGGATTCAGCTACCGCCAGTGGCTGCGGCGCAGTCGCTTCGATAAGTCTGAAAAAGACCGATGACCGGTCGTGCTGCTCAGCGCCAGGTCCCGATGCCGATGACCGGGCCTGCTTCGATCCACGAGGACAACCCTGCATACACGTCGTACTTCATCGCGAGCTCCAGGGGCTTGCCCTCGTAGGCGAGCTGCACGATGATCGCCCCGGGCTGGATGCGCACACGCTCCGCTTCGGTGGGCGCCCGCCATCCCTCGACCTCGAGCGAGCTGCGCAGGAACCGGAAGCGCGGGAGGGGACTCAGCGAGAGCAGGCTGAGCCATTCCAGGTTCCTGTCCGTGTAACGACAAACCCCCACCCGCCAACCCATGGGAGGGAGGCGGATGGAGGCGTCGAAGGTGCCGAGGGCACGGTTCAGCTGATAGCGGCGGAGGAGGAACGCGGCGATCACCAGCACGAGCAGACCGAAGACGACCGCAAGGCAGATGAACGTCACACCCAGTGCCTCCATGCTGGAAACCCTAGACGGCTTCCGGGGTCACCGAGCCGCCGACCTTGGCGTTGTCCGCCACGATCACCACGCGGTTCGAATCGACCGAGAAGAAACCGCCGTCCACACCGACGACCAGGCGTTCGCCGTTGACGGGCTCCACCGAGAGGTCGCCGGCTTCGAGGATCGCCAGGATCGGCGAGTGACCGGGAAGGATCCCGATCTGGCCGTTGGCGGTGCGCGCATTGACCATCCGCGCCGCGCCCGACCACACGAAGTGGTCGGCCGCGACGATTTCGACCTGCAGTTCGCCGTTTGTTGCCATCGGCGTTACTTACCGGTCTGCTCTTGGATCTTGGCCCACTGGCGCTCGACGTCGTCGAGGCCGCCGACGTTGAAGAACGCCTGCTCCGCGATGTGGTCGAGGTCGCCGTTGCAGATCGCCGAGAAGCCCTCGATGGTGTCCCGGATGGAGACGGTCGAGCCCTCGACGCCGGTGAACTGCTTGGCCGTGTAGGTGTTCTGCGAGAGGAACTGCTGGATGCGGCGCGCACGCGCGACGACCACCTTGTCCTCCTCGCTGAGCTCGTCGATACCGAGGATCGCGATGATGTCCTGCAGTTCCTTGTTCTTCTGCAGGATCTGCTTCACGCGCACGGCCGTGTTGTAGTGGTCGTGCCCGATGTACTGCGGGTCCAGGATGCGCGAGGTCGATGCGAGCGGGTCCACGGCCGGGTACAGGCCACGGGACGCGATCTCGCGGGAGAGCTCGGTGGTCGCGTCGAGGTGCGCGAACGTGGTCGCCGGAGCCGGGTCGGTGTAGTCGTCAGCAGGCACGTAGATCGCCTGCATGGACGTGATCGAGTGGCCCTTGGTCGAGGTGATGCGCTCCTGCAGGAGGCCCATCTCGTCGGC
>JASLAA010000068.1 GCA_030147325.1 Arthrobacter sp. | reverse complement strand
ACGAGCTTCGCCTTGACCTCGTCGATGGACTTCGCACCGAAGTTGCGGATGTCCATGAGATCGGCCTCGGAGCGTGCAACGAGTTCACCCACGGAGTGGATGCCCTCACGCTTGAGGCAGTTGTACGAGCGGACCGTCAGTTCGAGGTCCTCGATCGGCAGCGCCATGTCGGCAGCCAGTGCTGCGTCCGTCGGCGACGGGCCGATCTCGATGCCCTCGGCGGCGGTGTTCAGCTCGCGGGCGAGGCCGAACAGTTCCACCAGGGTGGTGCCTGCGGAAGCGACGGCGTCGCGGGGAGCGATGGCGTCCTTCGTCTCGACGTCGACGATCAGCTTGTCGAAGTCGGTGCGCTGCTCCACACGGGTGGCTTCCACGCGGAAGGTCACCTTCAGGACCGGCGAGTAGATCGAGTCCACCGGGATGCGCCCGATCTCGGAGTCGCCGGACTTGTTCTGCGACGCGGACACGTAACCGCGCCCACGCTCGATGGTCAGTTCGAGCTCGAACTTGCCCTTCGAGTTGAGGGTCGCGATGTGCAGGTCCGGGTTGTGGAACTCGACGCCGGCGGGCGGCGCGATGTCCGCCGCGGTGACGACGCCGGGACCCTGCTTGCGCAGGTAGGCGACGACGGGCTCGTCGTGCTCCGAGGAGACGGCGAGGTTCTTGATGTTCAGGATGATCTCGGTGACGTCTTCCTTGACACCGGGAACCGTGGTGAACTCGTGCAGCACGCCGTCGATGCGGATGCTGGTGACTGCAGCACCCGGGATGGAGGACAGGAGCGTGCGGCGGAGGGAGTTGCCGAGCGTGTAGCCGAAGCCGGGCTCGAGGGGCTCGATGACGAACCGCGAGCGGTTGTCGGCGACGACTTCTTCAGTCAGGGTGGGGCGCTGTGCAATGAGCACGTACATTTCCTTTCGGGAAGCATCCGCTATATGACGCTTCCAAATGGGCGGGACTGCTGGTGGCCGGCTCTAAGCTGCTGGAACGGCATCGAACCGCCCTGCCGGACCACGAAGGTTCCTGCAGGGCGGCACGATGACCGGACGGCTGATTAGACGCGGCGACGCTTGGGCGGGCGGCAGCCGTTGTGGGCGCTGGGCGTGACGTCGGAGATCGATCCGACCTCCAGGCCCGTGGCCTGCAGCGAGCGGATCGCGGTCTCGCGACCGGATCCCGGACCCTTGACGAAGACGTCGACCTTGCGGACGCCGTGCTCCTGCGCACGCTTCGCGGCGGCCTCGGCGGCCATCTGCGCGGCGAACGGCGTGGACTTGCGCGAGCCCTTGAAACCGACCTCACCGGCGGAGGCCCAGGAGATGACTGCTCCACTGGGGTCCGTGATGGAGACGATGGTGTTGTTGAACGTGCTCTTGATGTGCGCCTGGCCGAGCGCGATGTTCTTCTTGTCCTTGCGACGCGGCTTACGCACCGCTCCACGAGTCTTGGGGGGCATTACTTCTCCTACGAAGGTATTGGGTAAAGCATTGAGTCGAACCGGATCCCACCGAAGCCACTACGAATAGGGGCCTCCGCTGGCGAGGGTCCCCTGGCGTGACGAGCGCTAGCGAGTCACGTGAGGGAGCCAGTGGGGATCTAGCGTCCGACCTTCTTCTTGCCTGCGACCGTGCGCTTCGGACCCTTGCGGGTACGGGCGTTGGTCTTCGTACGCTGTCCACGTACGGGAAGGCCGCGGCGGTGCCGAATGCCTTCGTAGCTGCCGATCTCGACCTTGCGGCGGATATCGGCGGCGACCTCACGGCGGAGGTCACCCTCGACCTTGAAGTTGCCCTCGATGTAGTCGCGGAGCTGGACCAGCTCAGCGTCGGAGAGGTCCTTGACGCGCGTGTGCGGGGAGATCCCCGTGTCCACGATCGTCTTCTCTGCACGGGTCTTGCCCACGCCGTAGATATAGGTGAGCGCGATGACTACCCGCTTTTCGCGGGGGATGTCTACGCCAGCGAGACGTGCCATAGTGGCGGTGCTCCTTCGGTGCTGCCGGAGGTATGGAGCAGAACGTCCCCGGAACCTGCGTTCCGGTCCCCGGCCTCCGAGCCGGGGGTGTACGTCCCCTGAGGGACGCTGTTCTGCCGTTGAATGTACTTCTACGCGCGGGAAGAGCCTCTAGGAGAGGTTCTCAGCCCTGACGCTGCTTGTGGCGCGGGTTCTCGCAGATGACGAGAACGTTGCCCTTGCGGCGAACCACCTGGCACTTCTCGCAGATCCGCTTCACGCTCGGGTTGACCTTCATGGTTTTCCTTCGAGTTGATTCTTATTTGTAGCGGTAGACGATACGGCCCCGGGTGAGGTCGTACGGGCTGAGTTCCACTACGACCCGGTCCTCAGGAAGGATTCGGATGTAGTGCTGGCGCATCTTTCCCGAGATGTGGGCGAGAACAATGTGACCGTTGGCCAACTCAACGCGGAACATCGCGTTGGGCAGCGCCTCGTTCACAGTGCCTTCAATCTCGATGACACCGTCTTTCTTGGCCATATCCTCCGCTAACGTCTATGTCCACCACTCACGTGGCGGACGGATTCAGGGTTTTGATCTTCGGACCCGCCGAGAGCCGAGGCTCGTTCCACGGGAAGGCTTCCAAGGCCCAATTGGGCACGAAAAGCGGAGACAACCAACAGGCAACACTACGCTACCGGCTCCGGATAGTTAAATCACTTACCGGTGCCCGCTCCTGCTGCACATCCGCCCGGCTTCGATCAGCCGGCCAGCGGGGCCGGGGTGACGCCGAGCGGTTCGAGTCGTGACGCTCCGCCGTCGGGAGCGGTCAGCACCCAGATGCCGCCGTCGTGCACGGCGACGCTGTGTTCCCATTGGGAAGCACGCCTGCCGTCGGTGGTGACGACCGTCCAGTCGTCGTCGAGGACCGAGGTCTCGAGGCTCCCCTGCACCAGCATCGGCTCGATCGCGAGGCACAGGCCCGGACGGACCTTCGGTCCCCGGTTCGAGCTGCGGTAGTTCAGCACGTCGGGCGCCTGGTGCATCGCGGTCCCGATGCCATGCCCCACGTAGTCCTCCAGGATACCGAGGGAGGGTCCTGGAACCGATGAGACGTAGTCGTCGATGGCGGATCCTACATCCCCGACGAACCGGGCAGAGGCGAGCGCTGCGATCCCCCGCCACATGGCTTCCTCCGTGATCTCCGACAGGCGGACATCCTCCTCCCGGGGAGTGCCGACGATGACCGTCCGCGCGGAGTCCGAGTGCCAGCCGCGGACGACGGCGCCACCGTCGATCGAGAGGATGTCGCCGTCCTGCAGGACGTAGTTCCCGGGGATCCCATGGACTACCTCATGGTTCACCGACGTGCAGATACTGGCGGGGAAGCCGTGATAACCCAGGAAGTTCGACGTCGCACCCTCCTCGCGGAGCACTCCTTCGAAGACGCCGTTCAGCTCCGCCGTGCTCACGCCCACGCCGGCAGCGGCGACGGCGGCGTCGAGCGCCCGGGACAGCACGAGCCCCGCCTCGTGCATGATGAGCATCTGGGCGGTGGTCTTGTACTCGATCTTCGGCTGACGGAACATGCGGTACCTAGCTCGAGACCTTCAGAGCGGTCATCACGCGTTCGGTGACCTCGTCGATGGTCCCGATGCCGTCGACCTTCGTGACGATGCCGCGTTCCTCGTAGCGTGCCACGATCACCTCGGTCTGGTCGTGGTAGAGCCCGAGACGGTGCCGGATGACCTGTTCGTTGTCGTCCGACCGTCCGTCGAGCTCCGCCCGCCCGAGCAGTCGCTTGACGAGTTCCTCGTCGTCGGCGGTCAACTGCAGGACCACGTCCAGCGCCAGATCGTTCTCGCGGAGGATGTCGTCGAGCTCAGCGACCTGGCTCGCCGTGCGGGGATACCCGTCGAGGAGGAACCCCTCCTGCACGTCGTCGGCCGCGAGCCTGTCACGCACCATGCTGTTGGTGACGCTGTCGGGCACGAAGTCCCCCGCGTCCATGTACTTCCTCGCCTCGACGCCCAGGGGTGTCTCGCGCTTGACGTTGTCGCGGAAGATGTCACCCGTCGAGATGGCCACGACGCCGAGCCGCTCTGAGATCCGAGCGGCCTGCGTGCCCTTGCCTGACCCGGGGGGACCGATGATCAGCATTCTCGTCAACGCAACAACCCTTCGTAGTGACGCTGCTGTAGCTGCGCGTCGATCTGCTTTACCGTCTCGAGGCCGACACCGACCATGATGAGGATCGAGGTGCCACCGAACGGGAAGTTCTGGTTCGCCCCGATGGCCACGAGGGCGATCAGTGGGATCAGCGCGACGAGTCCGAGATAGATGGCACCCGGCAGCGTGATGCGGGAGAGCACGTACTGCAGGTACTCGGCGGTCGGACGGCCGGCCCGGATGCCCGGGATGAATCCGCCGTACTTCTTCATGTTCTCCGAGACCTCGTCCGGGTTGAACGTGATCGCCACGTAGAAGTAGGTGAAGAAGACGATGAGCAGGAAGTACATGGCCATGTACAGGGGATGATCGCCGCTGGTGAGGTAGGTGGTGATCCAATTGACCCACGCCGGGGGCGCCGAGCCGTCCTGCGGGGTGTTGAACTGGGAGACCAGGCTGGGCAGGTACAGCATCGAGGACGCGAAGATGACCGGGATGACGCCGGCCATGTTGACCTTGATCGGGATGTACGTGCTGCTGCCGCCGAGGGTGCGGCGGCCGACCATGCGCTTGGCGTACTGCACCGGGATACGGCGCTGGGACTGCTCGACGAAGATCACGAGGGCGACGACGACGACGCCCATGGCGAGGACGAAGGCGAACACCGTGGCGCCCTGGGTGCGGAAGATCTCGCCCAGCGAGGTGGGGAACCCGGCCGCGATGGCGGTGAAGATGAGCAGCGACATGCCGTTGCCCACTCCCCTCTCGGTGATGAGCTCGCCCATCCACATGATGAGGCCCGTGCCGGCGGTCAGGGTGATGATCAGCAGGATGATGGTGATCAGCGAGTCGTCCGGGATCAGGGGCACCGGGCAGTTGCCGAGGAGCGCGCCGGACCGTGCCAGGGACACCAGGGTGGTGGCGTTCAGCAGACCGAGGGCGATCGTCAGGTAACGCGTGTACTGGGTCAGTTTGGACTGCCCCTGCGCGCCTTCCTGGTGGAGCTCCTGGAAGCGGGGAATGACCACCCTGAGGAGCTGCGTGATGATGCTGGCCGTGATGTACGGCATGATGCCCAGCGCGAAGATGGACACCTGGAGGAGTGCGCCGCCGCTGAAGAGGTTGACGAACTGGTACAGACCGCCTTCGGTGTTCCCGAGGGCGAGGCACTGCTGGACGTTGCCGTAGTCCACTCCCGGCGCGGGGATGAAGGCACCCAGACGGAAGATGGTGATGATTCCCAGCGTGAACAACAGCTTGCGCCGCAAGTCTGGCGTCCGGAAAGCCCGGCCAATAGCGCTAAGCAAGCGTCCTCCTGAAGGTCTGTTGGTCCTGTGGCGGACCGTACACAACAACCGAGTCTAACGGTTGGCCCCCGATGCGATGGCACCGACGGATGGTGGGGGTGGCCGAAGCCGAAAAAAGACTCCTGGTGGGCTGATACAGCCCTGCCCACCAGAAGTCTAAGTCCTCAGTGCTCCGGATCACAGCCGACCCCTCCCCCGGACGAGCCGGGGAAGGGGGCGACCCGAGACCTAGAGCTCGGTGACGGTTCCGCCTGCTGCGACGATCTTCTCCGCAGCGGAGGCGGAGAAAGCGTCCGCCGAGACGTTGACCGCCACGGTGATCTCGCCGGTCCCCAGCACCTTGACGGGCTGGTTCTTGCGGACCGCTCCGTTGGCGACCAGGTTCTCGACCGTGACGTCACCGCCGGCCGGGTACAGCTCGGACAGCTTGTCGAGGTTCACGACCTGGAACTCGACGCGGAACGGGTTCTTGAAGCCGCGCAGCTTGGGAAGGCGCATGTGCAGGGGCAACTGCCCACCCGCAAATCCGGCCTTCACCTGGTAGCGGGCAGCCGTTCCCTTGGTTCCGCGGCCTGCGGTCTTACCCTTCGAACCTTCACCACGGCCGACACGGGTCTTCGCCGTCTTGGCGCCGGGTGCCGGACGCAGGTGGTGCACCTTCAGGGCGTGGACACGCTCCGTCGATGCTTCGGGTGCGGCAGCAGCCGCGGTGTTCTTCTCTGCCATTAGTTGGCCTCCTCAACCTTCACGAGGTGCGGAACCGTGTTGACCATACCGACGGTGACGGCATCAGCTTCACGGACCACGGTGTGGCCGATCCGCTTGAGGCCGAGCGACCGCAGGGTGTCGCGCTGGTTCTGCTTGCCGCCGATGGCGGACTTGATCTGGGTGATCTCAAGCTTCGCCGAGCTCACAACGACGCGCTTCGGGGTGATAGCGGTCATCACGCACCTGCCTTCTGAGCTGCGATAGCTCGCAGCATCTGGTGGGAAGCGACCTCGTCGAGGGGCAGGCCACGGCGTGCCGCGACTGCCTGGGGCTCCTCGAGGCGCTTCAGAGCGTCGACGGTCGCGTGAACGATGTTGATCGCGTTCGCGGAACCGAGCGACTTCGAGAGGACGTCGTGGATACCGACGCATTCCAGCACCGCACGCACCGGACCACCGGCGATGACACCGGTACCGGGGGACGCGGGACGGAGGAGGACGACGCCGGCAGCGGCCTCACCCTGCACCAGGTGCGGGACGGTGCCACCGATCCGCGGAACGCGGAACATCGTCTTCTTGGCTTCCTCGACGGCCTTCTGGATGGCGGAGGGGACTTCCTTCGCCTTGCCGTAGCCGACGCCGACCATACCGTTGCCGTCGCCGACCACGACGAGGGCGGTGAAGCTGAAGCGACGACCACCCTTGACGACCTTGGCGACACGGTTGATGGTGACGACGCGCTCGATGAACTTGTCCTTGTCGTCATTCCGGCCGCCGTCGCGGCCACCACGGCCACCACGGTCGCCGCCACCGCCACGCGAGTTGCCGCCCGCGTTTCCGCCACGCTCGCCGCCGCGTGCACCGCCGCGGGAGTTGCTGCGGTTGGCGTCAGCCGACGCGGTCTCCGTTGCGCCGGCAGCCGGTGCTTCGGCTGCTGGCTGCTCTGTAGCCGTATTCAATGGGGCTTCCTTTGCCTTGTTTTCCTCGGTCACAGTGCCAGCCCACCTTCACGTGCGCCGTCTGCGATTGCTGCAACGCGACCGTGGTACTTGTTGCCCCCGCGGTCGAAGACGACAGCCTCGACGCCGACGGCCTTGGCACGCTCTGCAACCAGTTCGCCCACGCGCTTGGCCTTGGCGGTCTTGTCACCGTCGAATGCACGGAGGTCCGCTTCGAGGGTGGAAGCCGACGCTACGGTCACTCCCTTGGTGTCGTCGACGACCTGCACGAAGACGTGGCGGGCCGATCGGTTGACGACCAGGCGGGGACGCACGGCGGTGCCGGAGACACGCTTGCGTACCCGGAGGTGACGGCGTCCGCGCGAGGCGGACTTGCTCTTCGAGCTGCGCTTCTTGTTGATGCTCAGACCCATGGTTACTTACCAGCCTTTCCGACCTTGCGGCGGATGATCTCGCCTGCGTAGCGGATGCCCTTGCCCTTGTAGGGGTC
>JASLAA010000054.1 GCA_030147325.1 Arthrobacter sp. | reverse complement strand
GCGACGCTGCACGATGTCGCCAAGGAGGCCGGCGTGTCGCTCGCGACGGCGTCGCGGTCACTGAACGGCAGCGCCCGCAAGGTGAACGAGGCCTACCGGCAGCGCGTGGTCGAGGCGGCGCAGCGGCTGGGTTACACCACGAACCTCTTCGCGCAGGCCGTGGCGAAGGGCAGCACGACCACCGTGGCGCTCCTCGTCGCGGACATCGCGGACCCCTACTTCTCGAGCATCGCGGCGGGCGTCATCAGCGCGGCCAGCGACGAGGGATTCGTGGTGACCATCGCCGTCACCGGCCGCAATGCCCAGCGCGAACTCGACACGGTGCGGGCGCTGCGGGGTCAGCGGCCGCGGGTGATGATCCTCGCAGGGTCGAGGACCACGGGGTCCGCGTTCGAGGAGCAGCTGCGGGCCGAGCTGACCTCCTTCGAGGACACGGGAGGCAAGGTGGCCTTCATCAGCCAGGACGCAGCACCCTTCGCGACGGTCCTCCTCGACAATCGTGGAGGGGCGCACGCCCTCGCTCTGGCACTGGCCGGCCTCGGCTACCGCGAGTTCGCCGTCATCGCCGGTCCCGCCGAGATCAGGACGGCGGAGGACCGACTGAACGGCTTCACGGCAGGGCTCGCCGAACGCGGTATCCACGTACCGCCCGAGCGGGTCATCCACTCGGACTTCACCCGCGACGGCGGCTACCGCGGCACGCAGGAACTGCTGGCGTCCGGCGCCTCGGTGGATCTCGTGTTCGCGGTGAACGACGTCATGGCCGTGGGAGTCGTCTCCGCACTGCGTGACGCCGGGATCGAGCCGGGTGAAGGCGTCGGGGTGGCCGGCTACGACGACATACCCACCGTTCGGGACATCACACCGGCCTTGACCACCGTCCGGATACCCCTGGAGGACGTCGGCAGGCGGGCGCTGCAGCTGGCCACCGGATCCGCGTACGAGGGCGGAGGGAACGGCGACCACGGGCCGGTGCCCATCCGCACCGAGACGATCCTGCGGGGCAGCACTCCTGGCCGGTGACGTCCTCCGGACGCCGGGACGACTCTCCAGACGCCGGGCTGACGGGAATCAGAAGGGCAGGGCGGGATTCGTGACGACGTCCTGGGAGGCGAGCTTCACGACGTCGTCGACCGGCAGTTCCGCCACCTCGGCGACGACCTCGACGGCTTCGCCGTGACTGAGGGCCTCCGCCACTGCTTCCTGCAGGATCAGCTCGGCCCGGTCCAGCTCGAACTCGACGTTCTCCTTGTCCGCTGCGGCAACGCGGATCTTCTGCAAATCGTCATTGGTCATGGTGCTGCAGTCCCTCACATCGTGGTTCAGCGGCGTGATGCCGGCCGGCTGGAAGCTCGTCGCAGCCATCCTAACCAGCCCGCGGCTCGCGCGGGGAAAAAGCTGCGGGGCCACGCCCACCACGGCGCCCGGCACACCGGTAGAATGGAGGGAGTAAATCGTCGGCGACGCCGATTGCGGCCTAGCAGCGGGCCCGTAGCGCCAGGATCGATCCTGGCATGACGTTCGAGGCCAACGATGAACCCATATCCCTTCTCCAACGAGCTGGGCGCGACGCTCGGCCGCGTCCGCGGACTCCTCCTGACGCAGGAAACCGCTCAGCATGCCGTGGACCTCCTCGCGAAGGTCGCCCAGGAGACGACACCGAGGGCTTCCGGAGCGGGCGTCTCGCTCATCGACGAGGCGCAGCGCACCAGCGTGGGAGCGACGGATGCGGCCGTGCTCGCAGCGGACGACCTCCAGTACGACCTGGGCGAAGGACCCTGCCTGGCTGCGTGGTCCTCCCGTGCGCCCATCACGGTCGACGACACGAGCACCGACCAGCGCTTCCTGCAGTGGAGCGCTGCAGCGGCGGAGGCCGGCGTCCGGTCCTGTTTCAGCGTCCCGCTCCTGCGCGGGCGCACGTCCATCGGCGCGATGAAGATCTACTCCACGATCCCCTCGGCGTTCGACGACGCCGACCGCGCGCGACTGACGAGTCTCTCGGTCGCTGCCTCGGCGCTCCTCGGCCATGTGCAGACCTCGGAGACGTCCACGCGGATCAGCAGTGAGCTCCGGGAATCCCTGCGCTCCCGTGACCTCGTCGGCATCGCGAAGGGGATCCTGATGCAGCGGGAGAACCTCACCGAGGCCGAGGCGCTCACCTTCCTGACCGAGCGTGCACGCAGTACGGGGGTCCCCTTCAGGGTCATCGCAGCCGGCATCGTGAATGGTGACGGCGCAGCCGGGACACGGGAGGCACCGTGACCGCGTCTCCGTTCGCGGAAGAGCAACGTGCACTGATCGGGCGCGCGATGGAGGAGTCCGGCTTCTCGGCGGGAGAGGTATGGATGCACTACTTCTCGTTGAGCGGCGACGTCGACGAGTACGAGGTCGAGGCGTACCTCGCAGGCCTCATGCCCATGCCTGCGACCGAGTGCGACCTGCTGGCCCTCGCCGTGAACGAGCTGATCGACGAGCTCCCACCGCGGTTGCGGGCGCCCTTCAGCGACGAGATGGGACCGGCCCGGGCGGCGCCCGACGAATCCGCGAGCCGAACACGCCTCCCGGATGTCGGACCTGCGGCGTAGCCTCAGCGGATGGCAGAACGACCGGGATGGCACGGCATCCCACCCAGCGCTGACAGATACGTCCCTCCGCTCCAGCTCGGCACACCCGTCAGCGAGCCCATCACCGAAACCCTCCGCTCGCCCGCGCTGTGGGTGGACCTCGAGTACCCCGACGGGTCGACGCGGACCATGAAGGGCTTCGCGATGGCGTGGACCGAGGACGCGGTGCTGGCACAGTGGATCGAGTACTCCCGCGCCCGCGAGGCCTGGGTGTCCGCGCGCCGCTGTCGACGCCGCACCCTGGAGGTCAAGGGCGCTCGCACCGCCTGATCCGCCGGACCGGCGGGAGTGCCGCGCCCCCGGCGCCCGTCCGCCCCCGCCGCCCTCGTACAGTGGTGCCATGGACCGCACGCTGCCACCCGGCACCACGTGGACGGGTGCGCGTGGCTAGGGCTGCCGGCTGGCACGGACTCCCGCCGACCACCCATCGATTCACCCCTCCCCTTCAGCTCGCCGCGCCATCGGAGGGGATCACGGAGTCGGTTCCGCCTGCCCCGGCACTGTGGGTCGACCTCGATTACCCGGACGGCTCCCGGCAGACCGTCCGTGGCTTCGCCATGGCCTGGACGGCCTCTGCTGTCCTCGCCCAGTGGGTCGAGTTCTCCCTTGCCCGCGAGGCGTGGGTCCGTCCCGACCAGTGCACCCGACGCGAGATCCCCCGCCGTTCCGACGCCGGGAACTGACCCGACCCGTCGCTTATTGCCCGCCCCTCCTTCTTCCCCTACACTCTGGGTAAGCGTTTTCCAACTCAATGGCACCGCCGGGATCAAGGAGCATTCAATGTCGACGAGGACAATCGGGATCATCATGAACGGAGCCTCCGGGCGGATGGGATACCGGCAGCATCTGGTCCGTTCCATCCTCGCGATCCGGGACCAGGGCGGTGTCCTCCTCTCCGACGGGAGTCGCGTCCAGGTGGAACCGATCCTCGTGGGACGCAACGAGGCGAAACTCGCAGAACTCGCCGCCAAGCACGGCATCGAGCACTGGTCGACCGACCTCGACAGCGTGCTCGCGGATCCGACCTGGGAGATCTACGCGGATTTCCTCGTGACCAAGGCCCGGTCCGCAGCCATCCGCAAGGCCATCGCCGCCGGTAAAGCCATCTACACCGAGAAACCCACCGCGGAGACCGCCGCGGACGCCCTCGACCTGGCGAATCTGGCCGAAGCCGCCGGCATCAAGAACGGCGTGGTCCACGACAAGCTGTATCTGCCGGGCATGCAGAAGCTCAAACGCCTCATCGACTCGGGCTTCTTCGGCCGCATCCTCTCCGTGCGTGGCGAGTTGGGGTACTGGGTGTTCGAGGGCGGCTGGCAGGACGCCCAACGCCCCAGCTGGAACTACCGCGCGGAGGACGGCGGCGGGATCGTCGTCGACATGTTCCCCCACTGGAGCTACGTGCTCGAGAACCTCTTCGGCAGGGTCGAATCGGTGTACGCGCGTGCTGTGACGCATATCGATGAGCGCTCCGACGAGCAGGGTCAGCCCTACCGCGCCACTGCCGATGATGCCGCCTATGCCGTGTTCGAGCTGGAGGGCGGCATCATCGCGCAGCTCAACTCGAGCTGGACGGTCCGCGTGGACCGTGACGAACTCGTCCAGTTCCAGGTGGACGGCACCCACGGTTCCGCCGTCGTCGGGTTGTTCGGCTGCAAGATCCAACCCCGGAATGCGACCCCCAAGCCGGTCTGGAACCCGGACCTGGAGGACACCCACGACTACGACGCCGACTGGATCGACGTGCCCACCAACGAGGTGTTCGAGAACGGATTCAAGACCCAGTGGGAGGACTTCCTCCGCCACGTCCTCGAGGACGGACCGCACCCGTACGACTTCCTCGCCGGCGCCCGCGGGATGTACCTCGCCGAACAGGGACTGTCGAGTTCACGCTCGGGACGGCGGGTGGAGGTGCAGGACGTCCGCATCACCGCACAGCCCCGCGAGGAAGCGGCCACGCCGGCATGATCACGCTCGTCGATGTGGCGGGAGGCACCTCCGCCGTCGCACTCAACCCCGCGCCGTCCTTCGCGAAGCCGACGGCACCACTGGCCAGCCGCACCGTCTACGCCGCAGCGCACGTCGTCCCCCGCACCACGGCGGAGAACGTGCCGGGCGCGCCGGCCGACCTCGACTGGGACGCGACCCTCGCCTTCCGCCACCACCTGTGGTCATGGGGGCTCGGTGTCGCCGACGCCATGGACACCGCGCAACGGAACATGGGCCTCGACGCCGCTGCGACCCGCGAACTGATCTCCCGCAGCGCGGCCGAGGCCAGAGCCGCGAAGGGCGCGCTCGTGGTCGGGGTGAACACGGACCACATCGAGGAAGCGGTCATCTCCCTGGACAGCGTCATCGACGCCTACAAGGAGCAGCTGCACTTCACCGAGGACGCCGGAGCATCCGTGGTCCTCATGGCGAGCCGGCACCTGGCGCGCGCGGCACGAACGGCCGAGGACTACGAACGGGTGTACTCGGAGGTCCTGGCCGCCGCCGGGGCACCCGTCATCCTGCACTGGCTCGGTGCCGCATTCGACCCCGAACTCGGGACCTACTTCGGGTCGGCGGACACGGGCACCGCCTCCTCGACGCTGCTGAAGGTCATCGCCAACTCCCCCGACAAGGTCGCCGGGGTCAAGATGAGCCTGCTCGACGCGGACTCCGAACGAGCGGTCCGCGCGCAGCTCGACACTCCGGCTCGGATGTTCACGGGCGACGACTTCAACTACGTCTCCCTCATCGGTGGTGACTCCTCGGGCCACTCCGATGCCCTGCTCGGCGCCTTCGCCGCACTGGGTCCCCACGCCTCCGCGGCGATCCAGGCGCTCGACGCCGGCGACGAAGGAGCCTACGGAAGCATCCTCGGCCCCACCGAGGTGCTGTCACGCCAGATCTTCGCTGCGCCCACGTTCTACTACAAGACCGGGGTGGCCTTCCTCTCCTGGCTCAACGGCCACCAGGCCGGCTTCTCGATGGTCGCCGGGCTCCATGCGGCCCGCAGCCTGCCGCACCTGTCCGAGATCGTCCGCCTCGCCAACGAGTGCGGCGCCCTGGAACAGCCGGAACTCGCCCGCGACCGCTGGCACGGACTCCTCGCCGTCAGCGGGGTGTCGGCATGACCTCCGCGCCGGCTGCTCGCCTGTCGATCAACCAGGCCACCATCAAGTACGCACCCCTGGCCGAAGCCCTGCAGGTCACGTCCGACGCCGGGATCGGGAGCATCGGTCTGTGGCGGGACTCGGTGCAGTCGGCATCGCTCCCCGAAGCCGTGCGCCTGCTCGCCGGGTCGGGCCTCCGTCTCTCGAGTCTGTGCCGCGGCGGGTTCTTCACCGTCCCGGAGGGCCCGTCCCGCCGCGCGGCGATGGACGACAACCGGAGGGCCATCGAGGAGACCGCGCAGCTCGCGGCAGCGGGTGCTCCCGGTTCCGCCGCCGTCCTCGTCCTGGTGGCCGGAGGGATCCCGCAGGGATCGAAGGATCTCGTCGGCGCCCGCGCCCTGGTGGAGGACGCCCTCGCCGAGCTCGCCCCGGAGGCTGCTGCCGCCGGGGTGACACTCGCCCTCGAGCCACTGCACCCGATGTACGCCGCGGACCGGGCCGTGATCTCCACGCTCGGTCAGGCACTGGACCTCGCCGCACCGTTCGAACCCGCCGTGGTCGGTGTCGTCGTCGATACGTTCCACGTCTGGTGGGACCCGGACCTGCCCGCACAGATCAGCAGGGCCGGGGCGGAGGGGCGGATCGCGAGCTATCAGGTGTGCGACTGGCGCACCCCCCTGGAAGCGGACGTGCTCCTGTCCCGCCATCTCCCCGGCGACGGCGTCATCGACTTCGCGACCATCACCGCGCAGGTCGAACGCGCCGGCTACCAGGGTGACGTCGAGGTGGAGATCTTCAACCAGGACATCTGGGACGCCCCACCCGGCGAGACGGTCGCCCGGACCAGCCGGAGCTTCGAGGCCCACGTGGCACCGCACCTCCGCGAACTGCGCGATCCCCTGATCGTGGCGCGCCGGTAGCATCGGCGTATGGAATCTACCGAGGTGGTCCGACGGTACTGGTCGTCGGTGTGGAGCAGGGACTGGAATGCGGTCGGGAGCACGCTCGCGGCGGACGTGGAGGTCTTCTGGCCCGTCACGCGCGAGATCATCCGCGGCAGGGAGAACATGGTGGCGGTCAACTCCCAGCACCCGAACGGATGGAGCATCGACGTCCTGAACGTCTACGACGCCGGCGAGATCGTCGTGTCCGAGGTCCAGGTCCCGCAGGAGGATGTGGGGATCTTCCGGGTGGTCTCGTTCTGGACCGTTGCCGACGGCGTCATCACCTCCGGCCGTGAGTACTGGACGATGTACGGGGGCGAGGAGGGCCGGGACTGGCGCCGGAAGTACGCGAGCGTCGGCGATCTCCCCTCCTGAGCCGGCGCACTGGCCACGAACCTGCGTTCGTCATATGCTAAGCATGCTGATGAATCAGCGGACGTATCCCACACCATCCAGGGAGGCATGATGAGCACGAAGGTCGAAGAAACCGTTGTAGTGAATCTTCCAGTGACGACCGTGTACAACCAGTGGACGCAGTTCGAGGAGTTCCCTCACTTCATGGGCGGCATCAAGCAGATCACCCAGCTCAGCGACGACCGCCTCGAGTGGGTCGCCGAGATCGGTGGCATCCGCCGGCAGTGGGAGGCCCGAATCCTCGAGCAGGTACCGGACCGCAAGGTGTCCTGGGCTGCTACGGAAGGCGCGACCAACGCAGGCTCGGTCACCTTCGAGGACCTCGGCGGTACCACGCGCGTCGATCTCGTGCTCGAGTACGAGCCCGAGGGTCTCGTGGAGAAGGTCGGCGACAAGCTCAACGTGGTCGAGAACCAGGCGAAAGCAGATCTGCAGCGCTTCAAGGAGTTCGTCGAATCGGAGAGCTACGCCACCGGGGCCTGGCGCGGCGCCGTGACCGGACAGCCGGGCACTCCCACGGTGGAGGATGCCGAGCAGTCACGCGGGGACAGCGGCAAGGCCGGAGTCTCCGGCAAGCTGGCTGCGGGAGTCGGCGTGGCGGCTGCAGCCGCGGTTGCGGGAGTAGCCGTGGCAGCCGCGAGCAAGGGCGACGACGAGGAGACCGCGGTGGAGACCGCTCCGGTCGTCGACGCCGTACCGGCGACCCCCGGGACGGCGCCGGTCGCGGACGAGGTCTACCTGCTGGATGATGTCGAGACCGTCGACGCCGACGTCGTGGACGTGGATCCCGTG
>JASLAA010000040.1 GCA_030147325.1 Arthrobacter sp. | reverse complement strand
CCGTGCTGCGCCGGCCCTCGACCGCGACGACGAGCAGCACGCGTCGAACGGTGCTCCATGACGGACTGCGACGCGTCGCTCCGGGTGGGGCGTCCGAGTTCATCGTGTCTCGATTCATCGACGGTGCGGGCCGAGGCTCATCCGTGCGGCAGTGCCGGCCCGCCTCCCCGCTACTGGTCGCCGAGCGGCCGCCCGTAGGGGTAGTCGACCCACGTGCCGACCGCCCTGTCGGCACCGTGTCGCGTGGTCCAGAAGTCCGCGGGGTAGCGTCCGCCCTGGAGCACCGCGTTGAGGTCTACGTCGTTCCGCACCGTCCCGTCTGCTGATCGGGTGGCATAGACGATGTGCGGTTGGGCGACAGACCGCCGCAGGATCAGCGTCCGGCGCTGCCTGGTGACCCTGGTCGCCTTGACGGCGACCACGCGCATGCGGGCAGCGGACTTCTTCCCCTCCTCGGTCATGAACCTGTTCCAGTCAGGACCGTCGACGGGCATCCCGTAGCTGTAGGCGATCCAGGGCCCGGTGCCGACGTCGGGCGTGTGCTTCATCATGCCGGTCTCGGTGACCTCGTAGTCCGCAGGGGCACGCTGGTACATGACCTTCACCAGGTCGATGTCGTGGTCCACGGTGCCGTCCGACCAGAGGACGTCGTAGCGGAAGACCCGCTCCCGGCGGCGCAGCCACCGCGAGGTCCGGTAGTAGGCCGTTGCCCTGAAGGCGCGCGGGACGGCGTCCCTCGCCGATGTGGGATCGCTGGTCACTGGGTCCCCGCCGAGGGGCGCGTCATGGGCGGGCTGAGGTACTCGCTCCTGACGGTGAAGACGGAGGCCGGTGCGCCCTTGGAGCGGGTGACCTTCCTGCCGGTGTCGGCGAGTGCGCCGCTCATCTTGCGGGTGAAATTGCCGGCGTCGAGCTTCGTGGTGTTCCAGACCGCCTCGTAGACGTGGCGCAGCTGGTAGAGCGCGAATTCCTCGGGAACGAGCCTGGCGGCGGTGAGCGTGTACTCGATCTTCCCGGCGAGGCGCTCGAGCGCGGCCGTGAGGATGTCCCGGTGGTCGAAGGCCAGCTCCTCGTCGGCGAGTACCTCGTGCACGGGCTGCCAGTGAGCGGCGCTGGCGTCGCTGCCGGGGTTGAGCTCCGGCAGGGTCCGTCCGTCGGTGGCGAGCAGTGCCAGATGCGCGACGGAGACGACGCGCATGCGCGGGTCCCGCTTCGGGGAGCTGTAGGTGGCGAGCTGCTCGACGTGGGCGCGGTGGGCGCCGAGGTCGAGTCCCGTCTCCTCCTCGAGCTCCCGCCACGCTGCCTGCAGGGCGTCCTCGTCGGGTTCGACGAAGCCTCCGGGCAGGGCGAGGGCTCCCTTGAAGGGGTGGCCGCCACGGCGGATGAACGCTGCGTGCAGGACGTTGCCGGTGACGGCGAAGACGACCAGGTCCACGGTCAGCGCGACGGAGGGGTACTCCCCCGGCTCGTAGTCCTTGAGGAACTGCTCTTCTTCGGTGGCCATCATGCTCCTGTCAGGATGGTGCGCTTGGCCCAGGGCGGGGAGGTGAAGCGGTTGCGCTGGGCGATGATCAGGTCGATGATCTCAGTCGCCGTGGCGGTGCGCTCGGCCTCGGTGCCGGTCACGAGGATCCAGGAGTGGCCGGCGGCGGTGAGCTCCTCCTTGTACCATTCGGTCATCTCGGCCCGGCGGTGCTCGCCTTCGCGCCAGCCGTCGTCCTCGAATGCGACGCCCTCGTGGTCGGTGATGAGGTAGATGTCGCGGTGTGGCAGCTGGTCGAGGGCGCGGTAGGCGCCGTAGCTGCCCTCGCCGAGGTAGTACCGCTCCCACAGGGTTGTCGCGAGGCTGTCGGTGTCGGCGATGACCAGCGGGCAGCGCGCTGCTGCCTCGTTCTCCATCTCGTTCTGCCGCTCCCCGATGACGGCGAAGTCCTCGGGAGTCCAGACGAGGTCGGAGATGACGGCGTCGGGGTCCTGGGCCTGGGCGGCGGCGAACTTGTCGTAGGTGTACTGGCGTCCGAACTCGGGCACGTCGACCAGCTCCGGGTACCGGATGCGGTAGTGCTCGGTGAGTGCCCGCGTGAGCGTGCTGGTGCCGGTGGATTCGGCGCCGACGAGGATGATGCGTGCAGCCATGTCCTGCCGGGCCGGCTTGATGATGTCCCGCCAGGCGGCGGCGAGATCATCACGGCACAGGGTCCCGCTGACGGGGTAGGCCGTGCGGGCGTTGTCGACCATGATGTGCTCGGCGCCGAAGTGCTCCGCCAGTTGCGTGCCGTACTCCTCGGAGCTGAAGACGGCGTCGATAGTGGTGATGCCCGTCAGCTTGAGCGCGATGCGCATCAGCTCGTTGTGGGCCTTCCAGATGGCCCTGGACGCGTAGTCCTCGGGGCAGTCGTCCGGCATCCCGATGACGGTCACGTTCGTCTCGTCGAACTCGGCTGCGAGCCACTTCACCCGGTCGGAGACCGTGATGTTCTCGAAGCGGTTGCCGAGGACGACGACGGCGAGCCTGGTGCTGGCCGCGGCGGCGCTGGCGATGAGGTGCCGGTGGCCGGCGTGGGGCGGATAGAACTTCCCGATCACGAGTCCCTGGTGGATGGTCATGCCGGCACCTGCTCGGTTGTGGCGGCGGGGGTGGTCCGGTCGGCGCGGGTCCGCTTCCAGTCGACGAGGCCGTAGACGCACAGGGCGGTGAAGCCGATGTAGAGGAGGGCGGTCAGGTTCAGGCCGCGGGAGAAGTACAGGGGGACGCTGACGAGGTCGATGGCGATCCACACGTACCAGTGCTGGAAGATCTTCTTGGCCTGACCGTAGGTGGCCAGCAGGGAGGCTGCAAGGACGAAGGCGTCCGGCCAGGGCACCTCGGAGTCGGTGCCGTGGGTGAGGATCATGGCGATCCCGACGGTGGCCAGAACGACGGCGCCGATGCCGGCGATGGCCTCGTTGCGGCTGGCGTCACGGATGGGCAGGTCGCCGGTCACCTCGGTGTCCCTGGCTCCTCGCACCCAGTTGTACCAGCCGTAGACGGCGACGGCAGCGAACACGGCCTGCAGGAGTGTCTCCCCGTAGAGACCGGCGCCCAGGAACAGGATCATGAAGGCGATGTTGTTGACGATGCCGACCGGCCAGTTCCAGGCCCGCTGCCGGGCGACGCCGTAGACGCAGGCCGCGCCCGTGACGAAGCCGATGACCTCGATCCAGCTGACGGGCGCGCCGAGCAGCTGTGCTGCCGGTGAGTTCATCCAGTCCAGTACCGCGTCCATGGTGCGCCCCTCGTTTGTTGTCAATCTGACAATAAGTACTCTAGGCCGAACGCGGGCGGAACGGAAGCCCGGCCGGCGGGGAGTAAGTGAGACGTGTGCCACACGGGCTGAAGAACATCCACAGCTCCGCCGACTGACGGCAAGGCGTCAACGCACAGCCGACACCATTCATCGCCGAATTCTGCACGGCACCCTGGTCCGGCAGCGGAGATCCATCACCGTTGCGTGGTGATCATCCACGCCGATGATGTCCTCAACACCACCCGTGTCAGGCACGCCCGGGGCCGGCACTCACCGGAAGGATTCTGAAAAGATACCTGCCTGAAACCAAATTCAGCACGCTCGGAGACAGCAACCGTTCATCACGTTGGTGTTGCGATCCCTCCTTAAATCCTTCACAGCTAGTGTCTGTTGATAGCGTCTTCAGCTCAGGTATGACTCTGTGAATCATGGGGGACGAGTATGCAGTTCAAGCAGCTGTCAGCTTCTGGTGTGCTCGTCATGGCCGTTGTAGGTCTCAGCGCCTGCAGCGGAGCGGAGTACGGCATTGCGGCACTGGAGCGAGATGCGACGTCGGAGGATCAGCTTCCCGCCGTCGTCTCCGATGAGCGCCTGGACGTTGAGTCCGCCCGGAAAGTTGCTGAACAGGAAGGCGTCTCCTACTTCATCGGAGCGATGGAGGACGGTGAAGGATTCTGCACATACTCTGTCGCTGACGACGACTTCATCGGAGGCTGTGGCACCGGTAGCGGACAGGTGGTCACCGTTTCACCAGCGGCCGATTCAGATCTCCCTCAAATGACTCTCGTGACAGATTCCTACTCCGGTGATGACCTCGAGAGGGACGGCTGGTCAGAGGTCCACGACAATATCCTGATCAGGTGACTCTTTGTGGCCATACGCCCATCCAGTAATTGATGGATATAGGAGCGCCCGCCAGGAGAACAAGTATCAGCCGTAGGCCGAGTCGAGCGCCCCTGGCTCTCGAGGTGTGCGGCACCCGTAGGGTAAGGCACTATGTCAATCACTTTCACTCGCATTGACCCTGTCGGAGACGACCACGAAGCACTCATCAGCTTCATGATGCGCAATGAATTCCCCTTCCACGTCGGATCTCACCTCACTCGCGAGCAGGTTGAAACCTCCATCTCGAAAGGGCGCTTTCGCGATGAAGACAACGACTCCTTCTGGATAGACCATGGCGAGCATGGGCGGATTGGCTTCTTCCGATTGGAGGACCTCAGTGAGGGCAATCCGATGTTTGACCTTCGCCTCGATGGACCCTTCCGTGACCGCGCCCTCGGAGCAGAGGTTCTGCAAGCAGCCTCACATCACGTCTTCACGACAATGTCGGCAGTCAACCGATTCGAGGGGCAGACCAGGGAGGACAACATCGCCATGCGCAAAACCTTCCTGCGCTGCGGTTGGGTGAAAGAGGCGCACTACCGCGAGAGTTGGCCCAGCAAGGATGGAACGCTGCTCGCCTCGGTCGCATATGCCATCCTTCGGCGCGACTGGGAAACGGGGCGGACAACGACTTTTGCCTGGGAAGACCTCACCGTCTAGCTGCCACCAACAGAGGCACGGTGCCTATCCGGATCAATGCGATCGTGATGGTGATTGTGCGATTCTTCTTCGCTGGAATGGGAGGCTGTGGCTTATGGACATGAAGGTGAGAACGCCGGCCGTCGACGAGCTCGATCAGATATTTCGTGTGCTGAAGCGGTGGCAGTGCGACGAGGGACCATTGCATCTGCATCCGGGCGATCTGGGCTGGTACTCGCTCCGTGGAGCTGCTGCCAGCGCCGCTGCGACGCGGGTGTGGTCGTGCGGTGACACCGCTCTGGCGATCGCGCTCATCGACGGCACCCAGTTGCTGCGGTTTGCGATGGACCCGGCGTGGCACGAGGACGAGTCTCTCGCCCGCCGCATCGTCGCGGATGTCAGTGAGCCGGCGATGGGTGTCCTCGATGCAGGAAGCGCGACTATCGAGGCGCGCGGCGCGTCGGCTCTTTCTGGGCAGCTCGCGAAGGAGGGGTGGTTGCCCGACGAGCCGTGGACGCCGTTCCGGCGTGATTTGACCGCGCCCGTCGAGGTCGCGGCTCTCCGGATCGAGACTGTTGACCCAGATCGCACTGATGAGTGGGTATCCGTTCACTGGTCAGCATTCCGCGGAACGCCCATGCCGGACAAGCGGCGTCGCAACTTCGTCAATGGGTGGCGGGCAGCCGCGGAGGGGCCATTCTTTGACTCAGCGCGCGTCCTGTCGCTCTACGACGACAGCGATGCAGTTGCCGTCGCAGCGGTGTGGTCTGCTGGTCCTGGGAGTCCCGGTCTCATCGAGCCGATGGGGGTGCATCAGGAACACCGCGGTAGGGGGTACGGCACGATGATGACGCGTGCAGCCGCGGCAGCGCTTCGCGAGATGGGCTCATCAAGCGCCACAGTCTGTGCAGAGAGCTCCAACGTCGGCGCCGTGTCCACCTACCTGGCGGCTGGGTTCACTGCGTATCCCGAGGTGACCGATTGGCGTCGTGATGCGTGACGCGTCAACGAAGACCACCAGGCAGCACTGGATCGTCACACGCTGACGGAAGGCCATGCCCTGTGGGCAGCTACTTCGACGGCGAGGGCAGGTGATGCTGACTGGAACGACGCTCGGTGCACCTGGTTTCGAGCATCTCTGCGTCCGCAGTGCTTCGTATTGCGGCAGGCCCTGCGCGGTTCTTGACGCAGCCGGCTTCAGAATCTGACAGAGGATGGTGCGATGAGTAGCTATGACGAGTGGTGGGACATCGTGGACGCCGAGGGGATGCCGACCGGTGACACTTTCCGTCGGGGGGCCCACGGGTGGCCGTCCGGGCGCTTTCATCTGATTGTTGCGGTCTGCGCGCAGCGCGAGGATAGAACCGTTCTGTTAACTCAGCGCGCAGCCAACAAGGAGTTCGCCTTCGGATGGGAATTCCCGGGAGGCAGCGCTCTGGCTGGTGAGTCAAGCCGCGAAGCGGCGAGCCGGGAACTGCGGGAAGAGACGGGCCTCGGTGTAGATCCATGCGAACTGACCTTGATCGATCGGTTTGTGGAGACCTCAGCTCTCCTCGACTTCTACATCGCGCGCGTTCTGTCTGACACAGAGGTGACGGTGCAGCGGAGTGAAGTCATGGCAGGCGAGTGGGT
>JASLAA010000029.1 GCA_030147325.1 Arthrobacter sp. | reverse complement strand
CCGTGGCTGCAGCGCGTGCTGCCTGCTCCCGACGTCGTCGCGCACTTCGAACTCCCGGTCGACGTCGCGCTGGAGCGGATACGCCGGCGCAACACGGATGTCGAGAGCCCTGCCGCACTCGCCGCGCTGGCCGCGGGTTACCGGCGACTGCCCGCATACGGGTCCTTCACGCTGGTCGATGCCTCGGCGGACCGCGAAGCGGTCGCGGGCTTCCTGCTGGGCCTGATCCCGGGCGATACCGCGGGAGACGCCCCGGCAGGAAGGGCCCCGGCGGCTACAGCGCGGTGATGGTCCAGCCGGTCCGGTGCGTCGCGCCCGGCTCGAGGACCACCAGGTCCTCGCCCGTGGTGAAGGCTCCCGGCGGGCACGTCATGGGTTCGACGGCGAGGCCGAGCCGTGTGCTCTCGGGTTTCTTCGGCAGGTCGGCCGTATGGATCTGCACCCAGGGGCAGGTCTCGTCCCACACCATGGCCGCACCGGTCCCGGAGGCCGGATCCGTGACCCGCACCGTGGCCCTGCCGGAATCGTCGAGGGCGAGGTCGGTGAAGGCATGGTCGATCTGGACGTCGCCGAGGGCGCGGGCTGACCGGAAGTCGAAGGCCGTACCCCCCACGGGTTCCTTCGCGACGGGCAGCAGTCGGTCGGGGGTGACGGTCAGGACGGTCGAGGCGGGGAGCTCGAGCACCCACTCGTCGAGGGGTGACGGACCGGCGACGAGGTACGGGTGGGGGCAGACGCCGTAGGGCGCTTGCCGGGATCCCGTATTGAGGGCGGTGACGTCCGTCCGGAAGCCCTCCTCGCCGACGCCGAAGCGGGCGTGCAGCGCGACCGTGAAGGGGTAGGCCTCCGTCGGCTCGATGGTGCATCCGAGCGTCACGGCGGAGGCGGTGTGTTCCACGAGGGTCCAGGGGATGTCGAAGACGAGCCCGTGGAGGGCCGTGCCGCGCTCCGGCTCGTTGATCGGCAGCTCGTAGTCGACACCGTCGAACGAGTAGCGTCCGTCGGCGATGCGGTTGGGCCACGGAGCGACGAAGGCGCCCCGGAAGTTGGGCATGTCCTCGTCGGCTCCGAAGCCGACCACGAGGGGGCGTCCCTCGTGCGTGAGTTCGCGTACGGCGGCTCCGAGACCGAGGACGACGGCCGTGTAGCCGCCGCCCTCGATCCTGTATTCGGGCTGGTTCATGCGAGGGATACGGCCGTCCACGACACGGGTGGCAGCGTGACGGTGACGGCGCCGCCGTCGAGCGTCGCGGAGGTGTTGGATTTCATGGTCACGCGCTCGGGCTCCTCGAGAGTGTTCTTGGCATATACGTCCGTATCGTACAGCGACTCCGCGCTGACGCCCGTGAAACCGTCAAGGGCCGCGATGTCGATGGTCACCGTGATCTCCTCGGTCTGGGAGCGGTTGACCAGGAAGACGGCGGCGGTGCCGGCGGCGGCGTCGTGTGTCGCCACGGCGTCCACGAGCGGGACGACGCCGTACTCGCCGGTCTCGTAGGTCCCGGCGTCGAGCTTCAGCTCGAGGACGGAGCCCTGCGCCAGGCGCGAGGTGATGGCGAACGGGAAGAAGGTGGTCTGGCGCCATGCCGGGCCGTTCGGCTCCGTCATGATCGGGGCGATCACGTTCACGAGCTGCGCGAGGGACGCCGAGGTGACGCGGTCCGCGTGCTTGAGCAGCGAGATCATCAGGTTGCCGAACACGACGGCGTCCGCCACCGAGTAGCAGTCCTCGAGCAGGCGCGGGGCCACGGGCCAGTTGTCGAGGCCCTCGATCTTGTCGACGTTCTCGAAGCGGCTGATGTACCAGACGTTCCACTCGTCGAAGGAGATGTTGATGGTCTTCTAGCTGCCGCGGACGGCCTTCACGTGGTCCGCGGTCGCGACGACGGATTCGATGAAGGAGTCCATGTCGACGGCGGACGCGAGGAAGGAGCCGAGGTCACCGTTCTTCTCCTCGTAGTACGCGTGGCAGGAGATGTAGTCGACGACGTCGTACGTGTGCGAGAGGACCACGCGCTCCCACTCGCCGAAGGTCGGCATGTGGGCGCTGGAGGAGCCGCAGGCCACGAGTTCGATGGAGGGGTCCAGCTGGCGCATGGCACGCGCCGTGATGGCCGCGAGCTTGCCGTAGTCCTCGGCCGACCGGTGCCCGAGCTGCCACGGACCGTCCATCTCGTTGCCCAGGCACCAGATCTTGACGCCGAACGGATCGGGGCGGCCGTTGGCCATGCGCTGGTCGGCGAGTGCGGTGCCCTTGGGCAGGTTGGAGTACTCGAGGAGCTCGAGTGCCTCGAGCGTCCCCCTTGTGCCGAGGTTCACGGCCAGCATGAGGTCGCTGTCGACCTTCCGCAGCCAGGAGGAGAACTCGTGCATGCCCACCTGGTTGGTCTCGGTGGAGTGCCAGGCGAGGTCCAGGCGCGTCGGGCGCTCGTCGCGCGGTCCCACGCTGTCCTCCCAGCGGAAGCCGGAGACGAAGTTGCCGCCCGGGTAGCGGATCGTCGAGACGCCCATCTCCTTGACGAGCTCGATGACGTCCTCGCGGAAGCCCTCGTCGTCCGCCGTCGCGTGGCCGGGCTCGTAGATGCCGTCGTAGACGTGGCGGCCGAGGTGTTCGACGAAACCGCCGAAGATGTTGCGGTTGATCGGCCCGACCGTGAAGGAGGGATCGAGTGTGAGGCGTGCGTTCTGCATCGAACTTCTTTCTGTTCAGGGTGGCGTGCGGTGGGGCGGGTGCGGGCTACTTGAGCGAGCCCAGCGACAGTCCGCCCTGCCAGTACTTCTGGAGGGAGAGGAACGCGATGATCAGCGGGATGATCGAGATGAAGGCGCCGGTGGTGATGAGGTTCCAGAGCGCCTCGCCGCCGCTGCCGGCGTTGGACAGCGCGGTCCAGCCGTTCAGCCCCACCGTGACGGGGAGCAGCAGCGGGTCGCTGAGGACCGCCAGCGGCAGGAAGAAGTTGTTCCAGGTGCCGACGACGGAGAGCAGGAGCACCGTGACGATGGCCGGACGCAGCAGCGGCAGCGCGATCGTGAAGAAGGTGCGGAGCTCTCCGGCGCCGTCGATCCGCGCGGCATCGAGCAGTTCGTCCGGCACGGCCTCCTGGGCGAAGACCCGCATGAGGTAGACGCCGAAGGGACTGAGGAGCGACGGCAGGATGACGGCCCAGATGGTGTTGACGAGGCCGACCTCGCTGAGCAGGACGAACGTCGGGATGACGAGCGCCGTCAGCGGGACCATGACCGCGCCGAGCAGGATGCCGAAGAAGGCGCCCCTGCCGCGGAACCTGTACTTGGCGAAGCCGTAGCCGGCGAGGACCGCGAGGATCGTGGCGCCCACGCCTCCCGAGATCGCGTACAGGAACGAGTTGCCGAGCCAGCGCCAGTAGATGCCGTTCTGGCGGTCGAACAGGCCCTGGACGTTGTCGAAGAAGTGGAATTCGTCGTCGAACCACAGCGGTCCGCCCGATCCGCCGAACAGGCCCGCGGTGTCCTTGGTGCTCGCGACGGTCAGCCACCAGATGGGGGTGATGAAGTAGATGACGAGGATGAGCAGGAAGATGTGCGAGCCGATGCGCGGTCCGCCGCTGCGGGCCCTGGTGCGCGATGCCGCGCTGCGGTCCCTGCCCTGCTGCTTCGGTGTGTCTGTGACGAGTGCCATGGCTTATTTCAGTCCGCTCTGCTTGCGGGTCAGGAAGAGGAAGAAGAAGGAGAACACGAAGACCACGATGCCGAGCGCGAAGGAGATGGCCGAGGCGTAGTTGAACTGGCTGTAGGAGAAGGC
>JASLAA010000010.1 GCA_030147325.1 Arthrobacter sp. | reverse complement strand
GTGGCGCGGGTGCTTCCGGTGAGGGCGTTGACCATGGTGGACTTCCCGACACCGGAGTGACCGAGCAGGACGCTCACCTGACCGTCGAGCTGGTCCCGCAGGGCGTCGACGGCTCCGTGCGAGAGGCGCGCCGACTCGCCGTCGTCTGATGTCGCTTCGATACCGACGGTCTCGTCGGTGCCGCTGATGATGACGCGGAGGTCGAGGTGCTCGTAGTTCGCGAGGAGGGCCGCGGGGTCCCGGAGGTCCGCTTTGGTGATGCACAGGAGTGGTTCGATACCGGCGTCGTAGGCCGCGACGAGCGCCCGGTCGATGAAACCGGTTCTCGGCTCCGGATTCGCTGCGGCGACGACGATCACGAGCTGGTCCGCGTTGGCCACCACCACGCGTTCCACCGGGTCCGTGTCATCGGCGCTGCGACGCAGTACCGTATGGCGTTCCTGGATGCGCACCAGACGGGCGAGCGAGTCCGGTCCTCCGGACAGGTCGCCGACGAGGTCGACGAGGTCGCCGGCGACGACGGCGTTGCGCCGGAGCTCACGAGCCCGCGCGGCGACGACGATCCGCTCCTGCGCTGTGTCCTCGTCCACGACGGTCGTGTAGCGCCCGCGATCGACGGTCACCACGCGTCCGGTCACCGCGTCCTCGTAGGCCGGCCTGTTCTTGGTCCGGGGGCGGGAGCCCTTCTTGTTGGGCCGGATCCGCACGTCAGATTCGTCCCAGGCTCGTGATCCCCGGCGGTTACCGGCCTCGCTCACGGGTGGACCGCCGCATCCGCGGGAGTCGGAAGCGGCGGAGGCGTCGACGATGCAGAACCGGTCAGGGAAGCCCACAGCTCGGGGAACTCCGGCATCGTCTTGGCCGTCGTCGCGATGTTCTCGACGTCGACGTCGTCGACGGCGAGACCGATGATGGCACCGGCCGTCGCCATCCGGTGGTCGTCGTACGTGTGGAAGAGACCCCCGTGCAGCGGGGCGGGGCGGATGACCAGGCCGTCCGCCGTCTCCTCCGCGTCTCCTCCGAGCCCGGTGATCTCCGCGACGAGGGCCGCGAGACGGTCCGTCTCGTGTCCTCGCAGATGGGCGATCCCCGTGAGCGTGGACGGCGTCGTCGCCAGTGCACAGAGGGCGGCCACCGTCGGCGCCAGCTCGGAGGTGTCACTGAAGGTCCCGCCCTGGATGGACCCGCCACCGGTCACGGTGAGGACATCGCCGTCGAGCGACGCCGACGCTCCCATGAGCGGCAGGATGCGCCGCCAGTCGTCGCCCACCTGCGTGGTCCCGTTCGGCCAGTTGTGCATCCTGACCGTGCCGCCGGTCACCACGGCCGCCGCCAGGAAGGGCCCGGCGTTGGAGAGATCGGGTTCGACGGCGACGTCGAAGGCGGCGATGGGGCCGGGGGTGACCCGCCAGTGGTTCGGCACGGAGTCGTCCACGGAGACACCGAGCGACCGGAGCGTCTCGACGGTCATCCGTACATGGTCGAGGCTCGGGACCGGCTTGCCCACGTGCTCCAGGTGCAGCCCCTCCGTGAAGCGCGCGCCCACGAGCAGCAGTGCCGAGACGAACTGGGAGGACGCCGACGCATCGATCACGAGACGACCGCCACGGATGCTCCCCTCGCCGCGCACGGAGAAGGGGAGCGAACCCGCGCCGGCATCGTCGATGGGAAGGCCCAGTCCACGCAGGGCGTCGATGATGCTGCCCATCGGGCGACGGCGGGCATGCGGATCGCCGTCGAATGTCGTGGTGCCGGTGACGAGCCCCGCGAGCGGAGGGACGAAGCGCATGACGGTGCCGGCCAGCCCGCAGTCGACAGCACGCTCGGCCGGAGCACCACCGGACGGGAGGGGGGTCACGCGCAGGTCCGGGCCGAAGTCGCCGTCGCCGGTGATCTCCTCGACGACGGCACCGAGCGCCCGGAGTGCGGCGACCATCAGGGCGGAGTCGCGGGAATGCAGCGGTCTGCGGAGGACGCAGGGACCGTCAGCGAGTGCGGCGAGGACGAGGTAGCGGTTGGTCAGGGATTTCGAGCCCGGCACGGTGACATCGGCGTCCACAGGACGGGTCAGGCGGGGCGCCCGCCAGACGTGCTGGTCGGCCACCCCGCCTGATGATGCTGCCACGGACGCTATGCGCCGACGACGTCGGCTGCGGTCTTCCGCACGGCCTGGTCGGCCTTCTTCAGCTGCTTCCGGGCGTCCTTGCGCAGACCTGCCGCGTTCTTCTTCGCACCCACCGCGAGGTGCTCGGCGCGCCAGGCGATGCCGGGCCGCCCGTTGGTGTCCACGGCGGCCAGCAGGACGGCGCCGATGAGGGAGAGATTCTTGAGCAGCTGCGTCCGGCGGGCCTTCTTGCCCTCGGGCGTCGATGCGTCACCCGAGCGGTAGTCGACGAGTGCGTTCACCGTCGCCGTCACGGTCAGCAGCAGGGCTGCCACGCGGGAGAACCGCCCGATGCCGAGCAGGAGTGCGGCCCCGACCTGGGTGGCTCCGAGTACCTGACCCACGAGCTTCTCGTTACCTGTCACGGAAGCGGCCGCGGGAACGACCTTCGCCACGCTCGCGAGGACGGGCTTGAGCTGGGGAGCAGTGGCTCCGGCGGTGCGTACCCGGTCCACCCCCGAGAACACGAAGCTGCTGGCGATCAAGGGTCGGGCGATTACGCGGACAAGGGTCACAACTGCCTCCTGGTTGCCGGCAGGGCCGGACATCGGGTTTCACGCTCTGATGAAGCACGCTGGGTCCAGTTTTGCATGCCGCGCACCAGCGTGCGAGACGCGAGCACCCCGGCGAGGGCGCTTGCGGGACCAGTGTCGGCGCACGTCCCGGGAAGGGCGGAACAGAGGCGGGGGGAGGGCCCGACGAGGAATAAGGTGCCGGTGCGAGCGGTTGACAAGGGCATGACGCGATTGGGAACGGGAAAGGGGCAGCACCGATGACAGGTGTACAGACCGCGGTGGCCGGCGGGTCCGAGTTCCAGCTCTCCACGACTGTTCGGCGCAGTTCCGGCCCGGTACCACGCAGGCCCGGGCGCGTAGACTTTGCCACGATGAATACAACAGCCCCCGCAGGCAGCAGCCCGGCCGAAGATGCAGAGTTGGACGTCTCGACGGAGTCGGACGCCGACCGCAAGGCTCGCTTCGAGCGTGACGCCATGCAGTACGTGGACCAGCTCTACTCGGCCGCCATGCGCATGGCCAGGAACCCGAGCGACGCCGAGGACCTGGTGCAGGAGGCCTACACCAAGGCGTTCTCGGCATTCCACCAGTACAAGCCGGGGACGAACCTGAAGGCGTGGCTGTACCGCATCCTCACCAACACTTACATCAATCTCTATCGCAAGCGGCAGCGCGAGCCACTGCAGTCACATTCGGACACGATCGAGGACTGGCAGCTCGCGAAAGCCGCCGAGCACACCTCGTCGGGTCTCCGTTCCGCCGAGGTCGAGGCGCTCGACCATCTACCGGATTCCGACGTCAAGAGCGCCTTGCAGGCCATTCCCGAGGAGTTCCGGCTCGCGG
>JASLAA010000003.1 GCA_030147325.1 Arthrobacter sp. | reverse complement strand
ACTGCGATCAACATGGTCATGAAAGCGAAGAACGGGAGGAGAACAGCGCCGGTGACGTACATGTGGTGTGCCCAGACGGTGACGGACAGTGCCGCGATGGCGATCGTCGCGTACACCAGGCCCTTGTACCCGAAGATGGGCTTGCGGCTGAAGACGGGGAAGATCTCGGAGACGATGCCGAAGAACGGCAGCGCGATGATGTAGACCTCCGGGTGGCCGAAGAACCAGAAGAGGTGCTGCCACAGGATGGCACCGCCGGCCTCCGGATCGAAGATGTGCGCCCCGAAGCGGCGGTCGGCACCGAGCGCGAAGAGCGCCGCGGCCAGCGGCGGGAAGGCCATCAGCACGAGGATCGCCGTGATCAGCGTGTTCCAGGTGAAGATCGGCATGCGCCACATGGTCATGCCAGGTGCCCGCATGCAGATGATGGTGGTGATGAAGTTGACGGCACCGAGGATGGTACCGAAGCCGGACAACGCGAGGCCGAAGACCCACAGGTCCCCACCTACACCCGGAGAGAAGGTCGTGCTCGAGAGCGGAGCGTAGGCGAACCAACCGAACGACGCCGCGCCCTGCGGGGTGATGAACCCGGAGACGGCGATCGTGCTACCGAACAGGAAGAACCAGAAAGCGAGGGCGTTGAGCCGCGGGAACGCCACATCGGGAGCACCGATCTGCAGCGGCATGATCACATTGGCGAATCCGGCGAACAACGGTGTCGCGAACATCAGGAGCATCACGGTGCCGTGCATCGTGAACAGCTGGTTGTACTGCTCCTTGGTCTGCAGGATCTGCATCCCGGGTTCGAACAACTCGGCGCGGATGACCAGGGCCATCACTCCGGCGAAGCAGAAGAACACGAAGGAGGCGATCAGGTACATGTACCCGATGGTCTTGTGGTCAGTCGACGTGATCCAGTTGACGACGATGCGTCCCTTGGACCTGGGAACAACACGCGGAGCGGCGACGGTGCCGGCTTCCTCAAGGGTGTATTCGAAGGTGGACATCAGCTGCTGCTCCTGGCTGGGTCGGTATCGGGATCATCCTCTGGGTAGGAGTCGCGGTCGTACTCGTCTCCGAGCTGACCGTCTTCCAGCTGCGTCATCTGCGCGTCGAACTCTTCCTGCGAGACGACCTCGACGTTGAAGAGCATCTCGGAGTGGTACTGACCGCACAGCTCCGCGCACTTGCCGGCGAAGATGCCCTCCTTCGTCGGGGTGAGGTTGATGTAGTTGGTGCGACCCGGGTAGAGGTCGCGCTTCATCAGAAATCCCGGAACGAAGAAGGAGTGCTGTACGTCGCGGGCGTTGAGCTGCAGCTCGACCGTCCTGTTGACGGGCAGGTACAGGGTGGGGAGGTTCTCGGGAACGCCTTCCTCGCCGTTCAGGCTGCCCTGGACTCCGGTCGAGTACTTGTCCTCGTTCACGTAGTTGAAGTCCCACGACCACTGCTTGCCGCGGACATCCACGATGACGTCGGGATTCTCGACGCGTGCGTCGATCGACGCGATCTCGCGCTCCGTGAAGTAGAAGAACACGAGCACCATGAACAGCGGGATCGTCAAGTAGAAGATCTCGAGCGGCAGGTTGTAACTGATCTGCCGGGGGTATCCGGTGTCGTTCTTCCGGCGGCGGTACGCCACCATGCACCAGATGATGAGTCCCCACGTGATGATGCCGACGGCCATCGCCGCGATCCAGGAGTTGACCCACAGATCGGTGATGGCGCCGGTGTGGTTTGTGTTGTCACGGTCTGCCGGAAGCCAACCCTTTTGGGCTTCTGCCGAACAGCCGGTCAGTAGGAGGGCGCCAACCAGCGAGATGCTGGAGATCTTCGCGATCCTGGCGCGCTTGCTACCGGTTCGGTCCTGCGAACTCACAGACGGACCTTCCTTTTCTACGTGCGTTGCCACCCGCCGATGAAGCCGTCCGGGGTGCACATCCAGTTTTACTACTCACTGTAGAGCTTACCTGTTGGACCGGCGATCTGGTGACATGCAAAAGGCCCGGAACCCACGCTGCGCGTGAGCTCCGGGCCTTCGCCGCGTGCTAGTGGAAGGAGTCGCCGCAGGCGCAGGAACCGCCCGCATTCGGGTTGTCGATGGTAAAACCCTGCTTCGCGATGGTGTCCTCGAAGTCGATGGAGGCGCCCGACAGGTACGGAACGCTCATCTTGTCCACGATGACCTCGACGCCGTCGAAGTCACGGACGGCGTCGCCGTCGAGGACGCGCTCGTCGAAGTACAGCTGGTAGATGAGGCCGGAACAGCCGCCCGGCTGGACCGCTACGCGCAGGCGGAGGTCCGTGCGGCCCTCCTGTTCGAGGAGGCTCCGCACCTTGCCGGCTGCTACGTCGGACAGGGCGACCTCGTGCACGGGCAGATCCGTCGCTTCCTGGAGGGACCCTGCTTCGGTGGTCGATGTGCTCATTGTGTTTCTCCTAGCTCGGACTCCGTCAGGTGTCCGCTCTCAGTACCGTCCGCGGTGTGGCGCGCGCGGCTTGGTCCAATGGTACGCCGAGCCCGCACTTGTTCTAACGGGCGGAGGGGCCGAAACATTTCCAACCTGCTCCCCTTCCGGTCCTACGCGTCCGCGAGACCCTCGGCGTCGAGCCGTGCCAGGAGTATCGCCTCCGCGAGGACCGCCTTCTTGAACTCGCCGAGGTGCAGCGATTCGTTGGCACTGTGCGCGCGCGAGTCCGGGTCCTCGACGCCGGTGATGAGGATCTGCGCCGAAGGGAAGAGCTCGGTGAGGTCGGCGATGAAGGGGATGGAGCCACCCATGCCCGCCTCGACGGGTTCGACACCCCATGCCTCTGCGAGTGCTTCGAGCGCCAGCCGGGACGCCGGCTCGCTGGTGTCGGTCTGGAACGGACTACCGGTCTCCCCCGGAGTGAAGACGACCTTCGCGTTGAAGGGGGCGTGGTTTTCCAGGTGGACACGCACGGCGTCCATCGCAGCCGCCGGATCCTCCCCCGGCGCCAGTCGCAGGCTGAACTTCGCCCGCGCCGTCGGCAGCAGCGTGTTGGAGGACAGCGCGACGCTGGGAATGTCCATCCCGATGATGGAGAGCGCAGGCTTGTGCCACAGCCGGGAGGCGATCGAGCCGGTGCCCGCCAGGACGACGCCGTCGAGCACCGATGCGTCGGCGCGGTAGTCGGCTTCCTCGTAGTCCACTGTTGCGTGGTCGCCTCCCTTCAGGCCCGCGATGGCGACGTCGCCGGCGTCGTCGTGCAGTGTCGCGATGAGGCGGGCGAGCAGCGTGGGCGCGTCGAGCACGGGACCGCCGAACATCCCGGAGTGCACGGCATGGTCGAGGACCTGCACCTCCACCGTTCCGTCCACGAGTCCGCGCAGACTCGTGGTCAGCGCGGGAACGCCGACCTTCCAGTTGCTCGAGTCGGCGACGACGATCACGTCGGCCTCGAGGTCGTTCCGGTGGGCCTCGAGGAAGCGACGGAAGGTCGGTGAGCCTGCTTCCTCCTCACCCTCGATGAAGAGCGTCACGCCCACGCCGAACCCGTCGCCGAGGACCTCGGTCAGGGCTGCGAAGGAGCCGACATGCGCCATGATGCCCGCCTTGTCGTCTGCCGCGCCCCGCCCGTAGAGCCTGCCGTCGCGTTCCGTCGCGACGAACGGCTCCGTCACCCAGAGGGCAGGATCACCCGGGGGCTGGACGTCGTGGTGTGCGTAGAGGAGGACCGTCGGCTTGCCGTCGGCAGCAGGGCGACGGGCGACGACGGCGGGGCCGCCGGGCGTGCCGTCATTGTCGACGCGCAGGATACGGACGTCGTCGAACCCGACCCCACGGATCAGCTCGGCGACGGCTTCGGCACTGCGGTCGAGCTCGTGCGCGTCGAACGCTTCCCAGGCGATCCCCTGGATGGCGACGAGCCTCGACAGCTGCTCGACGATCCCGGGGAACGCCGCGTCGATGCTTGCCCGCAACTGGTCGGCGACGCTGGTCGGCTCGTGCGGTTGCTCGGGGGACGTAGTCGTTGAGGTCATGGCAGAACCCTACACACGCGACGTCGGGGAACGCTGGGGCGGGCGCTGGTGCGACCGTAGGGCGTCAGGGCAGGGCCGACCCGCCGACCCGGTATCCTGAGGTGGTGTTCGGACGAAATAAAGAAGCCCCCCCTGCCCAGGAAGTCGTTGACAGCGCTTCACGCACCCCGGAGGCCCTGCGCGCCCAGGGCAAGGGTGTGCCGACGCCCAAGCGCAGCGTGCAGGAGGCGGCGCGCAAGCGTCCGCTCGTGCCGAACGACCGGAAGGCCGCACGGGAGCAGAGCCGTGCGGGCGTCCGGGATGAGCGGGCCCGTGTGCGCCAGGCCCTCGACACCGATGACGAGCGCTACCTGCCCCTGCGCGACAAGGGGCCGAGCCGCCGGTATGTCAGGCAATTCGTCGACGCGCGCTTCAACATCGGTGAATTCCTGATGATGGCCGCCCTCGTGTTCGTCATCCTGAGCTTCTTCCAGTCGGTCGCGGTGCAGAGCGCCGTGCTGATGGCCTTCTGGGTGCTGATCGTCGCGGTCATCGTCGACTGCGTGCTGTTGCGCCGGAAGCTGAGGAAGAAGCTGACCGAGAAGTTCGGCGCCCCGAATCAGGGAGACCTCTGGTACGGGGTCACCCGGGCGCTGCAGTTGCGACGCCTCCGCCTGCCGAAGCCGCAGGTGCGCCGGGGACAGTACCCGGCCTGATCATGGTTCCGGCCGACAGGCCGGAAGAAGGAAGAGCCGGGCCCTCGGGCCCGGCTCTTCTACTCTGCCGACACGTTCGCCGCAGCCCGCCGCATCCGGGACGTCAGGCAGCGGAACCCCTGCCTTGGAATCCCGAACGCAGCAGTCCCCGGTTGATGCTCCGCGCCCAGAACGGCCCCTCGTAGAGGAAGCCCGTGTATCCCTGCACCAGGGTCGCGCCGGCCGCCAATCGCTCGAGGACGTCCTCGGTGGTCTCGACACCGCCCACCGCGATGATCGCGAGACCTTCGCCGGTGGCAGCCCGGAGCCGGGTGAGGACCTCCAGGGAGCGGGCTTTGAGCGGGGCGCCGCTCAGTCCTCCCACCCCCTTTGCCATGACGGTGGCCGCATCCGTGGCCAGGTTCTCCCGCGTGATGGTCGTGTTGGTGGCCACGATCCCGTCCAGGCCCAGATCGAGAGCGAGGGCACCGACGTCGTCGATGTCCTGATCCGACAGGTCCGGGGCGATCTTCACCAGGAGAGGTACATGGCGGCCGGCGGCCGTGTCCGCCGTGCTGCGCACGGCCTCCAGCAGTGGGCGGAGCGATTCGACGCTCTGCAGCAGGCGAAGTCCGGGGGTGTTCGGAGAGGAGACGTTCACTACCAGATAGTCGGCCAGAGGCGCGAGCTGTTCGGCGCTGACGAGGTAGTCGGCGACGGCGTCCGCCAGGTCGACCTTCTTGGTCTTCCCGATATTGATCCCGATCACGGGGCGGGGACGCGCGCTGTGGCGTCGCGCGAGTCGCTTCCGAGCCGAGCGGAGGCGGGGGGCGACGACGGCCGCACCGTCGTTGTTGAACCCCATCCGGTTGATGACGGCACGATCCTCGACGAGCCGGAACAGGCGGGGTGCCGGGTTGCCGGGCTGGGCCTGCCCGGTGATGGTCCCGACCTCGACGTGGCCGAAGCCGAGCGCCGTCAGCGAGAGCACGCCCTTCCCGGCCTTGTCGAAGCCCGCCGCGAGACCGAAGGGTGATGGGAAGTCGACCCCGAACGCGGTTGTGGCGAGCCGTGGGTCGGGCGCGCAGAAGCGGCGCAGCCCCCACCCGACAGGCGTACGGTCGACGGCTCGAATCAGTGCGAACCCGATCCTGTGGGCCCTTTCGGCGTCCATTCCGGAGAAGACGATCCGGAAGAAGGTCGGGTAGAAGCGCATGGGTCCAGAATTCCACGCCGGCAGCACCGGCACCAACTCCTGGGCCCGACGCCCGAACGGTAGGGTCGGACCATGGACGAGTTCTGGTCGGAGGACGTGCTCGGCCCGGAGTTCCGGGCCCGCACGCTGCCGGTCGGCAGTGATGACGAGGGACCCAGGGTGGCGACCCTCGTGGCTTACGAGCCCGACGGCGGTCCGGTGTCGGAAGGCTCACCGAAGGCGCAGGACAGGCTGCGCGCCGTCCTCTACGTCCACGGTTTCAGCGACTACTTCCTCCACCGGGAACTTGCCGGGTCGCTCCACGCTCGCGGGTGGGCCTTCTTCGCCGTGGATCTCCACAAGCACGGACGGAGCCTGCTGCCTGGCCAGACCCCTGGTTTCACCACCTCCCTCGACGAGTACGACGAGGATCTCGATGCTGCCATCACCGCGATCGAGGAGCGACTGGGTGTCACACCGGGTTCTTCCGCGATCGATCTCGTGCTCATGGGGCACTCGACGGGTGGATTGACCTGCGCGCTGTGGGCGGCGCGGAACCACGAGCGGATCTCGGCCCTGGTCCTCGACAGCCCCTGGCTGGACACCCTGGGCAGTGCTCTTCTGCGCAGCGCCGCACACGGGATCCTCGATACCGTCTCGCGCCGTCGTCCGAAGACGCGGCTTCGACTACCGGAGTTCGGTTTCTACTTCCGCAGCATCAGCGATACGCATGATGGAGAGTGGGCGATCGATGCGGCGTGGCGTCCCGAAGCGGGCTTCCCCATCAGGGCTGGCTGGCTGGCCGCGGTGCTGGCCGGGCATGCCGCCCTCGCCCGCGGTGTCTCCATCGACGTACCCGTCCTCGTCCTGTGCTCGGCGGCCTCGACCCTCAGCACGACCTGGAACGACGCGATGCTCGAGACGGACAGTGTCCTCGATGTCACGGCGATGGTACGCCGGGCGGCGGAACTGGGTCCGGACGTGACAATCAGGCGATTCATCGGCGCCCTCCATGACGTCTTCCTCTCGCGGCGCGATGTGCGGACACACGCCATCGCCGTCGTCGCGCACTGGCTCGACGCGAATGTCGACCGTGCTCCTGGCGCCAGGCCGTCGGCATGCCGGCGAACCTCGCCCGCCTGATATCGGACGGCACGCCGGGCGGCTTGGCTAGGAGTGCCGTCGTCCTGCCGCCTGATCCACTGCTCCGCCGTAGCGTCGGTCGCGCGAGGCGTATTCCTCGATCGCGCGCCACAGAGTGCGGCGATCGACGTCGGGCCAGAGCGTGTTCATGAACACCATCTCGGCGTAGGCCGACTGCCAGAGCATGAAGTTCGACAGGCGCTGTTCCCCCGACGTGCGCAGGAAGAGGTCCACGTCGGGGAGATCGGGCTCGTCGAGGTACCGCTGCACGGTCTTCTCGGACACCGACGACGCCTTCAGGGTTCCCGCGGCGACGTCCTCGGCGATGGCGCGGGCGGCGTCCGCGATCTCCGCGCGGCCGCCATAGTTCACGCACATCGTCAGCGTGCAGGTGGTGTTGGCGATGGTGCGCCGCTCGGCGTCCTCCAACTCGCGGATGACGGACTGCCACAGCTTGGGGCGGCGCCCCGACCAGCGGATGCGCACACCCCAGGCGTCGAGCTGGTCCCGCTGACGGCGCAGCACGTCCTTGTTGAATCCCATGAGGAACCGCACCTCCTCGGGCGACCGTTTCCAGTTCTCGGTGCTGAAGGCGTAGACCGAGACGTGCTTCACCCCGATCTCGATCGCGCCGGCCACGACGTCGAGGAGCGCTGCTTCACCGGCCTTGTGTCCCTCGGTCCGGGGCAGCCCGCGTTCATTCGCCCACCGGCCGTTGCCGTCCATGACGATCGCCACGTGCTGCGGTACGAACTGCCGGGGGATGGCCGGCACCTGCTCCCCGCTGGGGTGGGGCCACGGCGCAACGGGTCGGGCTGGGGTCGTCATACACGCTCCACATGTTTGAGGGAGGCGACCCCGCGTTCGAGGTGCCACTGCAGGTAGGCCGCCACGAGGCCCGCGGCCTCGCGACGCGCACCGTTCTCCGACGCGTCGGCCGTGACCCAGTCGCCCGTGAGCAGCGCTCCGAGCAGTTCCATGGTGGCAGGCGCCGGCGACGCCGACCCGGGTGGCCTGCAGGACGGGCATACCGCCCCGCCGAGCGGGGCGGAGAAGGCGGTGTGCGGGCCGAGCGCTCCGCACCGGGCACAATCCGTGAAGCTCGGCGCCCAGCCCGCCGTGGCGAGAGCGCGCAGCAGGTAGGAGTCGAGGATCAGCGCCGACGGATGCAGGTTGCGGCTGAGCGCCGAGAATGCCCCGGCGACGAGGGCGTAGTGCGCTCCCCCGGTCTCCCCGATGTCCGTCAGTCGCTCGGCAGTCTCGGCGATCGCGGTCGCGGCCGTGTAGCAGCCGTAGTCGGCCGCGATGCCGTAACCGTACGAGCCCTTGGTCTGCACCTGCGTGACCACGTCGAGGTTCCGTCCGTGGGCCAGCAGCAGATCCACGGACATGAACGGTTCGAGGCGCGAACCGAACTTGCTGCTGGTCCGGCGGACCCCTTTGGCGACAGCCCGGACCTGGCCGCGATCGCGCGTCAGGAGCACGATGATGCGGTCGGCCTCACCCAGCTTGTAGGTACGCAGCACGACACCTTCGGTGCGGTAGGTGCGTGAAGCTGACGAGGAAGGCACGGCTCCATTGTTCCACCCGCCACCCACGCCGGAGCGGCTCCGTACCGGGTGGCGGGTGGAATCGGGTCAGGAAGCGTCGCGGATGGCTCGGTTGACGGCGGAGACGACGGCTTTCAGGGCGGCCATCGTGGTGTTCGCGTCGATTCCGACGCCCCACAGCACGCGCTCGCCGACCGCACACTCCACATAGGCCGCGGCGCGGGCGTTGCCTCCCGAGGACAGGGCGTGCTCGGTGTAGTCCAGGACGCGCATGTCCACGCCGTCCTGACCCAGGATGGTGAGCAGCGCGTCGATCGGCCCGTTGCCCTGCGCTGCCCGGCGCTGCTGGACGCCGTCGACGAGGAGGGTCGCCACGAGCTTGAACGATCCGTCCTCCGCCGTGTCCGTGTTGACGCTCGTCAGTTCGTAGTGGCCCCACGCCTCGGAGCCGCCGTCGGCGCGGGTGGGCAGGTACTCGTCCTGGAAGACGGACCAGAGCTGGGCGCCGCTGACCTCGCCTCCCTGGGTCTCCGTGCGGCGCTGGATCACACCCGAGAACTCGATCTGGGCGCGGCGCGGCAGGTCGAGGCTGTGCTCGCTCTTGAGCAGGTACGCCACCCCGCCCTTACCGGACTGGGAATTGACCCTGATCACGGCCTCGTAGGAGCGCCCGATGTCCTTGGGGTCGATCGGCAGGTACGGGACCGCCCAGGGGATGTCGTCCACCCCGACACCGGCCTCGGCGGCGTCGCGCTCCATGCTCTCGAACCCCTTCTTGATCGCGTCCTGGTGCGAACCCGAGAACGCCGTGAACACGAGATCGCCGCCGTAGGGCGAACGCTCCGGGACGCTGAGCTGGTTGCAGTATTCGGCCGTTCGGCGGATCGAATCCATGTCGGAGAAGTCGATCTCCGGATCGATACCCTGGCTGAAGAGGTTCATGCCGAGCGTCACCAGGTCGACGTTGCCCGTGCGCTCGCCGTTGCCGAAGAGGCAGCCCTCGATGCGGTCCGCGCCGGCCAGGTACCCGAGCTCCGCGGCAGCGACACCCGTACCGCGGTCGTTGTGCGGATGCAGCGAGAGGATGATGCTGCTCCTGTCCGCCAGATTGCGGCTCATCCACTCGATCGAGTCGGCATAGACGTTCGGCGTCGCCATCTCGACGGTGGCCGGCAGATTGAGGATCAGCTGCCGATCGGCGGACGCCTCGAAGACGGCCGAGACCTCGTTGCTGATCCGGACGGCGAACTCGAGTTCCGTGCCGGTGAAGGATTCGGGCGAGTACTCGTAGGTGATCGCCGTGTCTCCCATGTTCTCCTCGAACTTGCGGCACAGGCGCGCACCCTGCAGGGCGATGTCGATGATGCCGTCCTGGTCCTGGTTGAACACGACCCGCCGCTGCAGCACGGACGTCGAGTTGTACAGGTGGACGATCGCGCGGTCGGCACCCTCGAGTGACGCGTAGGTCCTCTCGATGAGGTGCTCGCGCGACTGGGTCAGGACCTGGATGGTGACGTCATCGGGGATGCGGTCGCCCTCGATGAGCTGGCGGACGAAATCGAAATCGGTCTGGGACGCCGAGGGGAATCCCACCTCGATCTCCTTGTAGCCCATCTGAACGAGCAGGTCGAACATCTTGTGCTTGCGCTCGGCGTTCATCGGGTCGATGAGCGCCTGGTTCCCGTCGCGGAGGTCCACGGCGCACCAGCGGGGAGCCTTGGTGATCAGGCGGTCCGGCCAGGTGCGGTCCGGGAGCTCGACCGTGATCTGGTCCTGGAACGGACGGTACTTGCCGAACGGCATACCGGAGGACTTCTGTGCGTTGTGCATGGGGCGGCCTTGTCTGATGGGGAGCGAGGTGCTGGCGGCCGGGCAGGGCTGACTCCGCGGCGAGGACGGCCAGTAGCTCTTGACGTTCTAGTAGGCCTCGCCGCGGCACCGAAGAAGGGTCGTCTGTGCGCGCACGATGCCACGATAGCACGGCACATAGGATGGTCTGCGGGCGCCCGAACGGGCGCTGCCCTGCGCCGCACCACGAGGAAACGGGAAGCGACAATGACGATCAGCACACTGGATCCGGACGATCTCGACGACTCCTTCCGCCCCCAGGACGACCTGTTCCGGCACGCGAACGGCGTCTGGCTGAAGCACGCGGAGATCCCCGAGGACCGCCCTCTCGCCGGTTCGTTCACGGCGCTGCGGGATGCTTCCGAACTCGCCGTCCACGGAATCATCGAGGACGCCGCACGGTCCGCCTCGGGACCCTCGGACGGCATCGACGGCAAGCTCGGGACGTTGTACGCGGACTTCATGGACACGGAACGGATCGAGGCGGAGGGGATCGAGCCCATCGCGCCGCTGCTCGATCGCATCGCGGCGGTGGCCGGCGTCGGGGAACTGGTGGAGCTCAGCGCGGGATTGAGCCGTTCGGGTGTGCAGGGGTTCCTGGCGCCCTACATCAGCAACGACGCCGGCAATCCCGAAAGATACCTGCTCCACGTCTACCAGTCGGGCCTCGGCCTCCCGGATGAGTCCTACTACCGGGAGGAGGGATTCGCGGAGACACGCGACCGGTACCGGGACATGCTGACCACCCTCTTCGGTCTGGCGGGTACGGACGAGGCCCTGGCTGCCGCGGACCGCGTGCTCGCTCTCGAGGTGCGCCTCGCGGCGTCGTCCATGGGTAGCGTGGAGCGCAGGGACCCGCAGAAGACCTACAACCTGATCAGGCACGACGACGCCCCCGCGCTTTCCGCGCACCTCATCCCCTGGCTGGCCATCGTCACGGACGACGAGCGGCAGTCCGAGGAGTTCGTGGTGAGCCAGCCGGACTTCGTCCGAGGCCTCGATGCCGCGCTGCGCGAGGAGGATCTCGGCTCCTGGCGGGACTGGCTCACCAGCCGTGTCCTCCTGCACGCCTCCGACTTCCTCGACGAGCGTTTCGTCGACGCCACCTTCTCCTTCTACGGGACGCACCTCGCAGGAACGCCGAAGCTGAAGGACCGCTGGAAGCGTGGCGTCGCTCTCGTCGAGGGGGCCATGGGAGAGGCGATCGGCCAGCGCTACGTCGAACGGCACTTCCCGTCCACGCACAAGGCCGCGATGCTCGGTCTGGTCGGCAACCTGATCGCGGCCTACGAGTCGAGCATCACCGCGCTGAGCTGGATGACCGACGAGACCCGCGCGCGGGCGCTGGCGAAGCTGTCCCAGTTCACCACCAAGATCGGCTATCCGGACGAGTGGATCGACTACGGTCCGCTCGAGGTCCAGCCGGCCGACCTGATCGGCAACGTGCTACGGGCCGCGGAATTCGAACACCGCCGGCAACTCGACAAGCTGGGGCGGCCCATCGACCGCGGAGCCTGGCTCATGACGCCGCAGACGGTCAACGCCTACTACATGCCCACCATGAACGAGATCGTGTTCCCCGCGGCCATCCTGCAACCCCCCTTCTTCGACATCGACGCGGACGACGCAGTCAACTACGGCGCGATCGGCGCCGTGATCGGACACGAGATCGGGCACGGCTTCGATGACAAGGGCTCCCAGTTCGACGGCACGGGAAGACTCGCGAACTGGTGGAGCGAGGAGGACCGCGCAGCATTCGACGCCCTCACCGGCCGGCTCGTGGCCCAGTACTCCGCCCTCGAGCCGACCGAGGTACCGGGCCTGACCGTGAACGGCGAGCTGACTCTCGGAGAGAACATCGGTGACCTCGGAGGACTGGGCATCAGCTACCGCGCGTACCTCCTCAGCCTCGGCGGTGGCGAAGCGCCCGTGATCGGTGGACTGACCGGGACCCAGCGGTTCTTCCTCTCGTGGGCCACGTGCTGGCAGCAGAAGATCCGACCGGAGGAAGCGAAGCGACGCCTGACGGTGGACCCGCACTCGCCCAACGAGTTCCGCTGCAACCAGGTGGTCCGCAACCTCGACGAGTTCCACGAGGCCTTCGCGGTGAGCTCCGGGGACCGGCTGTGGCTTGCTCCGGAGGAGCGCGTGCGGATCTGGTAGGAGGTACCGCCCTGCTGCCACCCGGAGCTCCCCCGCACGGGTGGCAGCGTCCCTCCCGGCAGGTGCGGGACACGGCCCGTATGCTGATCGGGCCTCCGGCCCGCTCCCTGCTAGAGGCCCGACGACGCCTGGCAGGTCACCTGATCGGCTGTCTGGCCTTCGAGCTCGCTGCCGAGCGGAGGCACGACCACCCTGGACCCGCTCGCGAGATCGGCGCCGACCATCAGCTGGACACCGGCCGCTGCCTCGTCCGGCAGGACCTGGCTCTGCGGTACGCCGAACCGCGCGGCCAGATCGGCTGCAACGCCCTGGTACCCGGTGCTGAAATAGATCTGGGTCGTCTCGGCCGGCTGCGCCTCGAGGGTCGACGCGAGTGAGTACCCTGCACCGACGAGGAGTTGCTGCAGCTCCTCGCCGCGCTCCGCGTCGCTCGTCGCGTTGACCACGAGCAGGGGGACGGAAGCGGGCTCGACCTCCGGGACCTCCGGAACCTCCGGGACCCCGGGCGCGGTCGGCGGAGCAGTAGCCGTCCCCTGCGCGGGGGCGGTGGGCTCCACCGGCCCTTCGGTGAGTCCGCGGTCCTCGCGAAGGGCATCGAACAGCGGGGCCGCACCTTCCTCGTCGAGCACCAGGCGGTTGGGGTCCTCGACCCAGGGCTCGGTCGGGACCGTCACGAACGCGATGTTCCCGAGATCCACATCCTTCAGACGATCGGCGATCTTCAGCAGCTCCGCAGGCTGCGACAGCTCTTCGTTGACGGTCAGGTTGCGCGTGATCGTCTCCGCGATGGCGTACACCCTGGGCAGGTTCGTGAGCGTACCCTCTGCCCTGACCTTGCGTGCCATCGAGGCGAGGAACGACTGCTGCGCCGCGATCCTGCCGGTGTCGCCGCCGTCCCCGAAGCTGTGGCGCGTCCGGAGGAAGGCCAGCGCCTGGTCCCCCTCCACCTCGCTCGTCCCCGCGGGCAGCGAGAGGCCGGAGTATTCGTCGTCGACAGGTTCCTCCACGCACACCTCGACTCCGCCCAGGGTGGTGGAGAGCTCCTTCACGGCGTTGAAGTCCGCCATCATGAAGTGGTCGATCATCAGGCCGGTCAGGTTGTTGATGGCTGCGACGGTGCACCCGGGGCCGCCCTCGCCGAGCGCGCCGTTGAGCTGGCCGAGATCCATGGCAGGAGAAGGAGCGCCGCCCGTCGGGTCGACGCAGCTCGGCAGCGGTACCAGGAGATCGCGGGGAAAGGACACCACCGTGACGTTCTCACGGTCGGCCGACAACGTCACCAGCATCATGACGTCGGAGTTACCATCACCGGACGAGTCACTCTCGTCGCCGAAGAATGCACCGGTATTGCCCGTCCTGGTGTCGGAACCCAGCACCAGGATCTGCAACGGGTCCTTGCTCGAGTCGACCGGAAGGGTCTCCTCCTGGCCCTCACCGAGGTTCAGGGGCATCGTGAGCACGTTCGACTGCAGGCGGAACACCTGGACGGCGACGAAGGCGACCGCCGCCACGAGGACGGCGGTCAGGAGGATGGCCGTGAGCTTCAGCCTGCGAAGGCCCCTGCTCGGCCCCAGGTGCCGGCTGCCGGGCCCGGATCCATCGAAGGGCCGTGCTGCGGGCTCGGCGGCGGATTCGTCGGTGACATCGCCAGGGTGGTCACCCTCGCGGGACATTCGGCGGATCATGCCCGGGCTCCTTCTGATGGCTCGTCGTGATGAACACTGCTGCTGCAAGGAACGGGACATCGGAATCGATGCTGTGACCAGCCCCGCTCCATGATTATGCCCGGTCTATGTCATCGCGGACGGACCGGCCTCACGTCGGGGCGCTGCCAGACCAACGAGCGACGGTGGGAGGTGGTGCCCGTCAGAAGCCCAGTTTCACGAGCTGCTTGGGATCGCGCTGCCAGTCCTTCGCCACCTTGACGTGCAGATCGAGGTAGATCCGCGTCCCCAGCAACGCCTCGATGCCGCGGCGCGCCGTGGTACCCACGTCCCTCAGCCTGGCACCGCCCTTGCCGATGATGATCGCCTTCTGGGAAGGCCGTTCGACGTAGAGGTTCACGTGGACGTCCAGCATCGGATTGTCCTCGCTCCGGCCCTCCCTGGGGATCATCTCCTCGACGACGACGGCGAGGGAGTGCGGGAGCTCGTCGCGCACGCCCTCCAGCGCGGCTTCGCGCACGAGTTCCGCCACCATGATCGCCTCGGGTTCGTCCGTGAGCTCTCCGTCCGGGTACAGCACCGGCGATTCGGGCATGTGCTCGCTGAACACCTTCGCGACCGTGTCGACCTGGAAGCCGTCGGCAGCGGAGACCGGGACGATGTCGGCCCATCCGCCCGGACCGGCGACGTCCGTCCCGAGCCGGGACACGGCAAGGAGCTGCTCGGTCAGGGCCTGACGATCCACGAGGTCGGTCTTGGTGACCACCGCTATGAGCGGCTTCCGGTTCAGCCGTGCGAGCTGCTCCGCGATGAAGCGGTCCCCCGGTCCGATCTTCTCGTTGGCGGGCAGGCAGAACCCGACGGCGTCGACCTCGGCGAGGGTGTCCGCGACGAGGTCGTTGAGGCGCTGGCCCAGCAGGGTGCGCGGCCGGTGGAGTCCCGGCGTATCGACGAGGACGATCTGCGAATCCTCGCGGTTCACGATGCCACGGATGGTATGGCGCGTCGTCTGCGGCTTCGCCGACGTGATCGCGACCTTCTGGCCCACCAATGCGTTGGTGAGGGTGGACTTGCCCGCGTTGGGCCGCCCGACGAGCGAGACGAACCCCGCCCTGTGCTTAGCGTCGCTCATTGTCAGCCTCTATCGTCTCTCGTTCGTTCTGCTCGGTCTGCTCCGCCGACAGGCGGTATGCGATCACGTGGGAGACCCGGTTCCGTCGACCCTCCACGCGTTCGGCCCTCAGGCCGATACCTCCAAGTGTGACCTCCGATCCGACGATCGGCACGCGACCGAGTGTCTTGGCCAGGAGCCCGCCGACGGTGTCGACCTCCTCGTCGTCCAGGTCGAGCCCGAAGAGCTCACCCAGATCGTCGATCCCCATCCGCGCGCTGACGCGATACTCGCCGTCGTCGAGCTGTTCCTGCTCCGGCACCTCGGAGTCGTACTCGTCGACGATCTCCCCGACGATCTCCTCGATGAGGTCCTCCAGAGTGACGAGCCCCGCAGTGCCTCCGTACTCGTCGATGACGATGGCGACGTGGGTCGATTCACGCTGCAGTTCGCGCAGCAGGTCACCCACGGGCTTGGATTCGGGCACGTAGCGGGCCGGCCTGCAGTCGTAGTCCACGGGCCGTGACAGGTTCGACGCCGGGCGGCCGTGCAGGTTCGCGACCACGTCCTTCAGGTACAGCAGGCCCTTGATGTCGTCCGAGCTCTCGCCGATCACGGGAATCCTCGAGTATCCCGAGCGCAGGAAGAGGGACATCGCCTGGCTGAGCGTCGATCCCGATTCGATCGTCACCATGTCCGTGCGGGGCACCATGACCGAACGCACCTTGGTGTCGCCCAGCTCGAACACCGAATGGATCAGCTCGGCCTCGTTGTCCTCGATCATCTCGGCGTCTGACGCCCTCGAGAGGAGCTCCCGGAATTCCTCCTGGGTGAAGAAGGCGGCCTCGTCCCTGGCTGCTCCTGGCGTGATGGAGCTGCCGATCCGGACGAGCCAGCGCGGGATCGGGCCGAGGACGCTACAGAGGAATGCGACGAGCCCGGCGGTCAGTCGGACGACAGCCGGCGCATGGGTCCGCCCGAGCTGGCGCGGCGAGACGCCGACGATCACGAACCCGATGGCCGCCATGACGGCCGTCGCCAGAAGGCCGGCGAGCCAGATGCTGTCGAGCAGGTCGTGGAACAGGATGGCGACGGCGACAGCCCCTGCCATCTCGAACCAGACGCGCCAGAATCTCAGTGCGTGCATGTGCGCGACAGGGGCGTTCAGGATGCGTCGCAGCGACGACGTCCTGGAGCCCTGCACGAGCGCCTCGCCCTCCTGTCGCGGGAGGTAGCTGAACGCCGCTTCTGCGGCGGTGACGAGGGCCGCTGTGAGCGCGAAGAGCAGACCCATGAGCCCGAGGAGCCAGATGGTCAAGCTCGGGTCTCCCGGGGTGCGTCGCCTCCGAGGAAGTCGGACAGGAGCTGGCGCTGCAGGCCGAACATCTCCTTCTCCTCCTCGGGTTCCGCGTGGTCGTAGCCGAGGAGATGCAGGAGCCCGTGCGTGGTCAGCAGCAGCAGTTCGTCGCCCGTACCGTGTCCGGCGGCTGCGCCCTGCGACTCGGCGACCTCCGGGCAGAGGACGATGTCACCGAGCAGCCCGGCCGGGGTGACCCGGCCCGGGGTACCCGGCCGCAGCTCGTCCATGGGGAACGAGAGGACGTCGGTGGGTCCGGGCTCGTCCATCCATTCGACGTGGAGCTTCTCCATTGCCGCCGTGTCCACCAGGATGATGGACAGCTCCGCCTCGGGATGGACGAACATCGACTCGAGCAGGAAGTTCGCGAGCCGGACGAGGGACTCGCCGTCGACCTCGTACCCCGACTCGTTGTTGACCTCGACGCTCATCGGCCTGCCGGCCGACCGGGACGCGCCTGCCCGCTGCGCTGCTCCTCGTCCCACGTGCTGTAGGCACTGACGATGTCCCCGACCAGACGATGCCGCACGACATCCGAGGCGTCGAGCTCGCTGAAGTAGACGTCGTCCACGTCGCGGAGGATCTCGCTGACGATGCGGAGTCCGGAACTGGTGCCGCTCGGCAGGTCCACCTGGGTCACGTCCCCGGTCACCACCATCTTCGAGCCGAACCCGAGGCGCGTGAGGAACATCTTCATCTGCTCCGGCGTCGTGTTCTGCGCCTCGTCGAGGATGATGAACGCGTCATTGAGCGTGCGTCCGCGCATGTAGGCCAGCGGCGCCACCTCGATGGTGCCGGCAGCCATGAGGCGAGGGATCGAATCGGGGTCCATCATGTCGTGCAGCGCGTCGTACAGCGGCCGCAGGTACGGGTCGATCTTGTCATTGAGGGTTCCGGGCAGGAAACCGAGGCGCTCTCCGGCCTCGACAGCCGGCCGGGTGAGGATGATGCGGTTGACTTCCTTGTGCTGCAGCGCCTGAACCGCCTTGGCCATTGCCAGATAGGTCTTGCCGGTACCGGCCGGGCCGATGCCGAAGACGATCGTGTTGCGGTCGATCGCGTCGACGTAGGTGCTCTGGTTCAGCGTCTTGGGGCGGATCGTCTTGCCGCGCGACGTGAGGATGTTGACCGACAACACCTCCGACGGCCGCACCGCGCTCTGCGTCTTGAGCATGGACACCAGCTGCTCGAGGACCTGGGGTGAGACGGTCGCGTTGTTGCTTGCCATCGTCCTGACCTCACCGATGAGCCGCTCGGTACGGAGGACATCGGCGGAGGGACCGGTGATGGTGAGCTCGTTGCCCCTGGCCTGGAGCCCGATCCCCGGGAATGATTCCTCGATCAGCCGGAGGGCTTCGTCGTTCGAGCCGAGCGCCTGAACCATCTGTTCGGTCGAATCGAAGACGACCGTCCTGGTATCCAGTCCGGCCGCGTTGATGCCTGTTGAAGATTCGCTCATAGTTCGGCCGTCCGGCCTTCGATCGCCCCTCGAGGGAGTAGTGGTCACTGGATGCCAATGTTACGTCATCCCCCCGACGTCGACCTGAGCAGAAGGAGCTTGATTCCGCAGGATGCCGCAAGGGGGACGACCTCCGGGCTACCGAGCCCCACTCGATTTTCGTCGCGAATCGGCAACGGCTTCGTATCGATCGGGTTTCAGTCGCTTCGGGCGTCCGCATTCGGACAGGTTCGTCGGGCACGCTATGCCAAGCTGAAACAGCTTCCGCGGGACCCTGACCAGGGGTCTGGACCCGAGGCACAGATATCCAGCGATCGATCCGCGCAGCAGCGCGCCCAGCGAAAGGGGGCCGGCATGACCGAGCAGGACCCCCTGAAGAAGAGCCGACTGGGGCTGCGCGGCATTCTCATGGTGTCCGGGGGCGTGCTCATCGCCAGCAGCGTCTTCCTCCTGCCGGACGTCGGCCTGCTGCAGGGTCCGACACCGACGACCAAGCTCCCCGCTCCGCCCGCTCCCCCCGCCACCGGGGAGGATATCCGCGCCGCGCCCTCGGGGAGCGCCTTGCAGAGCGAGGGCGCGGAAGCCGGACCGGTGGACAGCGCACCCGCTCTCCTGCCGGTGTACTGGCTCGGCGACGTGGAGGGGGACGACCGGCTGTTCAGGGAGTTCCGGACCGATCAGGAGGCTTCCACCGGAGACCCCATCGCGGACGCCGTTCGCCTGATGACGTCCAGCCAGCCCCTGGATCCCGACTACCGCTCGCCGTGGCAGGCCGCGTCTGACGTCAGTTCCTCGATCTCGACGAAGAACGTGATCACCGTCGACATCTCCTCGGATGCTTTCGCCGGCAGGCTGTCCGAGGACGCCGCGCGCCTCGCCGTGCAGCAGCTCGTCTACACCGCGACGGCCGCGGCGTCGAGCGCAGGCCTGATCGCCGGAGGAGAGTCCAGTTCCGTCGTCGTGCTGGTGAACGGCGCGGCCGGCTATCGGGCGTTCGACGCCGTCGATCTCGGCGGCGAATGGACCCGCGACTCCTCGATGCTGGCACCCGTGTGGATCATCGATCCCCAGGAAGGCATCGAGGCGGACCCGGGCGTCACGATCCACGGGATCGGCCCGGCGTCGGAGCAGACGGTCAGGTGGCGGATCGACACGCTACCGACGACGCCGGACGGCGGATCCGGGGAAGCGGAGCTCTTCAGGGACGGAACAGTGGACATCGAGCCGCAGGAAGGCGCCCCCGGAGCCTATTCCTTCGATGAGACGCTGCCGCCCGGACGGTACGAGGTGACCGTGTCCGTTCCCGAGGGAGACGGCACCGCGCAGGATACGAAGACCTTCGAGGTCCGCTAGCTGTCCTGACCGCGCTACCAGCGTCCGAGCAGATGGTTCAGCAGCACCAGAGCAGCCGGTCCCGCGGAGGAGGACCGCAGGACGTGGGGCCCCAGCAGGACCGCCCGGCCCCCTGCAGCCTGCAGCTTGCCGAGCTCGGCGTCACTGATGCCCCCCTCGGGTCCCACCACCACGGCGGTGGACGACGGCGAGGCCAGCTCGCCGCGCGCTTCCAGCTCCGAGAAATGCGAGGCGAGGCTCGTGTCGGCGTCCTCGTGCAGGATGATCAGGCGATCGACGGTGCCCGCCCAGGCCGCGAGCCGGGACGTGTCCAGGACGGGGTGGACCTCGGGCCGGAACGAGCGCCGCGACTGCTTCGCCGCGGCACCCACGAGAGATGTCCACTTCTGGCGTCCCTTGTCCGCCTTGTCGCCTCGCCACCGCACGATGCTGCGCTCGGCATGCCACGGGACCACGGCGTCGACCCCGAGCTCCGTCGCCGACTCCACCGCCTGCTCATCCCGGCCCCCCTTCGCCAGAGCCTGGACGAGCAGGAGTCGATGATGCGGCACCGGTTCCTGCTCGGAGGACTCGACCACGAGCTCGACGGTCCCGGTTCCCACCGCCGATACCACCCCGCCGAGTCGGTAACCGGAGCCGTCAGACACGTCCACGTGCTCGCCCGGTGCCAGCCTCCGCACGGTGGCTGCGTGGCGTCCCTCGTCGCCGTCGAGCACGAACGTGCTACCGACCGGAGCGAGGCGGACAGCGTCGGCCGACCCGAAGAACAGGGGGCGCGTCACGGTCAGCGGTTCCCGAGCCGCTCCCGCAAGCGGGCGAAGACACCCGATCCACTGCTGGCCAGCTGGCCGTCGGTGTACTCCTCGTTGCGCAACTCCGCGAGCTTGCGCAGGAGCTCCTCCTGCTGGTGGTCGACATTGCGGGGTGTCTCGACGTTGAGGTGGACCCGCAGGTCTCCCCTGCCCTGGTTCCTGAGGTGCGTGACGCCCAACCCGCGCAGGGTCAGGATCTCGCCCGACTGGGTACCCGGCTTGATCGTCAGTTCCTGATCCCCGTCGAAGGTGTCGAGGTGCACGCTGGTGCCCAGCGCGGCAGCTGTCATCGGGACGCTGAGCGTCACGTGCAGGTCGTCGCCGTCACGCAGGAAGGTCGAATCGGTGTTCACGCGGATCTCGATGTAGAGGTCGCCCTGGGGACCGCCGGCGATACCGGCCTCGCCCTGACTTGCCAACTGGATACGGGTACCCGTGCTGACACCGGCGGGAACCTTGATCGTCAGGGTACGGCGGGCACGGACGCGCCCCTCGCCGCTGCACTCGTGGCACGGGCTGGGGATGACGGTGCCGTAGCCCTGGCAGGTCCCGCAGGGAGCACTCGTCATGACCTGGCCGAGGATTGATCGCACGGCGCGCTGGACCTGGCCGGACCCGCCGCAGATGTCGCAGGTGCGGGGCGATGTGCCGGGCTGGCAGCACGAGCCGTCGCAGGTGGGGCAGACCTCCGCGGTGTCCACCTCGATCTTCTTGTTGGTGCCGAAGACGGCGTCCCTGAGGTCGATGCGCACGTTGATGAGTGCATCCTGCCCGCGGCGGACCCGGGAGGGAGCGCCTCCCTGCTGGCCGCTGCCGCCAAAGAAGGTCTCGAAGATGTCCTGGAAGGCGAAGCCCGAGCCCGAGTAGCCGGAGCCGTACCCGGTGTCGGTGCCGTTCTCGTTCCCCGTCGTGTCGTAGACCCGGCGCTTCTGCGGATCGGATAGCACCTCGTAGGCGCGGGTCACGAGCTTGAACTCCTCCGCGGCGTCGTCACCCGGGTTCACATCGGGGTGGAGTTTCCGGGCGAGTCTGCGGTACGCCTTCTTGATTTCCTCCCCGGTCGCGCCCTGCGCCACACCGAGGACCTCATAGTGATTACTCACTCGTGCACATCACTTCCTGTTGGAGATTGCTGTCTTCTGCGCGTCGGCCCTGCCGGCGCTCCGTCGTGGACGGCCGTGCCTACTCCTCGAGGATCCTCGAGACATAGCGGGCGACGGCACGCACCGCCGCCATCGTGGTCGGGTAGTCCATCCGCGTGGGACCGAGGATACCGAGCTTCGCGCCGGCATCGGGGCCGTACCCGGTCGCCACGACGGAAGCCTCCGACAGGCCGCCGTAGGGGTTCTCCCGTCCGATCCTCACCGAGATGCCCCGGGCGTCGTACTCCATGTCGGACAGGAGCCGCAGCATGACCACCTGCTCCTCGAGGGCCTCGAGGATGGGCCCGATACTGAGCGGGAAATCTCCCGTGGACTTCGCCAGATTCGCCGTCCCGGCCAGCAGGATGCGATCGTCCCGGCCGAGACCGGCGAGCTGCTCGAGCGTCCTGACGATCGTACCCCCGTGGACGCGTAGCGATGGTGGGAGGTGAGACGCCGCGACGGCGAGGTCTCCGGGCAGCGCTGTGAGCTTGACCCCGGAAACCGCCGAGAGGATGCGCTGTTTGAGCTCGGCGAGCTCCGCTTCCTGGATCTCGGTCGGCGTGCGGACGATGCGCTGCTGGACGTTCCCGTTGCTGGCGATGAGGACGACGAGGACCTGCTGGGGCGCCAGCAGGACGCACTCGATGTGGCGGACCGAAGCACCGCCGACGCGGGGGAACTGGACGACGGCCACCTGGTTGGTCAGCTGCGCGAGCAGCCGTACCGTCCGGTCCATGACGTCGTCGAGATCCTCGGCGCCCTCGAGCAGAGCCTGGATCGCCTTCTTCTCCGGCGCGGAGAGCGGTTTCACCTCGGAGATGCGGTCGACGAAGAGCCGATAGCCCTTGTCCGTCGGGATCCGGCCCGAACTGGTGTGGGGGGCAGCGATGAGCCCCTCCTCCTCCAGGACGGCCATGTCGTTGCGGATCGTCGCGGACGACACCCCGAGCCGGTGGCGATCCACCAGTGCCTTCGAACCCACCGGCTCACGTGAATGGACGTAGTCCTCGACGATTGCCCGGAGCACCTCCAGGCGTCGCGGTTCACTCATTCCTGTGTCACCTCCGGGTCCATTCGTCTCTCACGGGCACGCTGAGCGGGTGGCCCAGCGCCGTTAGCACTCGACACGCCCAAGTGCCAAGTCTAGTACGTCCGGAGTGATTGTTAGCATTGGGAACCCGGGTGCGGCAGACCGCCGCAGCCCCTGGAGGAAGGACGCGCTCGGGATGGATCACGCCTGGGGAGCACAGGACATCTCGGCTCCGAAGCGGACCGCTCTCCCCGACGTCCCGGTGGAGCGGGAGATGGTCCTCGAGGACGTCCAGAGCGGTTTCGTCGGAGCCGTGGTGCGTGTCGAGAAGTCCGGCGGTCTGCATGTCATGGTGCTGGAGGACCGGCGCGGCAAGCACCGCACCTTCCGGCTGGGCCACGGGTTCCTCCTCGACGGACGTCCGGTGCACGTCGTGGCACCCGCTCCACGAACGGCGTCGGCTCCTGCGCGTACCGCCTCCGGCTCCGTCCGGGTGGAGGGTGCCCGGGCCCGGACGGCCCGTGCGAGCCGGATCTGGGTCGAGGGCCAGCACGACGCCGAACTGGTGGAGAAGGTGTGGGGCGACGACCTGCGGCTCGAGGGGATCGTCGTCGAACCCCTCCATGGCATCGACGACCTCGAGGGCGCCATCCGGGACTTCGGCCCGGGACCGCAGCGGCGCCTGGGGATCCTGGTCGACCATCTGCTCCCCGGTACCAAGGAGGCGAGGATCGCACAGCAGGCGATGACCGTGCCGGGTGCCCTCCACCACGTCCTCATCGTGGGCCACCCCTACGTCGACGTCTGGCAGGCGGTCAAGCCGGCAGCTCTCGGACTCGATGCCTGGCCGGTGGTCCCCCGCCATCAGGACTGGAAGACAGGGATCCTCGCCGGGCTCGGGTGGCCGCACCATGACAAGGCCTCGGTGGCGAGAGGCTGGAAACGAATCCTCTCCGGGGTCTCGACCTACGCGGATCTGGAGCCGTCCCTGCTCGGCAGGGTCGAGGAGGTCATCGATTTCCTGACCGCGCAACCGGGGCCCGGGTGAGCCGCCGGGGAAGGCTGACCCAGTATCCTTGGAGCAGACAGGGGAAGATCACGCCAGCCAACAAAGGAACATGACGTTGCCCAACACCGCCGACCACCAGCACCACGAACGGGGCGAGTCGCAGCCGGCGTTCGAAGGCACGCCGGCCAATGCGCTCCCCCTCACGGCGTCCGAGGACCGTCAGTTCGCGACCCTGGCCCACTTCGGCGGGATCCTCGGATTCCTTCCCTCACTGCTGATCTTCCTCATCTTCAAGGACCGGGGTCCGTTCACCGCGCAGGAGTCGAAGGAGGCGCTCAACTTCACGTTGCCGCCGACACTGCTCGCCCTCGTGGCGTGGCTTCTCTCCCTCGTCCCCGACATCGGCGGTTTCTTCGCGGTGCTGAACGCCCTGATCTGGGTCACGATCACGATCTTCTCGGTCAACGCCGGCATCCAGGTGAACAGGGGCCGGCCGTACCGGTACTCCCTGAACCTGCGCCTTCTCCGCTGACTCGACGGCCGTCACCGTCGTGCGGGGCGGCGACGCGTGAACGGGTCCGGCCGCGCCGGGATCAGTCCGGCAGCAGGCGCCGCACCACGGCGTCGGCGAGGAGCCTGCCGCGGAACGTGAGGACGATGCGACCCGCGAAGGCGTCCGCCGGCACCACCAGCCCGTCTGCGATGAGCCCCGCCACCGCCAGGCGACCCGCAGGGGCGAGGGATTCGGCAGCGAGCCCTTCGCGAAGCCGCACACGCAGCATGACGTCCTCGACGTAGCGGTCCTGCGGCGCCAGGACCTCGCGCCCTGCCGCCGGTGAACGCCCGGCACCGAGCGCCTCCGCGTAGGGGCGCGGATGCTTGACATTCCACCAGCGGGTGCCGCCGACGTGTGAATGGGCGCCCGGGCCGGCTCCCCACCAGTCGCTCCCCCGCCAGTAGGCGAGGTTGTGGCGGCACTCGTCGGCAGGTGTTCGGGCCCAGTTGCTGACCTCGTACCAGTGCAGGCCACCGGCGGTGAGCATCTCCTCGGCGAGTGCGTACTTGTCCGCGTGGTCATCATCGTCGATGGGAGGGACCTGTCCGCGGCGGATGCGCGAGGCGAGGCGCGTGCCGTCCTCGATGATGAGCGCGTAGGCGGAGATGTGGTCGGGGCCGTAGGACAGCGCCGTGGACAGCGAGGTGCGCCAGTCCTCCAGTGACTCCCCCGGCGTGCCGTAGATGAGGTCCAGGCTGACCCTGAGTCCTGCCTCCCTCGCCCACCGGACGGCCTGAGGGACGCGCTCGGGCGAGTGCGTGCGATCGAGGACGGCGAGGACGTGCGGCACCGCCGACTGCATGCCGAACGAGACGCGGGTGAAGCCCGCCTCCCTGAGGATACGGAGCGATTCCGGGGTGACCGAGTCCGGATTGGCCTCGGTGGTGACCTCCGCGTCCGGTGCGAGGCCCCACTGCGACCGGGCTGCGTCCAGGATCAGGGCGAGGTCCTCCGCGGGGAGCAGCGTCGGGGTACCTCCCCCGAAGAACACCGTGGACAGCGGCCTGTCCGGGAGGCCGGACGCGCGCAACACCTGGGCTCCGAGCGCGAGCTCCGCGAGGACCGAGCCCGCGTATGCATCCTGGGAGGCACCCCCGCCGAGTTCGGTGGCGGTGTACGTATTGAAGTCGCAGTACCCGCAGCGGACGGCACAGAAGGGGATGTGGACGTAGAGACAGAAGTCCCGCTCGAGCGCTCCCTCCGCCGCCCCGGCGGGAAGGACGCCGTCCTCGGGCGCGGGCAGACCCAACGGAAGTGCGCTAGGCATGACCGGCGCCACCGGTGACCGACTGCATCATCACTTCTTGGCTTTGTCCTTCGACTCGTCCGACGAGAGCGCTGCGATGAAGGCTTCCTGTGGCACTTCCACCCGCCCCACCATCTTCATGCGCTTCTTGCCCTCCTTCTGCTTCTCGAGCAGCTTGCGCTTGCGGGTGATGTCGCCGCCGTAGCACTTGGCGAGGACGTCCTTGCGGATGGCGCGGATGGACTCGCGGGCGATGATCCGTGCCCCGATCGCAGCCTGGATGGGGACCTCGAACTGCTGGCGGGGAATCAGCTCGCGCAGCTTCCCTGTCATCATCACCCCGTAGGCGTAGGCCTTGTCACGGTGCGTGATCGCACTGAAGGCGTCCACCTGGTCGCCCTGCAGGAGGATGTCGACCTTGACCAGATCCGACACCTGATCACCGTCAGCCTTCCAGTCCAGCGAACCGTACCCTCGCGTCTTCGACTTCAGCAGGTCGAAGAAATCGAAGACGATCTCCGCCAGCGGAAGCCGGTACCTGATCTCGACACGGTCCTCGGACAGGTAATCCATCCCGCCGAGCACCCCGCGGCGCTGCTGGCACAGTTCCATGATGGCGCCGACGAACTCCGACGGCGCCAGGATGGTCGCCGAGACCATCGGCTCGCGCACCTCCGCGATCTTCCCGACAGGGTATTCGCTCGGGTTGGTCACCTTGAGGACGCGCTTGTCCTCGAGGGTCACCTCGTACTCGACGTTGGGGGCCGTGGAGATCAGATCGAGGTTGTATTCGCGTTCGAGCCGCTCACGGGTGATCTCGAGGTGCAGGAGGCCGAGGAAGCCGACCCGGAATCCGAACCCCAGGGCGGCCGAGGTCTCGGGCTCGTAGACGAGAGCGGCGTCGTTGAGGGTGAATTTCTCGAGGGCGTCCCGCAGCACCGGGTAGTCGGTGCCGTCGAGCGGATACAGCCCCGAGAAGACCATGGGCTTCGGGTCCTGATAGCCGCCCAGCGACGTGGCCGCCGGCTTCGCGAGGTTCGTGACGGTGTCACCCACCTTGGACTGGCGAACGTCCTTCACACCTGTGATGAGGTAGCCCACCTCACCGACACCGAGCCCCTTGGAAGGTGTCGGCTCGGGCGAGCTGACACCGATCTCGAGCAGTTCGTGGCTCGCGCGGGTGGACATCATCTGGATGCGCTCCCGGGGGCTGAGCTTCCCGTCGACGACCCGCACGTAGGTGACGACGCCGCGGTACGTGTCGTACACCGAGTCGAAGATCATCGCACGGGCGGGCGCGTCCGGATTTCCGGTCGGCGCCGGGAGGTCCCGGACGATCTTGTCCATGAGCGCCTCCACGCCGACGCCGGTCTTGCCGGACACCATGAGTACGTCCTCCGGCTCACCGCCGATGAGGCTCGCGAGTTCGGCCGCGTACTTCTCGGGCTGCGCTGCAGGGAGGTCGATCTTGTTGAGGACCGGGATGATCGTCAGGTTGTTCTCCATGGCGAGGTACAGGTTGGCGAGCGTCTGAGCCTCGATCCCCTGGGCCGCATCGACGAGGAGGATGGCACCTTCGCATGCCGCGAGGGACCGCGACACCTCGTAGGTGAAGTCGACGTGGCCGGGGGTGTCGATCATGTTCAGCGCGTAGGCCGTGCCGTCGACCTCCCAGGGTAGGCGCACGGCCTGCGACTTGATCGTGATGCCGCGTTCGCGCTCGATGTCCATCCGGTCGAGGTACTGCGCCTTCATGTCCCGCTGCTCGACGGCTCCCGTGAGCTGGAGCATGCGGTCGGCCAACGTGGACTTGCCATGGTCGATGTGGGCGATGATGCAGAAGTTCCTGATGATCGCCGGGTCGGTGGCGGCGGGCACCGGCGCGGTGCGGGCCATGGGTGACACGTAGGTTCCTTTGTATGTCGGGACAGGGGCGGCCCGTCTCGACCAGTCGACCGTCCGCCGGGACGGCAGTCCGCTGGTCCGCGAAAGCCTTCTCCTAGTCTCCCACGAGGGCGGACGGCTCCGGCAATCGTCCCTCACGGACGGCGCCCTGCGATCGCTAGGATCTCCCCATGGCCTTCACCCTCCGATCCGTCCTGTCCCTCGCGAACCGCGTCGTCCGCGCGGTCAACAGTTCAGGGGCCGCCAGGTCCGGTCGCAGCGCGGGCAGGGTCCCGACGCAACAGCGCTCCTCCCGGCAGGCGAGCCCGCCGTCGTCGGGCTGGGCCCTCGAACGGGACTGGGACGCGCGGTCCGGTACGCCGTCCGCCTCCGATCGGCGACGGGACGCGGTGCTCGGCTATTCGCCGTCCAGTGACGGCAGGCCCGACCCGGGGGAGATCGTCTGGACCTGGGTTCCCTACGAGGATGACCCGAACCAGGGCAAGGACCGGCCGGTGCTGCTCGTCGGACGCGACGGCGACCGGCTGCTGGGCCTGATGCTGACGAGCCGCGACAGGAACAACTCCCGGGATCAGGACGCCCGCTACGTGGACATCGGCTCGGGTGCCTGGGACCGGCAGGGGCGGCCGAGCGAGGTGAGGGTGGACCGGCTGCTGACCATCGACCCCGCCGACATCCGACGTGAAGGAGCAGTCCTGCCGCGATCCCGCTTCGAGCAGGTCGTGGAGGCGCTTCCCGGCCACATGCTCGGGTAGTTGGCGTCTACCCACTTCTGGTAACCTGTATAGCTGTGTGTCCGCGCAGGTCTCCGGGCACTTTGGCCGATCGCCATACGGTATCCCCACGCCGCTCAGTCCTTGATTGGCCGAAATACCCTCACGACCCAGTCCGCAATACAAAGAAAGTTCTCATACGTGGCAAATATCAAGTCCCAGAAGAAGCGCATCCTCACCAACGAGAAGGCGAGGCAGCGCAACAATTCGGTGAAGTCCGAGCTGAAGACCGCCATCCGCGCCGTCAACACGGCCGTCGAAGGTGCTGACAAGGATGCTGCCGCGACGGCTCTGCAGGCAGCCAGCCGGAAGCTCGACAAGGCTGTCAGCAAGGGTGTCCTGCACAGGAACAACGCAGCGAACCGCAAGTCCGCGATCTCCAAGAAGGTCAACGCGCTCTAAGCTGCACTTTCTTCGACGAAGGGCCGGCTCCTGACGGGGCCGGCCCTTCGTCGTCGGTGGCCCGAACCTCCGCTCAGTCGTCACCGAGCGCGATGACGGTCACTGCGCGCTCGACGGCGTAGACCGGGTCGCGCGACTCGCCCTTCACCTGTGCGTCGGCCTCGGCGAGGGCCCGCACGCTGCGCGCCAACGCCGCAGAGCTGAAGCGCTGCGCCTCCCTGCGCGCCTGGTCGACCTGCCACGGGGCCATGCCCAGCTCCTTCGCGAGCTGGACGGACGAACCCCGCGCACCGTGGACCTTGGCCACCGCCCGCACCTTCATGGCCAGTGCCGCGACGATCGGCACCGGGTCCGCTCCCGTTGCAAGAGCATGGCGCAGCATGGACAGGGCCTGGGCGGTCCGGCCGGCGAGAGCGGCGTCGGCGACTTTGAAGCCCGTGGCCTCCACGCGTCCGCCGTAGTACTTCTCGACGGTCCCGGCCGTCACGTCACCCCCGGAGTCCGCCATCAGCTGCTGGCAGGCGGCCGCGAGCTCGGGCAGCTGCGAGCCGACAGCCGCCACCAGGGACCGGACCGCGTCCGGCTCGATGCGACGACGGGCCAGGCGGAACTCGGTGGTGACGAACTCCGCCTTCTCGCCGTCCTTCTTGAGTGGCTGGCAGTCGACCACGGTTGTCCCTGCGGCCTTCAGCGCGTCGAGCAGCTTCTTGCCGCGGTTCCCTCCGGAGTGACGCAGCACGAGGACCACATCGGGGGCGGGGTCGGTAAGGTAGGCGAGCGCCTCGGTCAGGAAGGCATCGTTCATCTGCGCGAGCCCTGACACCTCGATGACCGTCCAGTCGCCGAAGAGGGAGGGACTGGCGTGCAGCGCGAGCGTTCCCGGCTCGTAGGACGCGGCGTCGAACCGCACGAGTTCGGCCTCGGGCTGCGCGGTCCGGACCTGGTGCCTGATCGACTCCGCTGCCTTCGACGCCTGGTAATCCTCCGGTCCGGTCAGCAGCACGACGGCGGCCGGCCGTACCTCACGCCAGGACGCCGCCTGCTGGTTCGAGCCTGCAGCACGGCCGGCGGGTGATCTGGTTGCCACGGGGCGTCGTTCCTTCCATCGGATGATCTCCTACTGTCGCATGCGCGCTGCGGGGCGCAAAGCTGTCACCGGACCCGGGTGGCGGGCATCACTGCAGGGGCCGGACCTCCATGGTGCTGCCGACGATCCGGACGAGGAATGATCCGAGCTCATCCGTCCTGGCCGTGGCGATGTCCGCTCGCGTGAGGGCTTCGACGATGGTCGGGTGCGGGTGTCCGTAGTCGTTGTCCGCGCCGACCGAGATGAGCGCCAGCTGCGGCTCGACGGCCTCGATCACCATGCTTCCGCCGTTCCTGGCGCCGTGGTGGGCGACCTTCAGGATATCCACTCCTCCATCGGCCACGGCAGGCATGGCCGACAGCATCCTCGCGGCCCCGTCCTCCTCGAGGTCGCCGGTCAGCAGGAGCGTGACCGTGCGATCCCCGACAGGCACCCCGATCTCCAGGACCACGCTGGCGTTGTTCTCCTCGGACAGATCCGTGTCCGGCAGAGGCCACAGGACGTCCAGCTCGATGCCCATGACCTCGAGCTCGGTGGCGGAGCTCACCCGCTGCGGCTCCACGCCCGCCGCCCCGGCTGCCTCGGACATCACGGGCGGGAGAACGGGCTCTCCCGAGGAGTAGTACACGGCCGACACCTCCCTTCCTCTCACCACCCCCTCGATCCCGCCGTAATGGTCCTCGTGGAGGTGGGTGATCACCAGCGCGTCGATCACCTCGACGTCCAACGAGTCCAGGCACCCGTCCATCGCCCCGGCGTCGGGACCGGCGTCCACGACCAGGGCGTGGCCCGGCGTCGTCCTCACCACGATCCCGTCACCCTGTCCTACATCGCACATGGCCATGACCCAGTCCTCTTCCACGGGTGGTGCAAGCCTTCCGGCCACCGCGATCGCGGCCGTCACGCCCGCGAGAAGGGCCAGCAGGACGACAGCCGATCGACGGTTGGTCCAGCCGTTCCGGCCCTTGCGGTTCCTGGCGTTCCTCCCGTCTCCGGCCTCTCCACCCCGGCTTCCGGCTCGCACCGCGCTCGGTCGCCGCTGTCCGCCTCGCCTGTCCTCGCTGTGAGGATGGCCCGTCACCCGTCGGAGGACGGTGAGCACCCCGGCGGCATCGGCAGCAGTGCCCCTTCGCTCGTTCGGCGCCGCACCTGCCCGGAGCCCGGCGCCGAGGAGCAGCAACGACGACCCCAGCGCGGCGAGGACCGCGCCCGGCGCTCCCGGCAGCCAGGGCAGCGATGCTCCGGGAGCGGCGGCAAGCGTGTCTGCGACACCCGCTACCCAGCGGGTCCCCCACTGTGCTGCGGAGACGAGGAACGGAGCCAGCATGGGAGCAGCCACGAGGGCAAGGACCACAGCCATGCCAAGGAGGGTGACGGCGGGCACCACGGGTGCAGCCAGGACGTTGGCGGGCAGCGAGTACACCGCAAGGGCAGGCTGGATCAGGACGATGATCGGCGTGCAGAAGAGCTGGGCGGTGAGCGGAATGGCGAGCAGCTGGGCCGCAACCCGTGGCAGCAAGGACCCCAGAGCCGTCACGACCATCGGTCCGGCGGTAACGAGGCCCAACGTCGCTGCGACGGACAGCATGAAGGCGATCGACAGGGAGAGCCAGGGGTCGACGGCGAGCAGGATGATGATGGAGAGCATCAGCAGCGTGAGGGATACCCTGCCCCGCCCGGAGAGCACGGCGGCCACACCGATCGCCCCCATGACGGCTGCTCGAAGGACGCTCGGCTCGGGCCGCACCAGCATGACGAAAGCCGCGAGGGCCACCACCGCGCCGGCCGCGGCCGACGCCCGCGGGAGCCTGAGCAGGCGCAGCCCCAGGAACGCGAAAGCGACGACGTAGGAGCAGTTGGCCCCTGAGACGGCGGTCAGGTGGGTCAGTCCCGTGCGCTTCATGGCCTCGCCCGTGCCGGGGTCCAGTGCGATCCGATCTCCCAGAGCCATTCCGGGCAGGAGTCCGCCGTCGCTCCCGTCGCGAAGGGCGAGATCGCGGAACCGTGACCTCAACCCGTCGGTGTATCCCAGCCAGCCGTCCGCGTCCTCCACCACGGGCTGCGTGGACGGCAGGAAGACCGCCCTGGCCCTGCCCGGCCGATCCGGAGGGTCCGCGGTACCGAGGACGCGCACCGTGTCCCCGGTACCTACCTCCGCCCATGCTGCACCACCGATGACCACGACCGGTGTCCTCGACGCGAAGACCTCACGATGGAGGACTCCGCCGATGACGTCGGCGTCGACGAGGTAGCGGTCACCGTCACCGAAGGCCCCGGGAGCGAGCAGGGACGGCTCGCCGGTGACGCGGAGGATCGCGGTGAACGAGGAGCCGTTCACCGCGAGTTCGTCGAGCGGTCCGGCCTCCGCCCGCGCGAGGCCTCCACCGGTCGACAGCAGGACGAGGGTGACCGCTGCCACCGGCGGAAGGGAGAGCGCCGGCAGGCGGCGCACCAGCCCGGACTGCCGTTCGGGGAACAGGAACACCACACAGCCGAGCAGCAGACCCAGCGCCGCCGACAGGAGACCCGCGGAGGTGACAGCTCGTGCCTCACCCTGCACGGCGAGGGACGCCGCAGCCCATCCACACACCGCCGACGGCAGCAGGCGGAGGTCCCCGCTCCAGGTGACCCACCGGCTCACCCGGGAGGAACCCTGGCGGGTCAGGACCTCCTGGCTCCGTGCGCTGCCTCCCGGCCCCTCCGCCGCCGGCACGGTCTCCGTCATCCTGCCGAGATGAGCGGGAGAATTCCTTCCAGCAGGGCTGGACCGATGCCCGGGACCGCGTCGACGTCCGAGGGCTGCGTGAAGGGACCGTGCTCGTCACGCCAGTCGATGATGCGCTGACCGAGGACAGGTCCCACCCGTGGCAGGGATTCGATCTCCGCGAGCGAGGCGGAGTTGATGTCCAGCAGACCTCCGGTCCCCGATCCGACGCCACCACCTCCACCACCTCCACCACCTCCGCCTGCAGCGTCCGGGACGCCGCCCCGGGACGATGGCTGCGAATCCGACACCTCACCGACCGCGCGCGGTTGCTCGCCCAGGGCGAGGACGTGGATGTGCTGGCCGTCGGAGGGTGCGCCGGCCAGATTGATGCCCTCGAGGTCCGCCTCGGGCAGGGCTCCCCCCACCCGCTCCATCACCTCGAACATCCGGGTGCCGGGAGCCACCGTGACCACCCCCGGTGTGACGACCGCCCCCGTGAC
>JASLAA010000297.1 GCA_030147325.1 Arthrobacter sp. | reverse complement strand
GAGGCGCGTCACGCTGTCGAACGGGGCCATGGGGTCGGTTCGTCCGTTGAACAGGGCGACGGACGTACCGGACAGGTCGGCGTCGATGGTCCGCCCCTCCAGGGGGTACATCCCGGAGAAGGCGACGACGAGCGACAGTGCGGTGGGATGGAGCAGGAGGGTCGCGAGCGCGATGTTCGCGCCGTTCGAGAATCCCACCGCCACGATCGTGCGGTCACGGATCCCGTAGCGTTCGCGTGCCCAGTCGAGGAAGCCGACCAGCTCGGCAGAGCGGCGGACGACGTCGTCGACGTCGAACACGCCCTCGCTCAGGCGCCGGAACCAGCGGTTCATCCCGTGCTCCTGCGCCGGCCCTCGTGGTGCCAGGTAGCCGGCGCCCGGAGCGAGGCGTTCGACCAGCGGAAGGAGGTCCTGCTCCGTGCCGCCCGTCCCGTGCAGGAGCAGCAGCACCGGGCTGTCCGCTGTTCCCGGGTCGAAGAGGTGGGGCCAGTCGTGTGTCGTGGTCATGTGCCCACCCCTACTTGAGGAAAGCCTGGACGGCGGGGTTGTTCTCACCGGGCAGGTCGATCTTCGCGACCGCATGGGAGATGGCTTCCCGGTTCGGTTCGAGCCACGGCGGCAGCTTCAGGGACCGGCCGAGTTCCAGCAGCGGCTCGTCGATGTCGAATCCCGGGGTGTCCGTCGCGATCTCCAGGAGGGTTCCGCCGGGCTCGCGGAAGTAGATGGAGGTGAAGTACTGGCGGTCGAGGATCGCCGTGACCCCGTAACCGCGCTCGGCCAGTTCTTGGCGCCACAGCTCCTGCGTCGCCTGGTCGGGGACGCGGAAGGCGATGTGGTGCACGGTGCCGCCGGCCACGAGGCCGCGGTCCCCTCGGGCATCGGTCACGACGTCGACGACGGTACCCGGTTCGCCGTCGTGCGTGCTCAGGCGGTAGCGGCCGTCCTTCTCCGCGAGGATCGTCATGCCGAGGTCCCGGGTGAGGGTCTCGAGCGTCCGAGCCGGATCCTGCACGGTCAGGACGGAGGAGTGCTGGCCCCGGACGGCGTAGTCGGCGGGGACGGAGGCGGAGTCCCAGGGGTTGCGGGGATCCGAGATGGAGGAGGCCACGAGGTCGATCTGCAGGCCGTCGGGGTCCCGGAGTGAGAGCCGCTCCTCGTCCGAGGATGCCCGGGACACCTCCGACGCGACGCCGATCGCCCGGAAGTGCTCCTGCCACCAGCCCAGCGTCCCCTGCGGCACCGAGAAGGCCGTGGTGGTCGATTGTCCGCTCCCGATGCGTCCGCTGCGGATGCCCTGCCAGGGGAAGAAGGTGAGCAGCGAGCCGGGGCGGCCCGATTCGTCACCGTAGTACAGGTGGTACGTCCCGGGATCGTCGAAGTTCACCGTCTTCTTGACGAGGCGCAACCCCAGTCCCCTGATGTAGAAATCGATGTTCTTCTGGGGGTCGCCGGCGATCGCCGTGACGTGGTGGAGACCTTCGGTTCGAGCAGTCACGCTGTCCTCCTTGGATGGAACCGGTGCGGCTGCCCGGCATGTTGATGCAAACGCATGTATATCCCGCTTTGTTCCCCGCGGTCGCATCCTCCGCGGCCCGATCGGCAGCCCGCTGTTCGTCGTGCCGGTTCAGCTTCCTGTGGCATCCTGTGACCATGGCAGCGAGAGAGCGGGTCCAGGGGTGGATCCGCCGCACCGGCATCGAGGTGATCGGGTGGACCCTCGTGGTCCTCGGGGTCGCGGCGCTGGTCCTGCCGGGTCCCGGTCTCCTGATGCTCGCCGCTGGACTCGCCGTCCTCTCGCAGCAGTACCACTGGGCGCGCCGCTCGCTCACGCCGTTGAAGGCGAGCGCCTATCACGCTGCCGCCCTCGGGGTGAGGACCATCCCCCGTATCGCCGCGAGCTGCGCCAGTGCGCTCGTGATCATGAGCCTCGGGATCGTCTGGATACTCCGGCCCGACGTGCCCGGGTGGTGGTTCCTCGAGGACCGGTGGTGGCTCTTCGGTGGCACCGGCACGGGGATCAGCCTCATCGCCTCGTCCCTGATCGCCCTCGTCCTCATCGGCTACAGTGTGCGGCGGTTCCGTGGCCGGCCCATCCCGCCCCGGCGCTCGACCCAGACCATCGACGCCGAGTAGCCCGCCGACGAGCGGGCTCCTACGCGGCCAAGGGGGTCGTGCACTGGGGCAGGGACGCCCGTCGTCCTCCCTGTCCCTGCTGGTAGTTTGAGACCGTGCTCACCGTAATCGGGGAAACCCTCATCGACGAAGTCGTCAGCGATACCGCGTCCATGCGCGCGCACGTGGGCGGTAGCCCCATGAACGTCGCCGTCGGGCTCGCACGGCTCGGCCATCCTGCCCAGTTCGTCGGCCGGTACGGCGACGACGACTACGGCCGGATGATCCAGCGGCACCTCCGCGAGAACTCGGTGCCCTTCCCCCTCGAGCCCGACGGAGCTCCCACCAGTGTCGCCACGGCGCGCCTGGACCCTGCCGGCGGAGCGTCCTACGACTTCCAGCTCGTGTGGGACCTCCCCAACCTCGCTCTGCAGCAGGAACGGCTCCTCGACGGGACGACCCTCCTGCACACCGGTTCGATCGCGACGATGCTCGCCCCGGGGGCACAGGACGTGCTGGCCCTCGTGACGGCCGCCCACCCCCTCGTCACGGTGACGTACGATCCCAACTGCAGGCCCACGATCATCCGGGATCCGTCCTTCGCGCGCGAGCAGGCCGAGAAGTTCGTGGCGCTCGCGGACGTCGTCAAGGCCTCCGACGAGGATCTCCAGTGGCTGTACCCGGACCGGACGCCGGAGCAGTCCGCGCGGGCCTGGCTGGAGGCGGGCGCCGCCGTCGTCGTCGTGACCCGCGGCTCCAGGGGGCCGTGGGGGGTCTGCCGGGCCGGCGAGGCCTCGGTGCCCGCGCCCTCCACCAGCGTGGTCGACACGGTGGGGGCGGGGGATTCCTTCATGGCGGCCCTGCTCGGAGCGCTCGTGGACCTGGAGCTCGACGGCGCCCATCGGCGGGACGAGCTGCGCCGAATCAATCTCGGGCAGTTGACCGGCATGCTGCAGTACGCGGCACGCGCGGCTGCCATCACCGTCTCCCGCGCGGGTGCCAGTCCGCCCACGCGCCAGGAGATGGCACAGCACGACTGATCGATACAGACCATGACACCGATGCCAGGAGCACCAGCGATGACCCGCGACCCGTACGCAGACCTTCCCCCGGTAGCCGACTTCCACCTGACGAGCGAGAGCATGACACACGAGGCGCGACTCGACGACGCCCAGGCGTCGGGCATGATGGGCGCGGGTGGCCAGGACGAATCGCCGCAGCTGAGCTGGAGCGGGTTCCCCGAGGGAACGAAGAGTTTCGCCGTGACGGTGTACGACCCCGACGCTCCCACGGCGAGCGGGTTCTGGCACTGGGCGGTCTTCAACCTGCCCGTGACGACCACCTCCCTGCCTGCCGGTGCCGGGACCGGCGGCTCGGGACTGCTTCCCGAGGGCGCGGTGCAGTTGCGCAACGACGGCGGATTCGCCGGGTTCGTGGGAGCCGCGCCGCCGGAGGGCCACGGTCCCCACCACTATCACGTGGTGGTGCACGCGGTGGACGTGGAGACCCTCGACCTCCCTGCCGAGGCGAGTCCGGCCTACCTCGGGTTCACCCTCTTCTCCCACAGCATCGGGCGGGCCAGGCTCATCGGAACATTCGAGCAGTGATCACCGGCCCCACCCGTCCGGCGGCTGCTCGGGCCGCCGGTAGGCTGGAGGACCAGGGACAGAAGGAGTCAGCGATGCGCCTCGTGGCGAGCGACATGGACGGGACCGTCGTGGGTCATGACGGCATGATGAGCGCACGCACCATCGACGCGTTCAGGGCCTGCATCGAGGCCGGCGTCGACGTCGTGTTCGTCACCGGCAGACCGCCGCGCTGGCTCCAGCCGCTCCGGGACCAGCTCGGGCACACCGGGACGGTCATCTGCTCCAACGGCGCCCTGACGTACGACCTCCGCTCCGAGTGCGTGCTCGACGCGAAGCTTCTCGATCCGGCAGACGTCGTCGCGGCCCGGGACATCATCCGCGGTCTGTTTCCCGCGGCGACCTTCGCCGCGGAGACCGTGTCCGGGTTCAAGATCGAGTCGGGGTTCGGCGACGCCGCGACCTCGGAACTGCTCGGGGGGATCACGGCCCAGCCCTTCGAGGAGACCCTTCCCGGCGAGGAGATCGTGAAGTTCCTGGCACGGGAGCAGGACATCTCCCCCGACGCCTTTCTGGCCGCGGTGCGTCCCGCCGTCGCGCACCTGGTGTCGACGACGCATTCGGCCCCGACCGTCGCCCTGCTGGAGATGGCCCTGCCCGACATCAACAAGTCGGTCACGCTCGCCCGGTATGCGGCCGAGCGCGGGATCGACGCCGCCGACGTGGTCGCTTTCGGCGACATGCCCAACGACGTGCAGATGCTGGACTGGGCGGGCCACGGCTACGCGATGGCATCCGGCCACCCGGACGCCCTGGCCGCGGCGAACCTCGTTGCACCACCGTTCGACGAGGACGGCGTGGCGCAGGTCCTGGAGGAACGCCTTGCGGCGCTCCGCACGGCCTGATCCCCGCGACTACCCATACTTCGGCGGCACGGACCTGCCCGCGGGTCGACCGCACCCGCTCGCCTTCGCGCACCGGGGCTTCGCGCCACACGGCGACGAGAACACCATGGCGGCCTTCGAGAGGGCCGTGCAGCTCGGCTTCGGGTACCTCGAGATCGACGTCCGGGCGTCGAGCGACGGCGTGGTGGTGGTCTTCCACGACGAGGACCTCGACCGCGTGACCGGGGCGAGCGGCCCGGTGGCGGCGTGGACGGCCGCGGAGCTGGGACGGCTCCCGGTCGCCGGAGGCGGAGGCATCCCGACGCTCGAGGCGGTGCTGCTGCGCT
>JASLAA010000262.1 GCA_030147325.1 Arthrobacter sp. | reverse complement strand
ACGATGGCGTTCGGCGGAGTACCGACCGGCAGCATGAAGGCGCAGGTGGCGGCCAGTGCAGCAGGGATGAGGAGCGTCTGCGGGTCCAGGCCTAGGCCCACGGCTACTCCGCCGAGGATGGGGATGAAGGTGGCCGCGGTCGCGGTGTTGCTCGTGATTTCCGTGAGGAACAGGACGATGGTGACCACGGCGGCCAGGAGCAGGATGATCGGAAGTGCACCGAGCCCGGTCACGCGCTCACCGAACCAGGCGTCAAGACCGGTACTTGCGACTGCTCCGGCCAGGGACAGGCCTCCGCCGAAGAGCAACAGGACGCCCCAGGGCAGGCCGTTCTCGGCGTCCTTCCAGACCAGGGTCATGTTGCCCTTCTTGTCCGCCGGGATCATGAAGAGGACGATTCCGGCGAGGATGGCGATGACGGTGTCGTTGAACGAATCGAGCCACGGCAGTGCGGTGGCGACGGCTTCGATGTTGGAGATCAGTCCGGGGAAGATCCACAGGAACGCCGCCGCCGTGAAGACCACGAGGACAACCCTTTCCCCCTGGCTCATCTTGCCGAGCTTCGCGATCTCATCCTCGATCAGTTCCTTGCCGCCCGGGATCTCCTCCAGGTTGAACTTGAAGATGACGCGGGTGATGAGGAGCCAAGCAATGGCGATGAAGACGACCACGATCGGCACGCCGAGCATCATCCACTGCACGAACCCGACTTCCTCGCCGAGCTCGGTCTGGATGTAGCCGGCCACGATCGCGTTGGGCGGGCTGCCGAGAAGGGTGCCGAGACCACCGATGGTCGCGGCCCATGCGACCGACAGGATCAGTGCAACACCGAAGACCCGCACATCCCTGTCCTCCACGATGTCGCTGACAGCCTTGCCCGCCGTGAGATCCGTCGTGGTGGAGCCCTTGGCGGCCGTGTTGCCGCGGCTGTTCTCGACCACCAGCGTGAAGACGCTGAGTGCGATCGGGAGCATCATGAGGGCTGTCGCCGTGTTGGAGACCCACATGGAGAGGAACGCGGTGGAGATCATGATTCCGAGGATGATGCGCCGCGGGTGGGTGCCCACGCGCCGGAGCGTCAGCAGGGCTATCCTGCGGTGCAGGTTCCACTTCTGCATGGCGATCGCGATCAGGAAGCCGCCGAGGAACAGGAACACGATGGGATTGGCGTACGGAGCAGTGGTCTCGGCGACCGTCTGTTCCGTGAGGGCGGAGAGAAGGACGATCGGCAGGAGCGAAGTAACGGAGAGCGGCACGGCCTCTGTCATCCACCAGACCGCCATGAGTCCCGCGACCGCAGCGACTATCCGGGCGTCGTTCGACAGGTCGGAGGCGCCGAGGAGTAGGTAAATGACCAGGGCGACGGCGAGACCGATGCCCCGCATCAGCCAGAGGCGACCGGCGGAACGCGCAGGTTCACCGGCTGATGTCCCACCGCCTGAAGGGCCTGCACTGGTGGTTGCTGATTCGGACTGATGGCTCATGATTCAACTCCGCACTTCGTTGTGTGTATTAGGTGAGACGGTCCGCTGTTGGACCGTGCTGTGGTTAGGGCCATGGTGCTCTCCTGGAGCCGTGCCGCCCAGCGGCGCGCAGGGGATGAGGGTCTTTCGTCATCCCCCGGGTTCGACCAGGAAGCATACTGTTGTTCTTAGAGTTCACCTTGGCATCCGGCGTGACCCCGGTCACGATTGAGTTCATACTGGTCGTGGCCCGGACGCCGGGCGCGCTGCCGCTGCGTTGGCGGTATAGGAGGGAGCAGGATCACCGCATGAGTCGATGGAGCCTCGCTCGACAGTTCTTCCTCGTACAGCTCGTGATCACACTCCTCGTGTCGGCGTCGTTCTCCGTCATCCTCTACGCCACTGCCGCGCAGGGCGTCGAGGATGCCACCAAGGAGCGCATGGTGGCAGTCGCCACGGCAGTCGCGCTGGAGCCCGAAGTGCTCCGCGCGACCGAAAGCGATGATCCGACCGCAGCACTCCAGCCCTATGCCATCGAAGTCATGGACAGGCTCGGCATCGACTTCATCACCATCATGGGAACCGACCGCACGCGCTATACGCACCGTAACCCTGAGCAGATCGGTAAGCCCTACATCGGTTCTATCGACGAGGCACTCGCGGGCCGGACGTACACCGAGACTTACGCCGGAACACTCGGCCCGTCCATCCGCGCCATCGTGCCGGTGACGGAGGACGGCGGCACGGTGCGGGCCATGGTGGCAGCGGGCATCACGGTAGATCGTGCTGCCCTCGCCCGGAACGCCCAGCTCCCGCTGGTGGCCTTCGTGGCCCTCGGAGCCCTGGGTCTCGGAGCGCTGGTCTCGTTCCTTCTCAGCCGGCGCCTTCGGGACGCGACCCTCGGGATGGGTCCGGCCGAGTTGTCCCGCACCTTCGTGTTCTACGATTCCGTGCTGCACTCCGTACGTGAGGGCCTCCTGCTCAGCGATGCCGCAGGTCAGCTGGTCCTCTATAACGACCAGGCGGCGCGCCTACTGGGGCTGGTCGGCGCACGCGAACCCGTCCACGCCGCGCGCCTGCCCGTCCCAGCCTCCCTCAGAGACCTCCTCGTTTCGGGTCGCCGCGCACACGACGAGGTGCACCTGACCGACGACCGCGTGCTCGTGGTGAACCAGGAGCCCGCGATCCCCCCGGGCCCGGTACGGAGCGGTCGCTCGGAGCAGGCGCCCCTCGGGACCGTGACCACCCTGCGGGATCATACGGAGATCCAGGCGCTGACGGGGCAGGTCGAGACGATGCGCACGCTCACCGACGCACTGCGGGCGCAGACCCATGAGCATGCGAACCGTCTGCACACCATCGTCTCGCTCGTCGAACTGGGCAGGGGGGCGGATGCACTCGACTTCGCCACGAGGGATCTCCAGCAGTCACAGCGCCTCACCGACGAGGTGGTGGAGGCCGTCGACGAACCCTTCATCGCAGCCCTGTTGCTCGGCAAGGCCGCGCAGGCCAACGAGCGCGGGATCGAATTCGTCATGGATATCGCTGCGGACTCTCAGGCCGGCACCCTTAACCCGGTGGATCTCGTGACCGTCATCGGGAATCTCCTCGACAACGCCTTCGACGAAGCCGCCGGAACGGACGAGGCGCGGGTTCTGCTGTCGCTGCGCCGGGTAGCCGGCACGGAATCCGCACCGGGGTTGGAGATCGTGGTCGAGGACAGCGGCAAGGGACTCCCGGACTCCGAGAAGGCGCGCATCTTCGACCTCGGATACAGTACGAAGACGGCCGGGAGCGGGCCGGGAGGCGGCCGCGGAATCGGCCTCGCCCTGGTGCGGCAGGCGGTTGAGCGCTTCGGTGGCTCCCTTCGGGTCACGGACGCGGACGGTGGTGGTGCGCGCTTCGCTGTCCACCTGCCCTACCCCGCGGGGACGGCGGATGGGCGACAACCGCCGTTGAAGGAGTTCCAGGACGACCCGGGCCCCCTAGCGATCGAGTCGACGGACGGCCTGTCCCCGCTCCCCGGCGGAGTACGTCGATGAGCGCCATTCGCGTGCTCGTCGTGGAGGACGACCCCGTGGCCGCTGACGCGCACGCTGAGTACATACGGCGGCTCGACGGCTTCGAGCTCGCGGGGGTGGCCCGGAACGGAGCCGAGCTCGCCACGTTCCTGCAGCTGGCCGGCGGGCCCGCCGGCGTGTCGGCCGGTGGGGGTGCCGTGGACCTGATGCTTCTCGACATGAATCTGCCGGATGCTCACGGGTTGGACATCATCCGT
>JASLAA010000256.1 GCA_030147325.1 Arthrobacter sp. | reverse complement strand
GCTCCGATACGGGGTTGGTGCCCAGGTCCAGCTCCTCGATGGAGGACCAGCTCCCGACGTCGAGCGACGAGATGTATCCGATGCGGGTATGCCCGACCCCGATCAGGTGACTCACCGCTTCGTAAGCCGTTCCGTCCATCTTCGCCATGGCGGCATTCACTCCCAGGGCGGGAATCTGGCGGTCGAGCAGCACGAGCGGACGACCCGAGTCGACGACGTCCCGCAGGTGCTCGACGGACAGCTGCGAGGCCGGTGCCACGATCATGCCGTCGACGCGCTTGTCCAGCAGGACCCGCACGGCTTCCGCTTCTGCCGTGACATCCTCCCCGGTATTGATGAGGATCACGTCGAAGCCCTCTGCTTTGGCCGTATCGGAGATACCCCGCATGGCAAGGCTGAAGAAGGGGTTCTCGATGTCTCCCACCACGACGCCGAGCGTCTTGGATCTGCCGGTGTTCATGCTCCGGGCAACCTCGTTCGGACGGTACTCCAGAGCCGCGGCGGCGGCCAGCACCCGTGAGCGGACCTCCTCACTGACAGCACCGTAGGCGCCCAGTGCCCGTGCGGCCTGCGCCTTCGACACCTTCGCTTCCCGTGCGACATCTGCGACCGTCGCTTCCTTGCGACGAGAGGATGAAGTACCCATCGTGACCTTTCCGGAAAGGTTGACCCTCAGCGGATCGGTGTGTAGATTCCTCAGCAACCCAAATGTGAGTCCGGTCTCACTCTAACCGATTGAGACCGGACTCAACGAGGGGTTGGCCTTCCTTCTTCCAGCAACTTCCCGGCTGTCCGGCACCGAAGTGCCGTCATCGATTGGACAAAACAGTGAACAGAGTCTCCCGCTTCCGCCCCCTGGCTGCCGTTGCGGCCACTACCTTGACCGCGCTGCTGGTCCTCACCGGATGCGGATCCTCCCCCTCGGCGTCCCCTGAGGAGAACCCCTACGGCCTGATCGAGCCGGGCACCATCCGCGTGGCGAGCCTGGGTGACTCCAAGCCCTACACCTTCACGGATGAGAGCGGAAACTTCACGGGCTTCGACGTCGAACTCTTCCAGGACGTGGCCGGGCGCATCGGCGTGGACGACGTCGTCTTCACCGGCCAGGATTTCTCCGGTCTCCTGTCGGCCGTTGCGAACGGGCAGTTCGACGTCGGTGTCGCAGCTATCGGCATCACGGAGGAGCGCAAGCAGACCGTGGACTTCTCGGAGGGCTACCTCGCCGGCTACCTCACCGTCATCACCACGAAGGACTCCGGCGTGAAGGATGCCGAAAGCCTCGCCGGTCATCGGCTGGGCGTCGTGCAGGGCACCTTGCAGGAGGCATACGCGGTGAAGAACTTCACCCACACCGACCTGGTCCGCTTCCCCGACAACAACTCCGCCATCGCCGCAGTCAACGGCGGGTCGGTCGACGCCCACTTCCTCGACTACGAAGCGGCTAAGGACTACACGGAGAAATTCGGCCTGGTCTCGGCCGCGGACATCCCGTCGTTCGATGCTCCGGCAGGGTTTGCCCTCGCCCAGGGCAACGACGAGTTCAAGGCCGCGCTCGATGAGGGTCTGGCCGAGGCGATGGAAGACGGCACGTGGAAGGAGCTCTATGAGAAGTGGTTCCCCGGCTCGCCGATGCCTGAGCAGTACCTGCCGTCCGCGGAACGCACGTCCGAGCCGACCCCCCAGCCGACCCCGAGCAACTAGTTCGGGTCTCGTCCACCCGAGAACCACCTCGGGAACACCATCCAAGGGTGCGGGCCGCGCATCGGCCCGCCCCCCGGCTACAGACACTGAGAGCTTGACATGGACTTCCTGGACAATCTGACCAAGACCTTTCTCGACTTCGACGCGATGCTCGCCGTCCTGCCGCAACTGCTGGGAGTCGGTCTGGTCAACACCTTGATCATCTCCGCCGCAGCGACGGTCATCGGGGTGGTGCTGGGGATGGTGGTCGCCGTGATGGGCATATCGACATCACGCTGGCTCCGGATCCCGGCCCGGATCTACACGGACCTCTTCCGGGGGCTACCCGCCATCCTGACGATCCTGCTCATCGGCCAGGGCTTCGCCCGGATGAGCCAGGAGATCTTCGGGCCCTCGCCGTATCCCCTCGGGATCATCGCCCTCAGTCTCATCGCCAGCGCCTACATCGGTGAGATCTTCCGTGCAGGTATCCAGAGCGTCGAGAAGGGGCAGCTGGAAGCCTGCCGGGCCCTCGGTATGGGATACGGCAAGGCCATGGCACTGGTCGTCATCCCCCAGGGAGTACGACGGGTCCTCCCCGCCCTGGTGAACCAGTTCATCGCGATCGTGAAGGACTCCTCCCTGGTCTACTTCCTGGGCCTCCTGGTCTCCGAACGTGAACTCTTCCGCGTCGGCCAGGACGCAGCGGTACTGACAGGAAACCTCTCCCCCCTGGTGATGGCGGGAGTCTTCTACCTGATCATCACTGTCCCCCTGACCCACCTGGTCAACTACTTCGATGCCCGGTTCCGCAGCGGACGGCGCCGCCCCACAGCCCCCAGCAGCGGACTGAACGAAGTCAAAGAACTCGATGCGGTCACACCGCACATCACAGGGAGCAACACATGAGCACCTCCACGAACACCTCCGCCGATCTCCTCACGTTCAGAGGGTCCAGCCTGGAAGTCCGGGACCTGACGATGGCCTTCGGTGACATCAAGGTCCTGCGCGGTGTGAGCCTGTCGATAGCCCCGGGAACCACGACCTGCATCATCGGGCCCTCCGGCTCGGGGAAGTCGACCCTGCTCCGCGGCATCAACCGCCTCCACGAACCCGCGAGCGGTGACGTGCTGCTCGATGGAGAGAGCGCACTGAACGTCAAACCGGACGTCCTGCGCAGCCGCATCGGCATCGTCTTCCAGCACTTCAACCTCTTCCCCGACCACACCGCACTCGAGAACGTCGCCCTCGCCCTCTGGAGCGTCAAGGGCATGTCGAAGGCGGAGGCCAGGGAACGCGCCCGACGCCGGCTCGCCGAAGTCGGCCTCGCCGAACGTGCCGACCACCGTCCCCGGGACCTCTCCGGAGGCCAGCAGCAACGCGTCGCCATCGCCCGGGCCCTGGCGATGGAACCGGAGGTCATGCTCTTCGATGAAGCCACCTCCGCCCTGGATCCGGAACTCGTCAAGGGCGTGCTGACGCTCATGGCCGGTCTCTGCGAGCGCGGCATGACGATGGCCGTCGTCACCCATGAGATGGGTTTCGCCCGCAGGGTCGCCGACCAGGTGGTCTTCATGGACGAGGGTGAAGTCATCGAAGCCGGCAAACCCGCCGACCTCTTCGACAATCCCCGGAGCGAGCGCCTCCAACGATTCCTGTCGGAAGTCCTCTGATGCGCGATACCGGCCCCCTCCGTACCGCCGTCCTCGGATTCGGCGTATCCGGCAAGGTCTTCCACGCCCCGCTCATCGAGGCGGACCCGGGCTACTCACTGGACGTGATCGTCACCGCGAACCCCGCACGGGCCGACCTCGCCGCTCAGTCCTATCCCGGAGCCCGGATCATCGGAACGGCAGGGGACCTGTTCGCCGCTCTCGATTCCGGTGAACTGGAACTGGATCTCGTCGTCCTCGGGACACCTCCCGGCACTCATGGAGAACTGGCGAACAAGGCCTTCGATCGCGGGCTGAACGTCGTCGTGGACAAACCCTTCGTACCCACGAGCGCGGAAGGCGAGATCCTCATCGGCCGAGCCGCCGAGGCCGGGGTGATGCTCACCGTCTTCCAGAACCGTCGTTGGGACGCCGACTACCTGACACTGAGGAGACTGCTCGATGAAGGCGTCCTGGGACAGGTCCGCTCCTTCGAGTCCCGGTTCGAGTGGTGGATGCCCGAAGGTTTCGGCAACTGGCGGGACGAGGCCACCGTCGCCGAAGGCGGGGGGATCCTCCACGACCTCGGAGCACACCTCATCGACCAGGCCATCGAACTCTTCGGCCCCGTCACCGAGGCCTACGGCGAGACCGCCGTGCGCACCCCCGGCAGCGGCGCCGACCAGGACAGCTTCGTGTCGCTGCAGCACCGGTCAGGGGTTCGGTCGCGGCTGTGGATGAACGGTGTGGCAGCACAGGTCGGAGCCCGATTCCATGTGCTGGGATCCACCGCCGGGTACACCAAGTGGGGGTTGGACGGGCAGGAAGCGGCACTGGCATCCGGAACACTTCCCACTGACGAGAAGTACGGCGTGGAGCCCGACAGCAGGTGGGGCCTGCTCGGAGTGGACGGCGCCACGGTGCCCGTACCCGCCGAGCGCGGCAGCTATCCCACGTTCTACACCCTGCTTGCCGCGGCGCTGCGGGACGGGACGCCGCCCCCGGTCGATCCCGCCCAGTCGGTCGCGGTTCTACGGATCATCGAGAAAATTCATGGCGCCGGCTGACCAGCCGTCACCTCCCGAGAAAGAGAGCTAATCATGACCTTCTCCCCCTCCCGTGTGGCCGTCATCGGCGGCGGCATCCTCGGCGTCTCCACCGCTGTCCATCTGCTGCGCGGTGGTGCGTCCGTCGTCCTCGTGACCGAAGCCGAGCTGGCCAGCGGCGCCTCCGGGCGGTCCCTGTCCTGGTTGAACTCCGCAGGCGAACGCACCACCCCCTACCACGAGCTGCGCGTGGCCGGCATCGACCGGTACCGCACGCTCTTCGCTGCAGACCCGGCCCTGGAGTGGCTCCACTTCGATGGTGGCCTCCATTGGGCCGCTGACGGTGAGGACGACACCACCAGAGACCGCCACGCCTACGAGAAGGCGCACGGTTACGATTCCAGACTGGTCACCCCCGAAACGGTCGGCGATTACACCACGGGCATCAACGCCGCGTCCGTTCCCGGTACGGCCATCTTCAACCCGGGCGAGGGGTGGGTCAGCCTGCCGCACCTGATCGAATTCCTCATGGACGAGTTCAAGCACCGCGGGGGTGAACTGGTCACCCATGCAGGAAGGACCTCCGTCCAGGTCACGGACGGACGAGCCATCGGAGTGACAACCGCGCAGGGCGAGCAGTACCACGCCGACGCGGTAGTGGTGGCCTGCGGTCCGCAGACTCCTGCCGTGGTCAAGGAACTCGGTGTGGAGATCCCCGACGCCTCACCGGTGTCGATGCTCGTCCTCACCGAACCGGTAGCCCAGGAAGTACGACCCGTCATGAACACTCCCCGCGCGGCGCTCCGGCCGAATCCCGGAAACACCCTGGCGTTGGATCATGACTGGTACGAGGAGAGCATCACCGAGAACGCGGACGGCACCTACTCCATCCCGGAATCCGTGGTGCAGCAACTCGCGGATGAAGCTTCCGTGTTGCTGCAGGGGGAACCGCCGCTCAAGGCCGCCTCGTGGAAGCTGGGTCGCAAGCCGATCCCGGGTGACGGTGAGCCCGTCTTCGGCGAGCTGCAGGAAGTCCCCGGATGCTTCGTGGCCTTCACCCACTCCGGGGCGACCCTCGGACTCATCGCGGGGGAACTTCTGGCCGAAGAGATCCTGAGCGGACAGCAGCACCCCATGCTCACGACGTTCCGGCCCGAGCGTTTCCACTGACAGAATCTGCTTCGAGCATGACGGCGACCCCCGGGTCGAGGGACCTTCAGCGCCCTCCGACCCGGGGGTCGTCCTGTCTGTCCGAGCACAGGCACTGCGGTGATCGCGCTCTATCGGACGTCCCGCCGGTCGATCCGGCCTGATTTCTCCCG
>JASLAA010000252.1 GCA_030147325.1 Arthrobacter sp. | reverse complement strand
AACGCAAAGGACCCCCTGTTTCCAGGGGGTCCGTTCGCGGAGACGGGGAGATTTGAACTCCCGGTAGGCTTTAGGCCCACACTTCATTAGCAGTGAAGCCCATTCGGCCGCTCTGGCACGTCTCCATCGGCTATCTCTAGCTTCCCAAGGTTACCCAGAAGGGGTGGGCAAGAGCAAAACAACCGGTCAGAACCGCGCCGATGCGGAGCGTCAGGGTGTCGCGCCGCGCCGTGGAGGGCGCGACAGCGGTCCCGGTGACCGCATCAGAGCGACCCGGTGAGCGCTCTCCACAGGAACTCGAAGCTCATGGTGTGCATCCTGGCGGCCTGCCGATTGTCGGCCGCCCCTGCGTGACCGCCTTCCAGCGCTTCGTGGAACCACACGTTCTGGACGCCCAGCTCCTTCATGCGCGCGGCCATCTTGCGGGCCTGGACCGGGCCCACGCGGTCATCGCTCGTCGCCGTCCAGATCAGCGTCTTCGGATACACGGCGTCCTCCCGGAGGAGGTGGTAGGGCGAGAAGGTCCGGATGTACTCCCACTCCTCTGGCTTGTCCGGGTCCCCGTACTCGGCGATCCAGGAGAAACCGGCGGACAGCCGGGTGTACCGCTTCATGTCGAGAAGCGGTACGCCGCAGGAGATGGCGCCGAACAGGTGCGGGTAGGTCGTGAGCATGTTGCCCACGAGCAGACCGCCGTTGCTGCGGCCCGTGCAACCGAGCAAGGCCGGTGACGTGACCCCGCGCTGGACGAGGTCTGCGGCGATCGCCGCGAAGTCCTCGTACGCACGGTGGCGGTCGGCGTGCAGTGCAGCGCGGTGCCATGCGGGGCCGTACTCCCCGCCCCCGCGGATGTTCGCCAGGACGTAGACGCCCGTTCGGCCGTCGTCGGTGGTGCGTTCGAGCCAGCCTCGTCCGATGACCCCGCTGTAGGCGGGTGTCATGGAGTGCTCGAATCCGCCGTAGCCCGACAGCAGGGTGGGATTGCGTCCGTCGAGCTCCAGACCGGCCGACGCGATCTGGAAGTAGGGCACCCTGGTGCCGTCACTCGACTCCGCGAAGTGTTGCTCGACCGCGTATCGGTCCTCGTCGAAGTAGGACGGGGAGGACTTGACGGCGGTGTGCGTCCCCCCGATCGTTCCCCGATACAGGGTCGACGGCGTCAGGAATCCGGTGGCGATCAGCCAGTAGTCGTTGCCGGCGTCGTCGTCCTCGTCGTCCACCGCGTAGGCATCCACCGAGTGCAGGGGAGGGCAGGCGTCGAGGAGCTCGGCGGCCCAGCTGTTCGCCGGGTCGAGGATGCGGATCTCGGAGGATACGTCGTGCAGCAGGTTCAGCAGGAGGTAGTCCTGCGTCCAGCTCCAGGACTGGAGGGAGGTGGCGGCATCGGGCTCGAACACGGTCTCGAAGGAGCGATCACCGGCGAGGAAGTCGTCGAGCGGCAGGACCAGCAGGGATCCTGCCGCGTACGTGACCCCTCCCGTCGACCATCCGGTCCTGGGCCGGACGATCAACCACTGGCGGTGCAGGGAGATGCTGGCATCCTCGGGTACCTCGATCAGGCGCCAGGCACCGTCCTGGCGGAGATAGGTCCGGCGGGTGTAGAAGTCGATGGTGTCCACGGCGATGTCCCGCTCGTGGCCCGGCGTCGAATCATGGACGACGAGGGCCATCATGTGATTCTCATCCACCTCGAAGTACTGCTCGGACGTAGCCGGTTCCCCACCACGCCGCACGGTGCGAACAGTTCGGGGATAGGAGCTCGAGGTCATCGATCCTGGCCCTACATCGGTACCGACGTACAGCGTGTCCCGGTCGGCCCAGCTGATGCGGCTCTTCGCGGTCGGTATGTCGAAGCCGCCCTCCACGAACGTCAGGGTGCCGAGGTCGAACTCGCGGTAGCGTGCCGCGTCGCCGCCGTCGGGCGAGAGGACGACGAGCACCCGCTCGTGGGGCGCACCCTCCTCCGGGCGCAGGAACAGGGCTCCGCCCCACACCCACTCGGTGTCCTCCTCGGCGCTCAGCGCGTCGACGTCGAGCAGCAGTTCCCAGTCCGGCTCGTCCGACGCGTAGCTGTCCCAGGTGGTGCGCCGCCAGATTCCCTGCCGGTGGGCGCCGTCCCGCCAGAAGTTGTAGTAGAACCCGCCGTGTTTGCCGACCATGGGGATGCGGTCGGTCGAATCGAGTACTTCGAGGATCCGCCGCTCAGCGCCCTCGAAATCAGGTGTGACCAGCGCGTCCTCGGTCAGCGCGTTCTCGGTGCGAACCCACTGGAGCTGCGGCTCACCATAGATGTCCTCGAGCCAGAGGAAAGGGTCGTCCGTGGTCGCGGTGGTTCCTGCAGAGTGCGTCATGGGCCCATCCTATGCAGGCTGTAGAGAGCACAGCCATGCACCGGATCCCCGTCGGACGGGCGCTGCGGGCGGGTTGGATAGTCTTGACGGGTGGAGAACCAGGAGGCGCGACAGGTAGCCGTCATCGGCGGCGGACCCCGCGGCACCTCCGTGGTGGAGCGGCTGATTGCGCAGCACGGCGCCCTCGGACATGCTGCTCGTGAGGTCGTCATCCACGTCGTCGAGCCGCATGAACCGGGACCGGGACACATCTGGCGCACCGATCAGTCACGGCTCTTCCTGATGAACACCCCGTGCCTCTACCCCACGGTCGTACCGGTCGGTCCTACCGCAGCAGGCCTGGCTCCGGGCGCGGTCGCCCTGTCCTTCGACGAGTGGCGGGGAAGGGCCGCCGACGGACGCGTCCCGGACATGGGCGACGCGGACCTTGCCGAGTGCCGCGGGCTCCGGTCCGGCGACTTCCCCAGCAGGGCGCTGTACGGCCGGTATCTCGCTTGGATGTTCACAGCCGTGACCCGGCAGGCCGGCCCGGGTGTGACGGTCCTGCACCACCGCCATGACGCCGTCGGCCTCGAACGGTATCAGCGGGCGGACAGCGGAGGCCCGGCTCCATCCGGGCACGGATCCACCCGTGGTCGCCCGGCGGACGGCACCGGCAGCAAGGGCATGGAATCGGGTGACCGCTGGCGGATCACGCTGGATGACGGATCGCACCTCGACGCCGACGACGTGGTCCTTGCCGTGGGTCACCTCGCCGCGACGCTGACACCTGAGCAGGAGAAGCTGCAGGACACTGCAGCCCGGCACGGGCTGCAGTACTGGCCCCCAGCGGTTCCGGCCGACGTCGATTGGAACCGGCTCCCGGCGGGGAAGACCGTCCTCATCCGTGGGCTCGGGCTGAACTTCTTCGACGCCATGATCCAACTGACGGAGGGCCGCGGCGGGCGGTTCTCCGTGCGGCAGGACGGCAGGCTCGACTACGAGGCGTCGGGCAGGGAGCCACTGCTCGTGGCAGCTTCGCGTCGGGGAGTGCCCTATCGGGCGAAGGCCGAGCTCGATTCCTACATCCCGCGCAGTGTCCGGCTGCGCTTCTGCACACCGGAGCGCGTTCTCTCCTTCAGGGGGTCCGGCATCCAGCCGGGCTTCGATCACGACATCTGGCCGCTCCTGCACCGCGACGTGCTGTGGGCGTACTACACGACACTGTGCCGCACCGTCGCAGCCCCTGCGCCTGGACCGGCCGATGGCTTCCTGGAACGGCTCGGGGTAGCCCTGGCCGTCGAGGGACCTGGGTGGAGGACCGCTGCTGCGGAGGTGATCCGGGGATCGGTGCCGGAGGACCGGCGTCTCGACGTCGAGGCCCTCGCGCACCCGTTCGCCGGTCGCCGCTTCGCGGACGGCGAGGAATTCAGCGCCGCCGTGCTCACCTACCTCGACGAGGATGCAGCCGGTTCTGCCAGGGGTGAGGACGATCCGCTGAAGATGGCCATCGGGGCGATGAATGCCGGACGCTCGGTGATCAAGCAGGCCGTCGCGGACGGCGGGATCTCCGACTCCTCCTGGAACGCGGAGTTGAGGGGTTGGTTCGAGCCGCTCGTCGAGGGTCTTGCCAGCGGGCCGCCTCCGCTGCGCATCACCCAGCTGGCGGCACTCGTCCGCGCCGGCATCGTCCGATTCGTCGGACCCAGTCCCAGCTTCGGCTTCGACGCGGACGAGGCACTGTTCCGTGCGAGCTCGCCGTGGGTGCATGGCGAATCCTTCAGGGCCCGCTACCTGGTGGAGGCGATGATGCCGGCGAACCGGGTGTCGACGAGCCTGTCCCCGCTCATGCGCGATCTCCTGCGTCGCGGAGCGGTCCGGCCGAAGACCTTCATGGCGGAGGACGGCGTTCCGGTGACGTCCGCCGGGCTCGATGTCACGGCACCGCCCTATCGGGCCGTGGATCACACGGGCAAGGAGCAGGAGTCGCTGTTCGTGATCGGGCTTCAGCTCGCATCGGTGCAGTGGGGCACTGCCATCGCGGCCGAGGCAGGAGCTCCCCTCGAGGCGGGGAGCAGGACCCTCCTGGATGCCGACGCCATCGCCAGGGCGATTCTTGGCAGAGTCCCGGCCCGCGCACGGTAGGCCGCCGACTTCCGCTGTCGCGCGCTCACCGGAGCCGCCGGAATACCGGGCGAAGGAACCTCGCCGACGGAGCCGGAGGGCGGCCCCTCCTTCACGTCCGTGGGGTCGCCAGGGGAAACCGTAAGGGACCCCCACCACTGGTGGGGGTCCCTTACGATCAGCATGATCAGGCCCTGGCTCCGGTAGCTCGTCGAGCTACCGGAGCCAGGATTACTCCTGGTGCTTTCCGCCTCGCGGCAACCCTATTTCCCGGGCTTGACCGGCTTGACCGGCTTGACCGGCTTTTCGGGCTTCTCCGGCTTGCCGGGCTTGACGGGCTTGATCGGCTTCTCGGGCTTGTCCGGCTTGCCGGGCTCGACGGGCTGCTCGGGCTCCGCGATCGCTTCCACCGTCACGGGGAGTGTGACAGTCGTGGCGCTCGGTGCAGCCGTCAGGACGATGCGTCCCTGCCCACTCGCCGTGGCCGGGATCGTCAGGTTCACGGTGGCGCTACCACCGGAGACAGGGATCGACCCCAGGGGGGTCGAGGTCCCGTCGGCGGCGAGGAAGCTGGCCGTGAGCGTGGTGTTGGCCGGGCTTCCGAGCGAGGTGAGATCCAGCTTCGAGACGGTGAAGGTCACCGCGTCACCGGCCTGCACCGTGGTCGGGGCTCCCTGGACCTGCACGCTGCGACGGTCGAACGACGGTGACAGCGGGCTGTTCGCCCGGACGTAGTCGATCCACGCGTCACGGTCGACGAGTCCTGACTCGCGGGTGTCGGTGCCCTCACGGAAGACCGTGAAGTTGTCGCCACCCTGCGCGAGGAAGCTGAACGTACCGATCCGGTAGTCCTTCGCCGGGTCGAGAGGCGCCCCGTCGATCAGCACCGAGGTGATCCGTGACCCACGCTCGAGCGTGGGGTCGTAGGTCACGCTCACGTTGTCCGAGAGACCGAGGGCGAGGAAGGAGCGTGAGCTGCCCTCCGGCTGCCACTGCTGCTCGAGTACGGCCTTGAACTGCGCACCGGTCAGCGAGGTGGTCCACAGATCGTTGACGAACGGCAGGACAGCGTTCGCCTCGGCGAAGGTCACGACGCCGTCAGGAGCGAAGTACAGCTCGTTACGCAGCCCACCGGGGTTGACGATGCCGATCTCGGCTCCGCCGCGCTCGGCCGGAGCGAGGCTTGCCCGGAGCGAATCCGCCACGAGGTTGCCCAGGGTGGACTCGGCGGTGCGGTCATCACGCGTGGTACCGGTGAAGGCCGTGGTGATGTCCGCGGTGACGGAGCCGACCGGCTGGTTGCCGATGACGGCTGCCTGCGCGAGTGCCGCGTCGACGATCGTCTTGACCTCGGCCACCCGGGGGAAGGCGCTCACCAGTGCTGCGTCGGCGTCCGCGGTGCGGGCGACGTTGCGTGAGGTGTAGGACTCGACGTCACCGGTTGCCCTGTCGACCGTCAGCGTGATCTGGCCCACGAACTCACCGTACGATCCGGTCTGCAGGATCGGACGGGTCTGCCCGGATGCACCCGGGACGGGCGCGTCCCACGCGTACTGCTTGTGCGTGTGGCCCGTGAAGATCGCGTCCACCAGAGGCGTGGTGTCGTTCACGATGCTCGCGAACGTGCCGCCGGCAGCGATCTCCTGCTCGATCGTCGCACCCTCGACGACGCCGTCCCCGGCGCCCTCGTGGAACTCGGCGATGATGACGTCGGCGAGGCCCTGCTCCTCGATCTCGCCGGCGACACGGTTGACGGCTTCGACGGGATCGCCGAAGTCGACGTTCGCGATGCCGCCGGGGCTGACGAGGGTTGCGGTCTCCTCGGTGACGACTCCGATGACCGCGACGTCGACGCCGTCCACGGTGATGATGGAGTACTCGTCGAGGGCGGGTTCGGTGGTGCCCTTCGTGTAGACGTTGGCACCGAGGTACGGGAAGTCCGCAGCGGCGGCCACGCGTCCGGTGAGGTCGTCGAAGCCCTTGTCGAACTCGTGGTTGCCCACGGCCGACGCCCGGAGTTCCAGAGCGTTGAGGACGTCGATGGTCGGCTGGTCGTCCTGCAGGGCAGAGGCGAACAGGGATGCGCCGATGTTGTCACCGGCGGAGAGGAAGGCCGTCTTGTCCTCGCCGAACTCCGCCCGCAGCTTCTCGACGGTCCCGGCGAAGCGCACCGTGTTGGTGTCGATACGGCCG
>JASLAA010000242.1 GCA_030147325.1 Arthrobacter sp. | reverse complement strand
AGGAAGTAGCGGCCATGATCCACGACATCATCGTCTCCGCCCTCCTGATCGGTGGCGCCCTCATGTCCCTCGCGGCCGGGATCGGCCTCGTGCGGTTCCCCGACCTGCTCTCCCGGATGCACGCGGCGACCAAGCCCCAGGTCCTCGGCCTCCTGCTGTTCCTCCTGGCGCTCGCTGTCGAGTTCGGGAGCTGGCTGCTGGTCCCGGTCCTCGTGCTCTGCTGGGTGTTCCAGTTGCTGACGAGCCCTGTCTCGGCGCACATGGTGGGACGGGCGGGGTACCGCACCCGCCACCTGCGGCGCGACCTGCTCACGCTCGACGAACTGGACGACGTCGTGACCCGGGCGGCCGCGGGCCATGACGGTGGCGCGGTCGATCCGCAGCACGACGACGGCGGCGAGCGGCCGGTGGACGAACCCCGTCCCTCCGGCTCGGACGGTCGGTGAGCGCCCCGCCGCTGGATAGCGCGGGCAGCGGGCAGTAAGGTTACTGCTGATCGAGGGGCGGTGAAGATGGTGGCATGGTCGGGAGTGCACGGATCGCAGCGTACTGCGGTGGCGATCGAGGACGACGCCGATATCCGTCACCTGCTGGTGATCGTCCTGCAGAAGAGAGGCTTCGCTGTCCACGAGGCGATCACGGGCTTCGAGGGTCAGCAGCTCGTCGAGGCCGTGGGGCCCGACCTCATCACCCTGGACCTCAACCTGCCGGACATGGACGGCATCGACCTGTGCTCGGACCTCAGGGCTGTATCGGATGCGCACATCCTCACGGTCTCCGCCCGGCCCCCTCAGCTCACGGCGGAGCAGTGCCTGCTCGCAGGGTCGAACCACTTCATCCCCAAGCCATTCAGCCCGCGGCTCCTCGGTGCCTACCTCGACAGCATCTTCCCCCACGAGGGCGCTGCGTAGGAGCCGAGCCCTCGCACTGCCGGCTCCCGAGGGTCAGCGTTCGAGGATGGTGCAGACGCAGGCCCTGTTCCCCTCGGGGTCGGCCAGCACGGTGAACGCCGGGGCCTCGGCGTCGTCGACCACCGTGCCACCGGCGGCGACGGCTGCAGCGATCCGGGCCTCCGCCGCATCATGCGGCACCCACACGTCCAGATGGAAGCGCTGGCGCGGGGTGTCGTGAGCGTCCGTGTGCTGGAACCACAGCAACGGGACGCGGCCCGTCGGATCCGCCACGTCGTCGCCGTCCACCGCGCCGGCGTCGCCCGTCAGCAGGGCCGCCCAGAACGGCCCGGCCGCTGCGACGTCCGCGGTATCCAGCGCGAGTTCGACGACCGCCGGGGCCGAGGGATCCGCCGTGATCCCGTGCTCGTGCGCTGCTGCACTGATGCTGCGCGCCAGGGCGACGTCGCGCTCCGTGACTCCGGCGACGTCATGGCTGAGCAGCGCCACGTCGACGTGCGCATAGGCCAGCCTGATCTCGGGGTGGTGGTTCGCGGCCTCAGCGAGGTCGCCGATCGCCGAGACCAGGGACAGCCCGGTGGCGAAATCGCGGGTGAGGAACCGCGCGTGCAGTGCCTGGGCGAGCTTGCGCCAGTCGGCGAGGCCGGCGTCGAGGACCTGGTGCGTGCTGAGGAGGCTCATGCCGCCAGTATTCTCCGGTGCCGGCAGGAAGAGAAGAGCGGGACACCGTACCGCTTCGTCGTCGGTACACGATGCGATGTACTGTTGTGGCATGGAGATCATCACCGGCGCACCCGCCGCTGCCCGTCCTGCCCAGGACCCGCAGCGCCGGGCCGTGCTGTCGCGCCGGATCCGCCTGTTCGTCTCCGTAACGATCGCGTACAACGTCGTCGAAGCCGTCGTGGCCCTCGGGGCGGGGACGGTCGCGTCGTCGTCGGCACTCATCGGGTTCGGCCTGGACTCCCTGGTCGAGGTCCTCTCGGCCGCCGCGGTGGCGTGGCAGTTCGCCGGCCGGGATCCGGAGGCCCGCGAGGCCGTAGCGCTCCGGCTCATCGCCTTCTCCTTCTTCGGCCTGGCCGCGATCGTGACCCTCGGCGCGCTCCGGTCCCTGTCAGGAGCCGCCGAGCCCCAGCACTCCCTGGTCGGGATCGTCCTGGCGGCTGTCAGCCTGGCGGTCATGCCGTTCCTCTCCTGGGCGCAGCGCAGGGCCGGGCGCGAGCTCGGGAGCCGATCGGCCGTCGCTGATTCCCGGCAGACCCTCCTCTGCACCTACCTCTCCGGGGTCCTGCTCCTCGGGCTGCTCCTCAACAGCACGCTCGGGTGGAGCTGGGCTGATCCGGTCGCCGCCCTGATCATCGCAGCGGTCGCCGTCAGGGAAGGACTCGATGCCTGGAAGGGTGACACCTGCTGCACGCCCCTGGCCGGAACAACGGACACCACTCCCGACGCCGGGACCGAGGCTCGCTCGCCGTCCGTCGACGTCCCCGAGGCGGCTGCCGCTCCCTCCTGTTCCTGCTGCAGCACCTGACACCCCCTGCCGTACCTCCGTGCGGCCGGAGGGGCACGACGACAACCGGTCCGACCAGAGGAGACACACCATGCCCGCCAGAGCCGCCGCTCCCACACCTGCGAGAACAGGGTGGTTGAGCCTCCAGAACCGCATCGCGATCGGCCTGCTCGCCGCCGCGGTCCTCGTCCTGGGCCTGGTCGTCCTCCTCAGCGGACTCGGTGGCGACGCCCGGACGGCAGGCCCCGGTCAGGAAGCGCAGGCCGTCCGCGAGGACAGCCACCGCCTGTCCGAGGCCCCGGACGAGAAAGCGGTCCTCGTCGAGTTCCTCGACTTCGAGTGTGAGATCTGCCGTGAAGCGCACCCCCTCGTCGAGGAGCTGGGCGCCGACTACGGCGAGAACCTGACGGTCGTCGCCCGGTACTTCCCCCTGCCCGGCCATCCGAACTCGGAGACCGCGGCCGTCGCCGTCGAGGCCGCCGCCCAGCAGGGGGCTTTCGGGCCGATGCACGCCCTGATGTACGAGAACCAGCCGGAGTGGGCGCACAGCCCGGCATCCCGGGCAGGAACGTTCCGCGACTACGCGCGGTCCCTGGGGTTGGACATGGCGGCGTACGACGAGGCGATCGCGGATGCTGCCACCCTGGACCGGGTCTCGCGGGACAGGGACGAAGGGCTCGCGCTCGGCGTGGACGGCACCCCGACCTTCTTCCTCGACGGCCGCAAGATCCAGCCTGCGAGTGTTGAGGAGTTCCGCAGCCTCATCGAGACCGCCATTGCGGACTGACCCGCATCACGACCAGGACGGATGATCCGCACCATGACCGACCCTGCACCTGACTCCTCGATCACGGAACCGACGCCCGGCTCCGCCTTCTCCGGGGATGGGCTGCCCGCCTTCGCGCGTCGGGTTCCTTTCGGGATCCTGCTGCTGGTCGCAGGAGTGACCGGGTGGGCTGCTGCTGCGATCCTCATCCTGGAGAAGCTCGAGCTCCTGCGGAATCCGAGCCACGTGACGAGCTGCGACCTCAACCCCTGGGTGTCATGCGGACAGGTCATGCAGACCTGGCAATCCGAACTGTTCGGCTTCCCCAATCCCTTCATCGGACTCGTCGGGTTCACGGTCGTCATCACCACCGGCGCCGCACTGCTTGCCGGTGCACGGTTCGAGGGGTGGTACTGGGTGGGCCTGCAGGCGGGGGTGACACTGGGTGCCGCCTTCGCCGCCTGGCTGTGGAGCCAGGCCCTGTTCGAGATCTACCTCCTGTGCCTGTACTGCATGGTCGTCTGGGCGGCGATGATCCCGCTGTTCATCCTCACGACGGTCCGCAACCTCGTCCACGGCGTGATCCCCGCTCCCGCCCCGGTCACCCGCTGGATCTCGGCCTGGGTGGGGCCCGTGGTCGCCGTCGCGTACATCGCCGCCGGCGCCTCGGTGTTCTTCCGGTTCCTGCACGTCTTCACGGCCTGACGGCGGTTCAGGCCCACCCGGACGGCCGGAGCAGCAGCCGGTCGCGGCGCAGGTGAGCAGAAGACGATGCCGGTGGCCCCGCTGACCCTCCCGCGGATGGAATCCCCCGCGCCGATCGGGTGTTGTACCACCGGCGGGCGCGAAGCCCGCGGGCCGTGGACCACGTGCACGCCGTCGGGCAGGGATCGATCCCTTGGCGACGGCACCGCACGGCGCCACCCCGGTCCGCAACCGCCGGAACCGGACGGTTCCGGCAGCACCGAGCACGAGACATTGGAGTTGATCCGCAATGAAAGCAATCGGAGTCACCGAATTCGGCGGTCCTGAGGCCCTGACCGTCCAGCACCTCGCCGACCCGCATCCCGGGGGTCACGAGGTCCGGATCCGGGTCAGGGCATTCGCCGTCAGCCCGACCGATGCCAATGTCCGCACGGGTTCCTACGACATGAGCCAGTCCGAGGCGCCCTACCTGCCCGGCATGGACGCAGCCGGCGTCATCGACGAGGTCGGGCCCGGCAGTACGTGGGAGGTCGGGGCGGAGGTGATGGCCATCGCCCTGCCGCTGGGGCAGCACCGCGGGGCGTATGCCGAATACCTCGTAGCGCCCGACGACTCGATCGCGCGCATCCCGGAGGGCAGCACGCTCGAGGAAGCCGCCACCATCCCGATGAACGGCCTCACCGCCGTGCAGATCCTCGAACTGGCCGCGCTCCGGCCGGGTCAGGTCATCGCGGTCACCGGTGCCGCCGGGACTCTCGGCAACTACACGATCCAGCTCGCCAAGCAGCAGGGCCTGACGGTCATCGCGGACGCGGCACCGAAGGACCGAGAGCTGGTGCAGGGACTGGGCGCGGACCACGTCCTCGATCGGGGCGAGGACCTCGCCGGCCGGATCAGGGAGATCTTCCCTGACGGGGTCGACGCCGTCGCCGACACCGCGCTCCTGCATGACGAGGTGGTACCGGCGCTCAGGGACGCCGGGGTGTTCATCTCCGTCCGAGGCTGGAAAGGCGAACCGACGCGCAGCATCCGCTTCGAAGCCGTCTGGGTATTCGACGAGTACCACTCGCAGACCAAGCTCGACGCGTTGCGCCAGGCGGTCGAGGACGGGGTGCTCACCCCCCGCGTGGCAGACATCCTGCCTGCCGAGGACGCCCCCGAAGCCCATCGACGCATGGAGGCAGGCGGAGTCCGTGGGCGGTTGGTGCTGACTTTCTAGCGCCCGCCGGGCAGGCACGCCGCCCCGCATGCGCGATACGCGGCGAGTCCGCGGAGTCCGCGGTGGCCTTGGATCGTCACGGCCACCGTGGACCCCGTGCAGGGTTCAGCTGATCCTGGTGACCTCGTAGGTGTGGCCTGCCGCCCGGAGTCGCTGCACCAGGACGTCACCGAGTGCCGTAGCGGGTGTCAGGGACCCGGCTGCGGGCGGCAGCCGGTCGCCGTCGAGTGCAAGGGCGAGCGCGCTCTCGCCGGCCATCACAGCGGTGGCGGCGTAGCCGGGGTCACCGGGGCCGGCGACGATCGCCCGGTAGCGGCGCCCGCCCTCCGCGCGTGCAGTCACCTCGGAACGGAACCAGCCCTTGCGCTGCACACTCGGGCTGGGGCCCGTACCCGGCGCCGGTAGCAGGCGGTCCAGGATTTTTCGCGCAGGGGGGAGCGCCATGGCGCCCATCCCTGCTCCGAGTCCGAGCGTCACGGCGCCGGCGAGGACGGCGCCGGCCGGTCCTCGCCCCACTCCCATCACTTCGCCGTAGGCGAGGGAACGGCCGTAGGCCCAGCCCTGCAGGGCGTTGCTGCGCCGTACCAGCCGGGTGTTGGCCGACGCCATGATGAAGGGCGCCGTCCATGTTCCGTCATCCGAGCGGCGAGGGCGCCCGACGTCCGGTGGCTGCGGCGTAGCGGGTTCCCGCGTGCGATCAGGGCTCAGGGCGAAGGGATCCCCCGCGAGCGAGCGCAGGCGCGGATCCGACCGCATCCCGTCGAGCTGACCGCGCATCGAGGCGAAGGTTCCTCCGCTGATGCCGCCCTTGAAGGACGCCACGAGCTGCACCCCGGCAAGACCGCCGGCGTCGTCGGCCTCCGCGGCCTGGTGGAGCAGCAGTACGGCAAGATCGGACGGCACGGAGTCGTAACCGCACGAATGCACGATCCGGGCGCCGTTCGCGGTGGCCAGGGCGTCGAACCGGTCGATCGCCTCGCGGACGAAGGACACCTCGCCGGTCAGGTCGGCGTAGTGGGTGCCGGCGCGAGCGCAGGCTTCGACGACGGGCAGCCCGTACTGCGCGTACGGCCCGACGGTGGTGAAGAGTACCTTCGTGCCGGCGGCCAGCTCGGAGAGGGAGGCCGCGTCCGAGGAGTCCGCCTCGATGAGGGCCCACTCACGCGCAGCGACGGGCAGCCCTGCCCGCACGGCCTCGAGCCTGGCTCTCGACCGCCCGGCCAGCCCGACGCGCAGACCGGCAGGCGCATGCGTCGCGAGGTGGGCGGCGATGAGCGTGCCGACGAAGCCCGTCGCTCCGAAGAGGACGAGATCGTGGTCGCGGGACGAGGTATCCATGACTGCAGCCTCTCACGACCGTCGCCCGGCACGCCCGGCCCGAGCGCGGGGTGCAGGGATGGGATACTGCGGGGATGGCTCGGAAGCGACGGAGGACAGGCAGGGACGTGCTCGCCGCACGCTTCGACGACGACCTGAGGGAACGCCTGCGGGCCGCCGTCGTCCATCCCCACCTCCTCCTCGCAGGCAAGGCCGCGGTGGCCTCGGCGCTCGCCTGGAGCATCGCGCTCGCCATTCCCGGGGAGGCATCGCAGTACCCGTACTACGCCCCGCTGGGAGCACTGCTCGCCATGTACCCGACGGTCGCGGGAACGCTGAAAGCGGGCCTGCAGACCGTCGCCGGGCTCACGATCGGCATCGTCCTCGCGTTTGTCGCCGTCTGGGCCGGGGATCCGGACTGGTTGACGATCGCGTTCGTCGTGGGCATGGGAGTCCTCCTCGCGGGTGCCCTGAAACGGACGGCGGGCGGTGGATCGGGCATCGCATCCGCCGGCTTGTTCGTCCTGGTCATCGGGAACGACAATCTCGGCTACTCGTTCGCCTACCTCGTCCAGACCGTGGTGGGGGTCGGCGTGGGGCTGGCGGTCAGTGCGTTGATCCTGCCGCCACTGAACATCAACGACGCCGTGGGCCAGATGAGCCGGCTCCGGCGGACGGCCGCCCGCCAGTTGCAGGAGATGGGTGAGGCGCTCGAGGAGGATTGGGCCGCCGATGACCCGCGCTGGGCGCAGCGGAGGGCGGACCTGGCTGCTTCGGCGCGCAACGCGCGGGAGGCGCTGCACTACGCCCAGGAGAGCGGCAAGGGCAACGTCCGCCGGCGCCTGCATCCGCGCGACCTGGAGCGTGACTACCGGCATGTCGAAGTCCTCGAGGTGGTCGCGTCCCACACCCTGAACATCACCAACCTGCTGCAGGATGCGCTGCACGGGACCCAACGGGAGCACCCGCTGCCGGAGACGCTCCGACAGCCCCTGCGGGAGGCCTTCACCACCGTGGGGAACGTGCTCGACCTGTGGACGGTGGGCGAGAACGACGCCGAGACACTCCCGACGGCGGAGGATGCGCTGCAGGTCCTGTCCACTGCGGCGTACGATTCGTCCTCCCGGGAGATACCCTTCGGTGCCGCCGCAGCGATCGCCATGAGCCTGTATCGCATCGTGCAGGCGGTCGCGCCGGAGTTGACCACGGACGACGCGGACTGACCGGCATACCCCACCCTGATCCTCGCCGTCCGGGCACGCGCGGGCCCGGCGCGTGGATCTGCCGGCCTGTCCGAGGGCGGGTTGAGCTGTGGGCGTAAGGCTGGTGGCCCGAGCAGCCGTGATCAGCTGCTCGCTGTTCGTTAGACTCGGGTGCATTATGGACGACCCCCCAACGCATAGACCCATGCCCCCCACCCGCCTGACCGCCGCACCGTCGGCCGATCGAGGATGGGGGGCGGCACCTTGTACGAACTGGTCATGATCGGCATCGGCCTGATCCTCACCGTCGGCACCGGCATGTTCGTGGCCTCCGAGTTCGCCCTCGTGAACCTGGACCGCGGAGAGCTCGAAGCCCGGGATGCGCGCGGTGAGAAGGGCCTGAAGCCCACGATCAAAGCGCTGAAGATCACCTCGACACACCTGTCCAGCGCCCAACTGGGCATAACCCTGACGACCCTGCTCACCGGGTACACGTTCGAGCCGGCCATCAGCTCCCTGCTCCGCGGACCCCTCCTCGATGTCGGCGTCCCGGAGGGGATCGTGCCGGGGATCGGCGCCGTCGTCGGCATCCTCCTGGCCACGATCTTCTCGATGGTCATCGGGGAGCTGGTACCGAAGAACTTCGCCCTGGCGCTGCCCCGGCAGACCGCCAAGTTCGTCGTCCCCTTCCAGTCCCTATTCACCACGGTCCTCAAACCCGTCATCCTGCTGTTCAACAACACCGCGAACAGGATCATCCGTTCCTTCGGTATCGAACCGAAGGAGGAACTCTCCGGCGCCCGTAGCGCCGAGGAACTCAGCTCCCTGGTCCGCCGGTCGGCCATGGAAGGATCCCTGGACCAGGACCACGCGGAACTCCTGCACCGCACACTGCTGTTCTCCGACCACACGGCCGACGACGTCATGACCCCCCGCGTGCGCATGACCTCCGTCAGGAGCACGGACACGGCGGCGGAGATCGTCTCGACAGCTGTGGCAACCGGCTACTCGAGGTTCCCCGTGATCGGCCAGGACAACGACGACATCCTCGGCGTCATCCACCTCAAGCAGGCCTTCGCCGTCCCGCTGGACGCACGGCACCTCGTCACGGCCGAGCAGTTGATGGTCGAGGCACTCCGGGTGCCCGAGTCCATGAGCGTGGACACGCTCCTGGGCCTGTTGCGCGGACAGGGGCTGCAGGTCGCGATCGTCACCGACGAACACGGCGGCACCGCGGGCATCGTCACCCTCGAAGACCTGATCGAGGAGATCGTGGGCGAACTCGAGGACGAACACGACCGCGCCCATGTCGGCGTCGTCCGGACCGGGAAGTCCATCACCTTCGACGCGTCACTGCGACCCGACGAGCTCAAGGAGCGCACGGGGATCGACGTGCCCGAGGGTGAGGACTACGACACCCTCGCCGGCTACATGACCGATGAACTCGACCGCATCCCCGAACTCGGTGACGAGGTGCACCTGGAAGACGGCGTCCTGCGCGTCGAGCGGGTTGTGGGATCCCACGTCGAACGGATCCGTTTCACCCCGACCGATCCTGCGGACTACCAGCAGGACGCCCAGAGCCGACACGACCGCACCGTCGATGAGCTGACGAAGGACCTGACCCATGAGTGAGTATCTGCCCGGACTGATCTGGCTGGTCGTGCTCCTGGCCGTCAACGCGTTCTTCGTCGGCGCGGAGTTCGCCGTCATCTCCGCTCGGCGGTCGCAGATCGAGCCGCGGGCCGATGAGGGCAGCAAGGCCGCGAAGACCACCCTGTGGGCGATGGAACATGCCACGCTCATGCTGGCGACCAGCCAGCTCGGCATCACCGTCTGTTCACTGGTCATCCTGAACGTCTCCGAACCGGCCATCCATCACCTGCTCGAATACCCGCTCGCGCTGACGCCGATCCCGCCGGAAGCCATCGGCGTGATCGCGTTCATCATCGCCCTGTTGCTGGTGACCTTCCTGCACGTGGTCCTCGGCGAGATGGTCCCGAAGAACATCTCGTTCTCCGTGCCGACCAAAGCCGCCCTGATCCTGGCACCGCCCCTGGTGTTCGTCTCCAAGGTCGTCCGACCGGTCATCTGGGCGCTCAACGGCATCGCCAACGGGATCCTGCGCCTGTTCAAGGTCGAGCCGAAGGACGAGGCGACCAGCGCATACACCCTCGACGAAGTCGCGACGATCGTCCAACAGTCCACGCGGGAGGGCCTGCTCGCGGATGGCAGCGGCACCCTGACCAACGCCTTCGAGTTCACCTCGAAGACCGTCGCCGATGTCGAGGTCCCGATCCAGGACATCGTGCACCTTCCCGAGAGCGCGAGCCCTGCGGACATCCAGCGCACGGTCAGTGCGCACGGCTACTCCCGGTACATCCTCACCGTCGCCGACGAGCCCGTCGGGTACCTGCACCTCAAGGACGTCACGGATCTCTCGACGCCGGAGGCGTTCGACCAGCCCGTGCCGCGCAAGCGGATCCGCAGACTCGCCTCCGCCTATCGCAGCAGCGACCTCGAGGATGCGCTGGCGACCATGCGTCGCACGGGCTCCCACATCGCCCGGGTGTTCGACGCCGAAGGGAACACCACCGGCATGCTGTTCCTCGAGGACATCCTCGAAGAGCTCGTCGGTGAGGTCCAGGACGCCACCAGCGCCTCCTAGGAACCACCCGAACAACGACAGGGAGGGGTGCCCGCAGGCACCCCTCCCTGTCGTTCGCCGACGTGCTAGGTCAGGTCGCGGGTCTTGGCGAACCGCTCGATCGCCTTCTGGGTGGAGCGGTTCGTCAGCACCTGGATGGTGGTACTGACGGCTCCCGAGATGACGGCGAACACCAGGGCCGAGCGCAGGGTGTTCTCGAGGCCGTCCTTGCTCTTCGGTGGTGCTTCACCGGTGATCTTCTCCCA
>JASLAA010000225.1 GCA_030147325.1 Arthrobacter sp. | reverse complement strand
CAGGCGCTGCCCGGCCGTCGCGGGCACCACACGCAGGCAAGCATTCATGTGCTGAAATGCAACCGTCCCCGAAAGGACCTACGCCGTTATGGCCAAGATCATTTCTTTTGATGAAGAGGCCCGCCGCGGCCTCGAGCGAGGTCTGAACATCCTCGCTGACGCCGTCAAGGTAACGCTCGGCCCCCGTGGCCGCAACGTCGTACTCGAGAAGAAGTGGGGAGCCCCCACCATCACGAACGACGGCGTGTCCATCGCCAAGGAGATCGAACTCGACGATCCGTTCGAGAAGATCGGCGCCGAACTCGTCAAGGAAGTTGCCAAGAAGACGGACGACGTCGCCGGCGACGGAACCACCACCGCCACCGTGCTCGCCCAGGCCCTGGTCAAGGAAGGCCTGCGCAACGTCGCGGCCGGCGCCGACCCCCTGAGCCTCAAGCGCGGCATCGAGAAGGCCGTCAAGGCCGTCACCGATGAACTGATCGCCTCCGCCAAGGAGATCGAGACCAAGGAGCAGATCGCTGCCACCGCCTCGATCTCGGCCGGCGACAAGCAGATCGGTGACCTGATCGCCGAGGCCCTCGACAAGGTGGGCAAGGAAGGCGTCATCACCGTCGAGGAGTCGAACACCTTCGGCCTCGAGCTCGAGCTCACCGAAGGAATGCGCTTCGACAAGGGCTACATCTCGGGCTACTTCGTCACGGATGCAGAGCGCCAGGAGACGGTCCTCGAGGATCCGTACATCCTGATCGTCAACTCCAAGATCAGCAACGTGAAAGACCTCGTCGCCGTCCTCGAGAAGGTCATGCAGTCCGGCAAGCCGCTGCTGATCATCGCCGAGGACATCGAAGGTGAAGCTCTCGCGACCCTCGTGGTCAACAAGATCCGTGGCACCTTCAAGTCCGTCGCCGTCAAGGCTCCCGGCTTCGGAGACCGCCGCAAGGCCCAGCTCGCAGACATCGCCATCCTCACCGGTGGCCAGGTCATCGCCGAGGAAGTCGGCCTCAAGCTCGAGACCGCGACCCTCGACCTGCTCGGTACCGCCCGCAAGGTCGTCGTCACGAAGGACGAGACCACCATCGTCGAAGGTGCCGGCGACGCCGACGCCATCGCCGGTCGCGTGGCCCAGATCCGTGCCGAGATCGAGAACTCCGATTCCGACTACGACCGCGAGAAGCTGCAGGAGCGCCTGGCCAAGCTGGCCGGCGGCGTTGCAGTCATCAAGGCCGGCGCGGCCACGGAGGTCGAGCTCAAGGAGCGCAAGCACCGTATCGAGGACGCCGTCCGCAACGCGAAGGCAGCCGTCGAGGAAGGCATCGTCGCCGGTGGTGGCGTAGCGCTCATCCAGGCCGGTGCCAAGGCCTTCGCGAACCTCGAGCTCACGGGTGACGAGGCCACGGGCGCGAACATCGTCCGTGTCGCCATCGACGCACCGCTGAAGCAGATCGCGTTCAACGCGGGCCTCGAGCCCGGCGTCGTCGTCGACAAGGTCCGCGGCCTGCCCGACGGTCACGGCCTCAACGCCGCGACCGGCGTGTACGAGGACCTGCTCGCTGCAGGGGTCAACGACCCCGTGAAGGTCACCCGCTCGGCGCTGCAGAACGCGGCATCGATCGCCGGCCTGTTCCTCACCACCGAGGCCGTCGTGGCCGACAAGCCGGAGAAGGCAGCCCCTGCCGGCGGCGGCGGAGACGACATGGGTGGCATGGGCGGTATGGGCGGCTTCTAGCCCCCCATCGCTGACCGAGCCACCTCGCTCTCACAGCACGACGAAGGGCGGCACTCCCCATCCGGGGGTGCCGCCCTTCGTCGTGCCAGACCGTCGAGTACCCGTCGAGCTGTCCAGGCGCCCTGGGTCAGCTCATGAACATCCGGGCGTTGCTCTGCTCGGCGTCGGCGTACTGCTGGGTCGCCACGGTCAGCGCCTCATTGATCCCCCTGAGTGATTCCTCGACCTGCTGCTGGGTTCCCCTCCACTGGAGGATGAGCTGCTGGAAGTTCGTGGCCGCCTGGCCTGTCCACAGACCCTCGAGTTCCCTCAACCCCGCCTGCATCGAATCCACCTCCGCCTGCAAGCGGGCGATGGTGCCCTGCACCTGGCTGCTCTTGGCGGCCAGGCTGTCCGTGTCGACGTTGAATAATGCCATGCTGTCCTCCCGGGTGTGATCGCGCCTCTCTGACGCTTCGACGGTAGGTCACAGCGGCAGGCGGTCAGCGCTCGTCGCGGCCCTTGTGGACAACCGGAGTGGCGGGCGGCACCCGGGGAGGAACGATGCGCCTCGGCAGGGTTCGACGGGAGGACGCACCGGCACCTCCGGTGGCAGGCGAACCGTCGGATTCCTCGTCGGACTCCTCGTCCATCGGTGGGTCTCCCGCCGGGTCCTCGACAGGGGCGTGCGGCAGCCGGATCGACAGGGTGGCTCCGCCGCCGGGCGTCTCCTCCAGCCGCACGCTCCCGTCGTGCTGTGCGACCAACGCGGCGACGATGGCGAGCCCGAGGCCCGTGCCTCCGGTCTCCCGATGCCGAGAGCTGTCCGCCCGGTAGAAGCGTTCGAAGACCCTGGCGGCGTCGTCAGCGGAGATCCCGGGGCCGTGGTCACGTACCTCGAGGACGGAGTCGCTGTGGCCGTGCAACACCGGTGCCACCCCGACGGCGATCTCGATCGGCGAGTCCTCGGGCGTGTAGCGGAGCGCATTGGTGATGAGGTTCGCGACCACCTGGCGCAGGCGCGCCTCGTCACCCTGCGTCGGGGCTGATCGTGGTGGTCCACCGTCGAGACCGATGACGCTGATGGCACGCCCGGGCGCCGTGGCGGTCGCATCGAACGCCGCATCGTGTCCCAGCACCATCAGGTCGAGGGGCTTCATCTCGAGCGGGCGCTGCTCGTCGATCCGGGCGAGGGTGAGCAGGTCCTCGACGAGCTGACCCATGCGGATGGCTTCACTCTCTATCCTGCCCATCGCAGCCGCGACGTCCTCGTCCTTCTGCAGGGCCCCGTGCCGGTACAGCTCGGAGTAGCCGCGAATGGTCACCAGGGGTGTCCGCAGTTCATGGGATGCGTCCGCGATGAAGCGCCGCATCTTGTTCTCTGAGGCCGTCCGCGCAGCGAAGGCCCGCTCGATGTGCGCGAGCATGGCGTTGAGCGACCGCGACAGGCGACCGATCTCGGAGGCAGGCCGTTCGACGGCCACGCGACGCGAGAGGTCGCCTGTGGCGATGGCCGCTGCGGTCCGCTCGACGCGTGCCAAGGGGGCGAACTGGCGCGTCACGGTCACGAAGGCGATGAGGGAGGCCAGGGCGGTCGTCACGAGGCCGGAGGTGAAGATGATCTCCGTCGCCTCCTGCAGCGACTCGTTGACGGTGTTCAGCCTGGAACCGATGGCGAGGTAGCCCTCCGTGTTCGCGAACCGGAAGATCCGCACCCGCCACCCCTGGCTGTCCCCGTCCTTGCTGGCGACGTCGAATCCGGCCCCGTCGAGCTCGACGATGCGAGCCTGCGTGATGCCGTCGAGATCGGGTACGTCGACGGCATCGTCGGACTGGTTTGCCACCAGCTTGGTGCCGTCGCTGTCCAGCAGGGCCGCGTAGTACCTCAGGACGGTGCCGTCCGCTTCCGGTTCCGCGGAGTAGATCTCCGCCGCCACGGCCCGGGCGTTCGTCCTGAGATCGGCATCGACGCGGTCGACGAGACCGTCGCGCAGCAGGGACACGGTGGCGAGGCCGGTGATGCCCACGGTCACGATCATGAGGAGCATGATGATCGCGACGAGCTGCGAGCGGAGCGACGCCGCGTTCCAGCGCTTGACCAAGGGCCGGCGCTACCGCTTGTCAGCGGTGCGGAGCAGGTAGCCCACGCCCCGCTTCGTCTGGATCAGCGCGACGGCGTCGGTGGTCCGGTCGATCTTGCGGCGCAGGTAGGAGATGTAGGACTCGACGATCGAGGCGTCCCCGTTGAAGTCGTACTCCCACACGTGGTCCAGGATCTGGGCCTTCGACAGCACGCGGTTCGGGTTCATCATCAGGTAGCGGAGCAGTTTGAACTCCGTGGGGGAGAGGTCGATCACCTCGCCGCCGCGCCTGACCTCGTGGGCGTCGTCATCGAGCTCGAGGTCGTCCACACGGATCACGGCGTCGTCGTCCTCGAGGGGATGGGTCCGGCGCAGGACCGCGCGGATCCGGGCGACCACCTCGTCGAGGCTGAAGGGCTTGGTGACGTAGTCGTCGCCACCCACCGTCAGCCCTGTCACCTTGTCATCGGTGTCGTCGCGAGCAGTGAGGAACACGACGGGGAAGTGCCGGCCCGCTGCGCGCAGCCTGCGCGTGACGGTGAATCCGTCCATGTCCGGGAGCATGACGTCGAGCACGGCGAGATCGGGATTGTGGAGCTCGGCGGCGGCGAGGGCGTCCCGCCCGTTGGCGGCGGCGACGACCTCGAACCCGGCGAACCGCAGTGACGTCGAGAGGAGTTCGCGGATGTTCGGTTCGTCGTCGACGACCAGCAGTTTCGCTTCGGGGCCTGTTTTCTTCACGCCGCCAGTATCCTCACGTCGTCTGGGAGTTTGCTGGACACTGACTGTACCCGCACCTACTGGTCCCTGGGCTCCAGGTCCTCCACGCCGGAGGAGTCGAGGATGCGGTAGGCGTAGCCCTGCTCGGCGAGGAATCGCTGCCGCTTCGCCGCGAAGTCCTGGTCCAGCGTGTCGCGCGCGACGACGGTGTAGAAGCGCGCGGCGCGCCCGTCGGTCTTCGGCCGTAGCAGGCGTCCGAGGCGCTGCGCCTCCTCCTGCCGCGAACCGAACGAGCCTGAGACCTGGATCGCGACGGACGCTTCCGGCAGGTCGATCGAGAAGTTGGCCACCTTGGACACCACGAGGACCTGGATCTCCCCGGCCCGGAAGGCCGAGAAGAGCCGCTGCCGTTCCTTCACCGAGGTCTCGCCCTTGATCACGGGGGCGTCGAGGCGCGCCGCGAGATCGTCGAGCTGGTCGATGTACTGGCCGATGACGAGGAGTTGCTCGCCCCGGTGCGCTGCCACGAGCTTCTCGACGACCTCCGACTTGGTGTCGGAGGTCGCGCACAGGCGGTACTTGTCGCCGTCGTCGGCCATCGCGTAGGCGACCCGCTCGTCCCGGGGGAGGTCCACCCGCACCTCCACGCAGTCCGCCGGTGCGATGTACCCCTGCGCCTCGATGTCCTTCCACGGTGCGTCGTACCGTTTCGGCCCGATGAGCGAGAACACCTCGCCCTCGCGGCCGTCCTCGCGCACGAGGGTCGCGGTGAGTCCCAGCCTGCGACGTGCCTGGAGGTCGGCGGTCATCTTGAAGATGGGAGCCGGGAGGAGATGGACCTCGTCATAGACGATCAGCCCCCAGTCGTTCGCGTCGAGTAGCTCGAGGTGGGGATACAGCCCGCCGCGCTTCGTCGTCAGGACCTGGTACGTCGCGATGGTGACAGGCCGTACCTCCTTGACCGCTCCGGAGTACTCGCCGATCTCGTCCTCCGTCAGCGAGGTGCGCTTGAGCAGCTCGTCCTTCCACTGCCGCGCGGACACCGTGTTGGTGACGAGGATCAACGTGGTGGTCTGGCTCGTCGCCATCGCCGCGGCACCCACGAGGGTCTTCCCGGCACCGCAGGGCAGCACGACCACGCCCGAGCCGCCCGACCAGAAGTTCTCGACGGCGAGCTGCTGGTAGGGGCGCAGTGCCCAGCCGTCCTCGCGCAGCGCGATGGGGTGCGGCGTGCCGTCGACGTACCCGGCGAAGTCCTCCGCCGGCCACCCGAGCTTCAGCAGCAACTGCTTGAGCTGGCCGCGCTGCGAGGAGTGCACGACGACGGTCTCGCCGTCGATCCGTGGTCCGAGCAGGGGCTCGATCTTCTTGGCGTGCAGGACCTCCTCCAGGACGGGGTAGTCCGACGTGCGCAGGACCAGCCCGTGCTGCGGGTCCTTCTCCAACCGGAGCCTGCCGTACCGGGACATGGTGTCCTCGATGTCGATCAGGAGCGCATGCGGTACGGGGAAGCGGGAATACGTGAGCAGCGTGTCGAGGACGCGCTCGGCGTCGAGACCGGCTGCCCGTGCGTTCCACAGCCCCAGCGGAGTCAGCCGGTAGCTGTGCACGTGTTCGGGTGCGCGCTCCAGCTCGGCGAAGGCGGCGATGGCATGACGCGCCTCGGTGGCCTGCTCGTGGTCCACCTCGAGCAGGATGGTCTTGTCACTCTGGACGATCAGCGGCCCGTCAACCATCAGCATGGCTCCCTTCGATGATTTCCACGTCCATGACGCGGTGGACGGACACGACCCGCTCGACCTGCTTGTCGGGGTCGAAGACGCGCAGGCGCCCGCCCGATACGGAGAGTGGAACGAGTTCCTGCCGCACGTGATTCCCCTCGCTGTCCGCGGTGCCGAGGCGGATGCGGCTCCGCGTCCGGATCGCGGCCCGCAGCGTCTCCAACCCGAGCAGGGTCTCGCTGTCCGAGGCCGCCTGCTCCACGGGCCCCTGGTGTTCGGTGCGCAGGACGGAGAGTTGGGCCGCGATCTCCGACTCCGCCACGGACCAGGGGTTCATCCGGGACCTGAGCTGTTCGGCCGGGAGTCGGGTGGGTTGCCCTGGCGCGTCGGCTTCGCCTGCAGTATCGCCCCGGGCGGTCTCGCCGCCGGCCCTGCCCCCGGTGTGGACGCGGAGCCCGCCGCTTCCGACGTCGGAGGCGGGCGAGAAGCCGAGCTCCCGCAGCAGCACGGTGAGTTCCTGCGGAGATGCCGGCGCGACCAGGACTGTCGGGGCGATCTGGACGACGCCGAGCACGGCGGCTCGCGGATCCGCGAGGACCGTGGCGATGACGGCGTCGTCCTCGGTCCGGAGGTAGCTGCCGGCCCGCCCGACGCGCAGGCTGCCGTAGCGCGACGCCGTGTCCTCCACGAGATACTGCAGCGCCTGCGGGATCGCTGTCGCCGAGTGCCTCCCCAGAAAGGCCAGTATCGACGCGGCGTCCTCGCCGGAGTCGAGCGCCGACCGGACCGACCCGGCGGAGAACCGATAGGTGGTGGCCGGCCCCTGCCCCTCGGGGGTCGCCATCCGCAGCAGCCCCCGTGCCACCTCGGGCTGCAGGTAGCCGGGAGCGACGGCGGTGAGGTCCGCCTGCAGCACGACGTGGGACACGGGCTCCGGCAGGGCGGCGCGCACCACGAGCGCGGCGTCCTCGAAACGGCCCTCCGCCACCAGTCGGCCGGCCTCGGTGAGCGCGCCGCCCCCCGTGAGTCCCAGGGCCGCCGCCTCGAGGAGCATGCCGGGCAGCAGGCGCTCGAACCGTCGGTGCAGGCGCGGCTGGTGCCAGGTTGCCAATGCCAGGACCGCCGGCCCGGTGAGGACCATCACGGAGGACGCACTGTCGTCGCGCCCACCGGTCCCATCCCCGGTCCTGTCGGTCGCGCGGGAGCCCGGCCGCGGATCGGACAACTCCCGAGCGACCTCCAGCAGACTCCGCCGCACCAGCGGCGCATCGGGCCGTGACACCTCTGCTGCGAGAGCGTTGACCGCCGTACCGTCGGGAAGGCGGGATCCGACCAGCGCCGGAGCCCGGTCGATGACCAGCCACCCCTCGACGAGGAGCCGCCACTGTGTGTCCCGGTCGAGCCCTTCCCAGAACTCCAGGCGGGAGGTCTTCCAGCGCGAGTCGTCCGGATCCAGCGTCAGGAGTCCCACGGCGGCCGCGAGTTCCAGCAACCAGGCGGCGTCACCGTCCGTGCTGCCCAGCGCCTCGCGCACGCGGCGCAGCTCGCGCACGCCGACCCCACCGGAACGCAGCGTGGCGACCGGGTGGCCGGCGGCCGAGCCGAGGAGGGCGGTCATCAGGCGCAGCGTCTCGGCGATCGCACCGAAGGCTGCGTTGTCCCGCAGGCTCGCGCGCGTGTGCCGCTCGGTCTCGATCGGTGGGTCCACCGCGAGCCCTGGGAAGATCGCCTGCTCGCGGAGAGCGATGCCCACACTGCGCGGCAGCTCCACGTGAAGCGCGTCCAGGGGTGCGAGCAGGCACCGGTCCAGCAGCCAGCGCACGGGCGGAGCGGCCCCGGTGTCGCCTCCTACCGGCGTCGAACCGACAGGCGTGTCGCGTAACCGGGTGAGCAGTGCGGCGGAGGCGTCGGGGGCGCTCTCCAGCAACCGCCGCCACGCGGCCGGATCGGCCACCAGTCCGTCGATGACCTGCGCGGCGGAGGCGGACGTCATCGAGGCCGTGTCGCCCCCGGCGCCCACGAGTGGAACGGCGTCGATGAGTGCCTGCCCGTAGCGCGGGATGGACCGGGCGAGTGATCGGAAGGGTCGCCCGAGGCCGGCGGGGTAGGGGCCGAGCGCATCCGCGAGTGCGCCGACAGGCAGCAGGCCCCCGTCGGCGGAATCGACCAGCAGGGCCCGCAGCCGGAGCTCGACGACGACGGCCTCGAGGGCGTCCGTCCGGACAGACGCGAAGGCGGCACGCAAGCGGTGGAGGTCGACTGCCGTACCGCCCTCGTCGCTGAGGACCACGACCGCCTCGAGGACCTGGAGTTGGGGCCGGTTCACGGCGTCGAGCGCGCGCTGCAGACTGACCCGCGTCGAAGCCCTCGCCGCAAGCGCGGCGAAATCGGGCACCGGGGGAAGGATGAGGTCGGGCCGGACGGAGAGGAGGCGGCGCAGTTCGTCATCGCTCCGGCGGGCCAGCTGCTCGGCCAGTACTCGGATTGCGGACATCACCCCAAGGCTACCCGGCGCCTCCGACAGGCCCGGGTCCTGATGCCCGTACCGCACCCGACCGGAGGTCAGGACCTCCGGCGGGAGACGACGGACCAGAGGACGAGCGAGACCATCAGCAGGAAAGCGATCGGCAGACAGAAGTAGGTGGCCACCACGAAGCCGGGCCAGACCGCACCCTGCAGGAGAGCGGTCAGCAGGATGGCGGCGAGCGACAGAAGTCCGACGGCGGCGAGAGCGACGGCGAACACCATCACCACCAGCCGGCCGCGCGAGGAATCCTCGGCGCCACCCGCGGGGCGCCCCTGGGCGGGATCGATGGGGGCGCTCGGCGCCGGTTCGTCAGGGATCATAGCCGTTCCAGAGTACAAGAACCACGGCGGGGGAACGGTCCGAGAAGCGATATCCTAGAACCCGCAGAATTCCCCGGCGGTGGCAGTGCCCGCGGGCACCTGAGTACCAGGGACCCGGACCGCAGGCGCACACCGCGGGGTACAGCTAATGAAGAGGTAGACGACGTGCCCATCGGCAAAGTTAAGTGGTTCGACGTGGACAAGGGCTTCGGCTTCCTGTCCACCGACGACGGCAAGGAAGTGTTCCTGCACGCCTCGGCCCTGCCCGCGGGCGTGAGCGAGGTCAAGGTAGGCACCAAGCTCGAGTTCGGCGTGGCCGACGGACGCAGGGGGCTCCAGGCCCTGTCGGCGAGGATCCTCGAGCAGGCCCCCAGCGTGGCGAAGGCCACCCGCAAGAGCGCGGATGACATGGCCGTCATCACCGAGGACCTGATCAAGCTCCTCGACGACGTGTCCAACGGTCTGCGCAAGGGACGCTACCCGGAGAAGGGTCACGCCTCGAAGGTCGCAGCCGTCCTGAGGGCGGTTGCCGACGACCTCGACGCGTAGGCTTCCATCATGACCGCGAGCAATCTGGAGACCGCCGACGGCGCGGCTCCGACCGACACCGTGGACGGCACCGTCGATCCCGAAGCAGCAGTCCCGACCCCCGAGACGCCCCGCAAACCGCGTGCGTCGCGACGCATCCCGAAGTCGGATGCCGTGCTGGAAGCCGCCGTCGAACGGGCGCGTGCCGGTGTGCTGGAGGTAGCCCCGGAAGCGCAGGTCGGGCGGCACGTGTCCGCGACGATCGAGGGCGAGCGGCTCGTCACCCACCGGTTCGAGGCGTTCCTGCCCGGATACGGCGGCTGGCAGTGGTACGCGAGTGTCGCCAGGGTGGCGCGCAGCAAGGACGTGACGGTCTGCGAGGTCGGACTGCTGCCGTCCCAGGCGTCGCTCCTGGCGCCCGAGTGGTTGCCCTGGTCGGAGCGTGTGCGGCCCGAGGACTCATCGTCCGACGAGACGCCTGACGCCCCTGCCGCCCCGGGACAGGATGAAGGCGGAGCGGGACAGGACGTGATGGCGCCGGCCGGAACCGACGCTTCGATCGACGACGCTGTCGGGCAGCCCGACGCCGAGTGATGCACCCCTGGTTCCCGGGCGGGAGGAACGTGCCGTGAGCACCTTCCGCTCGCTCGGGATCCACAACTACAGGCTCTGGTTCATCGGCGCCCTGATCTCCAACATCGGCACCTGGATGCAGAGGACCGCCCAGGACTGGCTGGTCTACGACATCCTGACCCCGCAGAACGCCTCAGCCCTCGGCATAGTCATGGCCCTGCAGCTCGGGCCGCAACTCGTCATCGCGCCGTGGGCGGGCCTGATCGCGGACACGGTGGATCGGCGCAAGCTGCTGGCCATCACGCAGGTGGCGATGGCGCTCCTGGGCGTCGGTCTCGGGCTGATGGTCCTCCTCGACGTCGCCGTCCTCTGGCATGTCTACGCGTTCGCCCTTGCACTCGGCGTCGTCTCGGCCTTCGACGCCCCGGCGCGCCAGGCCTTCGTCTCCGAGCTCGTCCGCGACGACTACCTCCCCAATGCCGTCGCCCTCAACAGTGCTTCCTTCAACGGGGCCCGCCTCATCGGCCCTGCAGCCGCCGGACTGCTCACGGCGGGCGTCGGGCCCGGTTGGGTCTTCATGATCAACGCGCTGACCTTCGGTGCGATGGTCTACGTGCTGCTCGCCATGCGGACCTCCGAGCTGAACCCGCAGCCCCGCTCGGCGCCGGGCAAGGGCCGGATCCGAGCCGGGTTCCGCTACGTGCGCGGGCGCCCCGACCTCATGATCGTGATGCTGGCGATCTTCATCGTCGGCACGTTCGGACTCAACTTCGCCGTCTTCATCGCAGCCATGGCGCGCACGGAGTTCGGCCAGGACGCAGGCGTCTTCGGGATACTGTCCTCGGTGATGGCCGTCGGGTCCGTGGCCGGTGCGCTGCTGTCGGCTCGGCGGGACCGACCGCGCCTGCGCTTCATCTTCGGGGCCTCGGCGGCCTTCGGGGTCTCCTGCGCCCTGGCCGCGCTGGCACCCTCGCTGTGGCTCTTCGGGCTCGCACTGGTGCCCGTCGGCCTGTTCGCGCTCACGCTCATGACCAGCGCCAACGCCTATGTGCAGACGACCACGGACCCGGAGATGCGGGGCCGTGTCATGGCGCTCTACTTCGCGATCTTCCTGGGGGGCACACCCCTCGGGGCTCCGGTCGTCGGCTGGGTCTCGGATGCCTTCGGCCCCCGCTGGAGTCTCGGGGTGGCGGCTGCGTCCGGCCTCGTCGCCGCCGCCGTCGGGATCTTCTGGGCCTGGCGCTACCACGAGGTCCGGCTGCGCTACGACCGTTCCGCCCCGCGCCGGCTCCGCCTGGATCACGAAGCGGGCGCCGGGGACTGACGCAGCCCCAACCGTCAGAGCAGGTGCTCCACGGTGTAGTCGATGCAGGCGATGAGGGACGAGACGTCCTCGGGTTCGATCGCGACGAACGTCGCGACGCGCAGCTGGTTGCGGCCGAGCTTGCGGTAGGGCTCGACGTCGACGACCCCGTTCGCTCGGAGGACCGCGGCGATGCGGGCGGCGTCCACGGTAGCGTCGAAATCGATCGTGACGATCACGTTCGAGCGGTCCTCCTGCCGCACGACATAGGGGCTCGCGACGGGAGATGCCTCGGCCCAGGCATACAGGCGCCCTGCGGAGTCGGCGGTCCGGGCGGCGGCGAAGGGCAGGCCGCCCTGCGTATTGAGCCATTCCACCTGGGCGTCGAGCGTCACCAGGGTCGCCAGCGACGGCGTGTTGTACGTCTGGTTCAGCCGGGAGTTCTCGATCGCGGTCTGCACATTGAGGAAGTCCGGCACCCACCGGCTTCCCGCGCTGATCCTGGCCGCACGCTCGAGGGCGGCGGGGGAGAAGAGCCCGAGCCACAGGCCACCGTCCGAGGCGAAGTTCTTCTGCGGCGCGAAGTAGTAGACATCGGCCTGCGACACGTCCACGTCGAGGCCACCGGCTGCCGACGTCGCGTCGACCAGGACCAGTGCGCCGTCGTCCGCGCCCCGGACCCTGCGAACCGGCGCGGCCACACCGGTGGACGTCTCGTTCTGCGGCCAGGCATAGGCGTCGACGCCGGCCTCGGCCCGTGGCTCGGGACGCGTACCCGGGGTGCTCGTGATGATGCTGGAAGGCTCCAGGAAGGGTGCCCTGTCGGTCGCCGAGGCGAACTTCGAGCCGAACTCACCGAAGGACAGGTGCTGTGCCTTCCGGTCGACGAGGCCGAAGGCCGCGACGTCCCAGAACGCCGTCGACCCGCCGACCCCGAGCACGACCTCGTATCCGTCCGGTGCCTGGAAGAACGTACCGAGCCCTTCCCTCAACCGCCCCACCAGGGTGCGCACGGGGGCCTGGCGGTGCGAGGTCCCGAGCAGGGACCGGCCGGCTGCGACGAGGGCATCGACCTGCCCGCTCCGGACCTTCGACGGTCCTGCTCCGAAGCGGCCGTCGGAGGGCAGAAGGTCTTCGGGGATGCGGGGCATATCGCTCATGGGTGCTCCAGCTGTCGGCGGCGGGTTGTGCCTTCATTCTGCCCCAGCGCGGGACGGCAGCCGGATTGTTAACGCGCGACACCGACGCCTTCGGAGGGTCATGGAGGGCCCCTGGGGATTGCCGGGCCAATCACCCCATGGGTTAACCTTGGGAGGCGTGGGCGGATCAGGCTGTGGCGGCCGAGCCGTTTCACCGGCGTGAGGCACTCCAGCCGCGCACCCGCACCGCACCAAGGAGCTGAACCGCATGACGGACCTCATCGACACCACCGAGATGTACCTGCGGACCATCCTTGAACTCGAGGAGGAGAACATCGTCGCTCTCCGTGCCCGGATCGCGGAGCGCCTGCGCCATTCCGGGCCCACCGTCTCCCAGACGATCGGTCGGATGGAGCGCGACGGACTCGTCGTCGTCTCCGGCGACCGGCACCTCGAACTCACCGCCACGGGCCGTCGGCGTGCCACCGAGGTCATGCGCAAGCACCGCCTGGCGGAGCGCCTCCTGAGCGACGTCATCGGCCTCGACTGGGCGTACGTGCACGACGAGGCGTGCCGGTGGGAGCACGTGATGAGCGAGCGGGTCGAGCGCCGGCTGTACGAGCTGCTCGGCAAGCCCTCCGAGTCTCCGTACGGCAACCCGATCCCGGGTCTGGCAGCGATCGGTGGCATCGAGTCCGAGTTGTTCACCGACGGAGTGGTGACACTGCTGTCCGCGATGGGCACCTACTCCCCGGATCGTCAGGTGACACTGGTCCGGCTCGCGGAGCCCATCCAGGTGGACCCGGAGCTGCTGACCCAGCTGGACGAAGGCGGCCTGCGTCCAGGCGCACAGCTGAACCTCGAATCGGTGGGGGGCTATGTATCGGTCCGCGTGCCGGGTGTCGAAGGAGCCCTCGAACTGCCCCCCGAGGTGGCCTCGCACGTCTTCGTCTCGGTCGCTGCCTGAGGCCCCTCGGTCAAGTAGCAGATCGATCGCAGTTCTGGTTGTCATCAAGAACACATCAATTCGTGACCGGAACGTGACATAGCACGGGTTCTGCGGTAGCCTACATCTCGTGCCAAATTCGCTCTAGATCCGGCACCCTCCTGCAAATCGCCTAGCTCTGCCATTGCTCGAGGTCCGTCCGCACCATCGCATGGCAGAGGCGGGGGAACCAATTTGTGGACTTCTTTGCAGAAGTCCTTGGGGTTAAGTCGCTGGATGACAGCGGCCGGGTGACTCCCATCCGAATCCGACAGCTCACCTCGCAGGCGTTGGGAGAGGTAAATCCAACGTGTCCACTAGCTCCTCGCTGGGCCGCCACCGCGCGCCCCAGGCCGTCAGCCCCCTGACTACTCTGTCCACCGCCGTCGCGTCCAACGCCGGGTCGGTCGGTCGGCAGGCAGCCGTCATCGTCGCCGCTTCCGGTCTCGTCCTCACCGCGGGCCTGCCGGCTCACGGAGCCACGACGGCCGAGCGGGAAGTGCAGTCCTCGACGGCCCTGTCCGTGACGCGCGTGGTCTCCGCCGAGGTGAGCGTCCCCGCAACGGCCACGGTCTCCTTCGATCGTGTCGCCGTCGAGGTGGAGCAGGCAGCCGAGGCCGTCGTGGAGCCCCTTGCAGTCGAGGTCCCCGTCGTCGAGGCCCCTGTCGTCGAGGTGGCACCGGTCGCCGTCGTTCAGACCGCCGCCATCGAGGCCGTCGCTCCGGCCCCCGCCGCGCCCGCCGCCGCTCCCGCTCCGGTAGCAGCAGCGGCCCCCGCCGCGCCCGTCGCCAAGCAGCAACCTCCCGTCCAGTCCTCCGGCGTCGCAGCCGGCCTGGTCGGTTCGGCCTACGCGCAGATCGGTGTCGCCCAGGACTGCACGGCCATGGTCGAGAAGGCGCTCCGCTCGGTCGGCAAGACGGTCGGCGACCTCGCCCCGGGTCAGTTCTTCCAGTTCGGCGACGCCGTCGGCAGCCCCGCGCCGGGTGACCTCGTCATCACCGGCGGTCACGTCGCCATCTACGTCGGCAACGGCCAGGTGATCAGTGGCGGACTGAACGGCATGAACACCGGCCTCCACAACCTGTCCGATCTTCCCGGCGCCAGCTTCGTCCGCGTCCGCTAAGCCCCCCCCACACACGGAGTAAACACCTATGTCTTCACGCGTCACGATCGCACGCCACCGGGGAGAGACGCAGAATGCTGCAAGCTTCTCCGCCCTCGCCAAGGCCGTCACCACCAACGCCGGCGGAATGGGTCGCCAGGCCGCCGTCCTGGCCGCTGCCTCCGGGTTGGTCCTGACCAGCGGTGTCGCCGCCAACGCCGCGGACCTCCAGCCCCAGCGCGACGTCGCCGCGTCCGAGGTCACGGTCTCCTCGGTCCGCGCTGCTGTCGTTGCGTCGACCACCACTGCCGTCGCATTCAACATGACGCCGGTCAAGGTCAACGCTGCGCCCGTCGTCGTCGAGAAGGCGCCCGCCCCTGCGGAGGTCCCCGCTGTCGTCGAGGCTCCTGTCGTCGCGGCACCTGTGGTCGAGGCGCCAGCCGCCGCGGCACCCGTGGTCGAGACGCCGGAAGCTCCCGTGGAGGTCGCCGAGGCGCCCGCCGTTGCCGAGCTGCCGACTCCCGTCGCGGCTCCCGCAGCGCCGGCTGTCGTCGTCGCACCCGCACCCGCACCCGCACCCGTCGCGGCTCCGGCCACGAGCCAGGCTGCTCCGGCAGCGACTCCGGCACCGACCGCCTCCTCCGGCGTCGCTGCGAAGATCGCCGCTGCCGCTCAGGGCCAGCTCGGTGTGATGCAGGACTGCACCCGCCTCGCGAGCAACTCCCTCGCGGCCGCAGGGATCAACTTCCACGGCTGGCCTGCCGGGTACCTCTCCCTCGGCCGCACCGTCGGAGCGGGCGAGGCCATCCCGGGTGACCTGATCTACTATGCGGACGGCGGCATGGGCATGGCTCACATCGCGGTCTACATCGGTGGCGGCAAGGCCGTCCACGGTGGGTTCAACGGCAACACCACGGTCATAGCACCCGCCGAGCTCGGCTCCGGTGGTGTGTACATCCGCGTCGGAGGCTGATCACGGCACGAGGACACGAGGGAAGAACCGGCACATTGTGCCGGTTCTTCCCTGGTTAATGCCGTGTACAGGTCCCGATGTGCAACTCGCCCCGACCGGCGGTGCGGACGATTAGCTGCTGGTGTGTCTCCGGCTTACCCTTGCAGTGTCAATCCGAAGGACTTCTCCCGTACCCCGGGATGGCAACCGGTTGCGGGGAACAGGTCAGCAATGAGGCCACGGCATGCGCACTCTTGTTCTGAACGCAGGGTATGAACCACTGGCGGTCGTCACCTTCCGCCGGGCACTGGTGCTCGTCCTGACAGGGAAGGCGAGCGTGGTCGCCGAGGACGACGAACCCGTGGTCGGTCCCACCGAGGTGCTCGGGAGACCGTCGGTGATCCTCCTCAACAGGTACGTGAAGATTCCGTACCGCCACGACGTCGCTGCAACGCGACGCGGCGTGCTCCGCCGCGACAACCATGTCTGCGCCTACTGCGGCAAGGCGGCATCGACCATCGACCACGTCCTGCCACGCTCGCGCGGAGGAGGCGACACCTGGGAGAACCTCGTGGCGTGCTGCCTGCGGTGCAACAACGCCAAGGGAGACAAGACGCTCGCAAGTCTCGGCTGGAAGCTCAGGACCGTGCCGCTGCCTCCGCGAGGGCCCCAGTGGCAGATCCGGGAGCTCGAGAAGCCGGCGCCGCAGTGGAGCGAGTTCCTCTCGGAGACCGCCGCGTGAACGTCGACGACCTTCCGTTCGACGCCGTCGTCCTGGCGGGTGGGCGATCCTCGCGCCTCGGTGGCGTCCCCAAGGCCGGTCTGGTGCTGGACGGGTCGACGCTGCTCGAGCGCACCTGCTCGGCGCTGGCCCGCGCGCGGACCCTGACGGTGGTGGGCCCGGAACCGGGCGCCGATGTCGTCGGCAGGATGAGCCGCCAGCCGTCCTTCGTGCGCGAGGAACCTGCCTACGCGGGACCTGCAGCTGCACTGGTTGCGGGTTTCACGGCGCACCAGGGCCCGCGCTCTCCCTGGTGCGTCGTCGTCGCATGCGACATGCCGAGGGTCGATCAGCTCCTGGAGGTACTGCTCACCGAGGCGGTACGGGATGACACAGCGTCCCTGGTGGCGCTCGACGACGGCCGCGACCAGCCCCTGGCGGCCCTGTACCGGAGCGGTGACCTCAGTGCGGCGATCGAGACCGTCCTGGCGCTCGGCGCGGCGGACAACCTCTCGGTACGCAGGCTCCTTGCTAGTGTGAGAACCAGACCCGTCCCGGTTCCACCGGGCACAACGCACGACGTCGACACCTGGGCTGATGCACGAGCGCTGGGAGTGGACGTCCCCTAGGACCGCCCCGGAGGGCCCATGGATGATCGCCAGAAGTTGCTGCACGACTGGACCGAGAAGCTGCTCGCAGCCTTCGAGATCGACGGGACGGAGGTGGACATCGACGCGGTCCTCGCCCTGGCGGGGAAGGCGGCGCACGGGGTGGTGCGCCCAGCGGCTCCACTCACCACGTTCGTCGTCGGCTACGCCGCCGGACTGGCGGTCGGCAGTGGTCAGGCGGAGGAGCAGGTGGCGATACGGTCCGCCATGTCGGTGGCCGACGCCCTCTGCGCGGACGCTTCGACGGACGGCGAATCCGTATGAGCGAGGCAGCATCGGCACACAACGTGGACTGGGGCACAGCTCGTCGACTCGCCCACGGCGCCGGCCGGCCCCTGCCGTTCCAGACCGTGAATCTCGCCGACGCGCTGGGGCAGACGCTCGCGGAACCGGTCAGGGCACTGCAGGCCATACCGCACTACGCGTCGTCGGCGATGGACGGCTGGGCGGTCAACGGTGAGCCGCCGTGGCAGCTCGTCAGCCACATCGAAGCCGAGGAGCACCCGCGTGGCCGGCCGGCCCCGCACTCCGACTCGGGGGAGGTGTCGCTGGCACCCGGCGAGGCGACCTTCATCCTCACGGGCGGGGTCGTCCCGCAGAACGCCATCGGCATCCTGAGGACGGAGCACGGCTCCGTCCGTGGGGACGTGCTCGAGCGTAACGGGTCCGCACGGGCAAACGAGCCGTTCCTCCACGAGCATGTCCGTCCCGCAGGGGAGGAAGCGGAGGAGGGCTCCGAAGCGATACCCGCCGGCGTGGTGCTCAATCCTGCGCAGATCGCCCTTGCAGCGGTCTGCGGGCACGACACCCTGACCGTCCTGCGGGCGCCCCGGGTGTCGCTACTGATGACGGGCGACGAAGTCATCGACCACGGGCTGCCGCACCCGGGTCAGGTCCGCGACACCTTCGGCCCGCAGCTTCCCGGGTTCGTCGCGATGCTCGGAGGTCATGTGGACGTCGCGGGCCGTGCCAAGGACGACCTCGACGACGTCATCGCCGCGATCAGCGCGGAACCGACGGACGAGTTCTCGCTGGCGCGGGCCTCGGGGGACGTCCTCATCACGACGGGCGGGACCGGCAGCTCCTCGGCGGATCACATCCGCCGGGCGCTGACGGAGCTGGGAGCCGACCTGATCATCGATGGCATCGCGATGCGGCCCGGGCACCCGACGCTCCTCGCGCGGCTGCCCGACGGTCGCTTCCTGGTGGGACTCCCCGGGAATCCACTCGCGGCGATGATGGCCATGCTGTCCGTCGCCGGACCACTGCTGGCGGGTCTCCGCGGGGCGGCCCTGCCGGAGCCGGCAACCGTCGAGAGCGCCGACGGGTTCGAGCCCCTCAGCGGCAGGAGCCGTCTGGTGCCCTACGTCCTCGAGGGCGGACGTGCCGTACCGAGCACGCATCAGCGCTCCGGCATGCTCCGGGGTCTGGCGGGAGCGGACGGCGTGCTCGTCGTGCCGGCCGAAGGATGTGCCCCCGGTGACCTCCTGCCGTCCCTGAGCCTGCCCTGGACGGTTCGCTGACCCGACCCGACCGCGAGAAGGGGCGCCGACCACGTGGTCGGCGCCCGGTCAGGCGGCTTTCTCCAGCCGGATGATCACTGACTTCGACGTCGGCGTACCACTGATGTCCGCCGTCGAGTCCAGCGGCACGAGGACGTTCGTCTCGGGATAGTACGCTGCGGCGCAGCCCTTCGGCGTCGAGTAGGCGACCACGCGGAAATCCTCCGCCCGGCGTTCGATCCCGTCCGCCCACTCGGAGATCAGGTGCACCATGTCGCCGTCGTCGAGCCCGGACTCGGCGATGTCCTCCGGGCTGAGGAACACCACGCGTCGGCCGTTGTGGATCCCGCGGTAGCGGTCGTCCTTGCCGTAGATCGTGGTGTTGTACTGGTCGTGCGAGCGGAGGGTCTGGAGGATCAGCCTGCCCTGCGGGACCCGCGGGTACTCCAGCAGGTTGGCGGTGAAGTTCGCCTTGCCGGTCGCCGTGGTGAAGGTCCGGCTGTCCCTGGGACCGTTCGGCAGGACGAAGCCGCCGGGCTTGTCGATGCGGTCCTCGAAGTCGTCGAAGCCGGGGACGACGGCGCTGATGTGCTCGCGGATCACCCGGTAGTCGGACTGGGCGGCCTTCCAGTCGAGCTGCGGTGCGTTGGTGACGTACGGGCTCCCTTCACGGGCGAAGAGACGGTCTCCGAGCTCGCAGACGATCGCGATCTCCGAGCGCATCTCGGCACTGGAGGGTTTCAGCCGACCCGTGGAGGCGTGCACAGCGCTCATGGAGTCCTCGACCGTGACCCGCTGGTCGCCTCCCGCCTGGGTGTCGCGGTCCGTCCGCCCGAGTGCGGGGAGGATGAGGGCGCGCGACCCCGTGACGAGGTGCGAGCGGTTCAGCTTCGTGGAGACCTGGACCGTCAACCGGGTGTTCCGCAGCGCCTGCTCGGTCACGTTGGTGTCCGGCGTCGCCCGCACGAAGTTGCCGCCCATGCCCATGAAGACGCGTGCCTTGCCGTCGCGCATCGCCCGGATGGCCGCGACGGTGTCGAAGCCGTGCTTCCGTGGGGACGCGAAGGAGAAGCGCTCGTCGAGTGCATCGTGGAACGCCTCCGGCATCCGCTCGAAGATGCCCATGGTGCGGTCGCCCTGCACGTTGGAGTGGCCGCGGACCGGGCACACGCCGGCACCGGGCTTGCCCACGTTGCCCTGGAGCAGCAGGACGTTGACCACATCGCGCAGCGTCGCCACGGAGTGCTTGTGCTGCGTGAGGCCCATCGCCCAGCAGACGATCGTGCCGGGGGAAGCGATCATGCGGTCACCGAGCTTGGTGATCTCCGCCTTGGAGATGCCGCTGGCGAGGGTGATCTCGTCCCAGGAGGTCTCGCGCAGGCTGGCGAGGTAGTCCTCCAGCCCGAGGGTGTGCTCGGCGATGAAGGCATGGTCGAAGACCGTCCCGGTGGCCTCCTCGCGTTCGAGCAGATGCTTGCCGAGTCCACGGAAGAGCGCCTGGTCGCCACCGATGCGGATCTGCAGGAAATCGTCAGCCAGGGCGGTGCCACCGCCGAAGCGCGTGCCCAGCAGGCCCATCGGGTTCTGCGGGTTCTCGAAGCGCAGCAGGCCGGCCTCGGGCAGGGGGTTGATGGCGACGATCGCCCCGCCGTTCTTCTTCGCCTTCTCCAGCGAGGTGAGCATCCGGGGGTGGTTGGTGCCCGGGTTCTGGCCCGCGACGATGATCAGCGGTGCCGTGTCGATGTCGAGCAGGGACACCGTGCCCTTGCCGACTCCGAGGGTCTCGTTCAGGGCGGACCCGGAGGATTCGTGGCACATGTTGGAGCAGTCCGGCAGATTGTTGGTGCCGAGGCCGCGCACCATCAGCTGGTACAGGAACGCCGCCTCGTTGGAGGTGCGCCCCGAGGTGTAGAACACGGCTTCGTCCGGGCTGTCGAGGGTGGCGAGTTCGTCCACGATCACCTGGTACGCCTCGTCCCAGGAGACCGGCCGGTAGTGGGTCCCACCGTCGTCGAGCAGCATGGGGTGGGTCAGCCGGCCCTGCTGGCCCAGCCAGTAGTCGTCCCGGGTCAGGAGATCCTCGAGGGAGTTCTCGGCGAAGAACGTCGGCGGGACGACACGGCGGGTCGCCTCTTCGGCAACGGCCTTCGCCCCGTTCTCGCAGAACTCGGCGGTGTGGCGCTTGTCCCCCTCGGGCCAGGCGCAGCCCATGCAGTCGAAGCCCTTGACCTGGTTGACGGCGAGCAGGGTCTGCGCGCTCCGGACGGGGCCCATCTGGTCCATCGAGATCTTCAGGGAGTTGATGACGGCGGGCAGCCCGACGGCATGCGTCTTCCTCGCGCCCACCGTCAGCTGGGACTCGTCGATGTTGTCCTTCGGTGCCTTCGTTGCCACGCTCTTCACGTCCTTGTTTCGGAGTCGACGTGCCAGAAGGTGTCTGGGGTCAACTAACCTCATCATAGGGCCGAGTGAAGGAGTACCAGATGAACCGGGTCACGCAACGACGTCGCATCACCAAGTTCCGCATCGGGGCACAGACCGGGCGCCGCGAGGACGTCCTGGCCGGCGAGGAGCCGCTGGAGATCCGCCTGGGCGGCAGCGCATTCACCGTGACCATGCGGACGCCCGGCGACGACTTCGACCTCGTCGCAGGCTTCCTCGTGTCCGAGGGGGTGGTGTGGGAGCCGGGCCAGCTGCCGAGCCTGAGGTACTGCGCCGGGGTGGATGACAACGGCCAGCAGACCTTCAACGTGGTGGAGGCCCAGTTGCGTCCCGGGGTCGAGCTCCCGGACACCGCGATGGAGCGCCACGTGTACACCTCCAGTTCCTGCGGCATCTGCGGGACGGCCTCCATCGACGCCGTCCGCAAGTCCTCGCAGTTCGACCTCCACGAGGACACCGCCTCGATCGACCTCGGGATCCTCGCGTCCCTGCCCGACCGCCTGCGCGAGAGCCAGAAGCTCTTCGACCGTACGGGAGGGGTGCATGCGGCCGGACTCTTCACCGCCGAGGGTGAACTCCTCTGCCTGCGGGAGGACGTAGGACGCCACAACGCCGTCGACAAGGTGGTGGGCTGGGCGCTCCGCGAGGGCATGCTGCCCCTGCGCGGCATGGTCCTCCAGGTCTCGGGCCGCGCCTCCTTCGAGCTCGTGCAAAAGGCCCAGCTCGCGGGGATCCCGGTGCTCGCGGCCGTCAGCGCGCCGTCGTCGCTGGCAGCGGACCTCGCGGACGACGCCGGGCTGACCCTCGTGGGATTCAGCCGCGGCACATCACTGAACTGCTACTCGCACCCGGACCGCATCGCGGCCTGAGGCCGGCGCCCTAGAAGGGGTGGAGCAGGCGCTGGACGAAGCGGCGCGTGCGCTCCTCGCGGGGATCGCGCAGCACCTGGTCGGGGTGGCCGTGCTCGACGACGACGCCGCCGTCCATGAACACCACCTCGTCCGCGACCTCGCGGGCGAAAGCCAGCTCGTGGGTCACGATCACCATGGTCCACTTCTCCTCCGCGAGCTCCTTGATGACGGTCAGCACCTCACCGACCAGCTCCGGGTCCAGGGCGGAGGTCGGTTCGTCGAACAGGAGCAGGTCGGGCTGCAGGGCCAGCGCGCGGACGATCCCCACACGTTGCTGCTGCCCACCGGAGAGGTTGAAGGGGTGGTCGTCCCGTTTGGCGGCGAGGCCCACACGCGCCAGCAGCCGTTCGGCATCGGCGACGGCATCCTTGCGGGGGCGCTTCTGCACCTGCACGGGACCCTCGATGATGTTCTCGAGCACCGTCATGTGCGGGAAGAGGTTGTAGTTCTGGAAGACCATGGCGCTGCGGTCGCGAAGGGAGAGCGCGTCCTTCTTCGACACCTTCGAGCCGAAGTCCACCGCGGGCCCGCCGCGGAAGGCCACCGTCCCGCCGTCGGGCGTCTCGAGTCCGTTGAGGCACCGCAGCACGGTGGTCTTGCCGGAGCCGGACGGGCCCACCAGGGCCAGGACCTGCCCGTCCACCAACTCGAGGTCGATGGAGGACAGCACGCGATTCTCCCCGAAGGATTTCTGCAGGCCGGTGACGGTCAGGAGGGCATCAGCGGGCGACATAGCGGTCCAATCTCTTCTCGAGCGCGGACTGGCCGCTGGACAGGACGAGGCAGAACACCCAGTAGATGGCGGCGGCCTCCATGTAGATGAGCATGAACTGTCCGGAGAAGGACGTGATCTGCTGGGCCTGGCGGAACAGCTCCCCGACGAGGATCAGCGAGGCCAGGGACGTGTCCTTGACGAGACTGATGAACGTGTTGGACAGCGGTGGCACGGAGACCCGGGCTGCCTGCGGCAGGATGATCCTCCGTAGCGTCAGGCTCCGCGACATCCCGATGGTGTGGCCGGCCTCCCATTGGCCCTTGGGCACCGAGAGGATCGCCGCGCGGAGGATCTCCGCCGCGTACCCCGCCACGTTGAGCGAGAACGCGATGATGGCGCTGGGCCATGGATTGATCGTCAGGCCTACGGACGGCAGTCCGTAGAAGATCACGAACAGCTGCACCAGCAGTGGCGTGCCGCGGATGATCGAGACGTAGAAACGGGCGATCGCCGAGAGAAGGGGCCTTCCGCTGATCCGCATGAGGGCGACGACGAGGGCCAAGGCCAGTCCCAGCGCGAACGAGCTGAGCGCAAGCGGGATGGTCGCCGTCAGGCCGCCGGAGAGCAGGGGCCAGAAGGACGTGCGCAGCAGGTCCCAGTCCATCGATCAGCTCCTCCGGTCAGGGTGCTCGGCGGGCAGTGGCAGGCCGCGCGCCGGCATCACTCGCTGACGTCGGTGCCGAAGTACTTCTCGGAGATCTCGGCGAGCGTCCCGTCGGCGCGCAGTTCGCCGAGGGCCGTGTCGATCGCGTCCACCAGTTCGGTGCTGCCCTTGCGGACGGCGACAGCGCTCTGGGAGGTCTCCTCCGTGGTCGCGGCGATCTTGATGCCCTCGTTGGCGTCGGTCTTCTGGTAGTCGAGGTACGTCAGCTCGTCGTTGATGGTGGCGTCCACGCGTCCCTGCTCGAGGAGTGTGATGGACTGCGCCCAGCCCTCCACCGGCTCGACGTTCGCGCCGCTCTCCTTCGCCAGCTCGTTCCAGTTGCTCGTCAGCGACTGTGCGGTCGTCTTGCCGGCGAGGTCCTCGAACGAGGAGATATCGGCGTTGTCCGCCGTCGTGACGATGACGCCGGAACTCACCGTGTACGGCTCGGAGAAGTCGTAGGTCTCCTTGCGCTCGTCGGTGATGCTCACCTGATTGGCGATGACGTCGAAGCGTCCCGCCTCGAGGCCCGCGAAGATGGCGTCCCACTGCGTCTCCTGGAACTCGGCCTCGACGCCCATCCGCTCCGCGACCGCGGTGATGACCTCGACGTCGTATCCGGTCAGCGGCCCGCTGCCGCCCTCATGGAAGCTGAAGGGGCGGTAGGTCCCCTCGGTCCCGACCGTCAGCACGCCGGAGTCCTGGATCTCCTGGAGGGATGACGGTGCGCCGGACTCGGAGGAGCCGCTCTCCCCGGCAGGCGTCGACGAGGAGCCGCAGCCGGTGAGCGCGAGGCTGAGGGCAGCGGTGGCGCCAAGGATGGAGAGGCGGTAGCTCATGGGGATTCCTTCGGTCGGGGGCGGAGGACGCGGTGGGTTCCGGAGAAGGTATGAGGCGGCGGGAGTCGCCTCCGCCTCGACCCACCAGGGCCGGTGCTGAACACTACCGAGGTGAACACCGGGGCACCCACTTATTGTTCCGAAGTATTGCGGCGGGGGTCCAGCGGCCGGCCCCCTAAGCTTGAGCTGGCATTCGAGGAAGGAATCGCTATGAGCATGGAGGGCGCGGCCTGGAGCTCGCTGTACAAGATCTCGACGGCGAAGGACGGCAAGCACGGTTTCTCCCGGGAATCCGTCCGACGCATCATGACCTTCGCGGTGCCCTATCGGACGAAGCTGCTGCTGTTCATCCTCCTGTCCGTGGTGGGCGCCTTCCTCGCCGTGGCGACACCGGTGCTCGCAGGCCAGGTCGTCGACGTGATCGTGGCCCAGGGCGAATCGGGGACGGTCCTGCGGCTCGCCGTCGTCATCGCGCTGGTCGCCGTCGCCGATGCCGCGGTGTCCCTGGTGACCCGCTGGTACTCCGCGCGGATCGGCGAGGGCGTCATCCTCGACCTCCGCACGGCGGTCTTCAACCACGTGCAGAAGATGCCCATAGCGTTCTTCACCCGGACACGCACCGGTGCCCTGGTGAGCCGCCTGAACAATGACGTGATCGGCGCGCAGCAGGCCTTCAGCGGCACCCTCTCCGGGGTCGTGACCAACATCGTGGCCCTGGCCCTCACGCTGATCGTGATGCTCAGCACGTCGTGGATCGTCACTGTGCTCGCCGTCGTCATGCTGCCCGTGTTCCTCGTCCCCGCCCGCCGCATGGGCAGCCGCCTCGCTGCCCTCCGCCGGGAGGCCGCGGACCACAACTCCGCCATGAGCACGCAGATGACGGAACGGTTCTCCGCGCCCGGCGCCACCCTGGTCAAGCTCTTCGGCAGGCCCGACGAGGAGGCCGAGGAGTTCCGTGTCCGTGCAGCGCGCGTCCGGGACATCGGCGTGCGGACCGCGATGCTGCAGTTCGTGTTCTTCACGGCCCTGATGCTCGTCTCGGCGCTGGCGCTCGCCCTGGTCTACGGCCTCGGCGGTTTCCTCGCCCTGCAGGGGCAGCTCAACACGGGTGAGGTCGTCACACTCGCCCTCCTGCTGACGCGCCTCTACGCCCCGCTGACCAGCCTCGCCAACGCCCGCGTGGAGATCATGAGCGCCGTGGTGAGTTTCGAGCGCGTCTTCGAGGTGCTGGACCTCGAGCCGCTCATCCGTGAGAAGCCCGACGCCGTCGGCGTCCCCGCCGGCCCGGTGGCGGTCGAGTTCGACGACGTGCGCTTCGCCTACCCATCGGCGGACAAGGTCTCCCTCGCGTCGCTGGAGGAGGTCTCGACGCTCGACACCCGCGGTGGCGAGGAGGTCCTGCACGGCGTCTCCTTCCGGATCGAACCGGGCCAGACCGTGGCGCTGGTCGGCACCTCGGGGGCCGGCAAGTCGACCATCGCCCAACTTCTCGCGCGCCTGTACGACGTCGACAGCGGCGCCGTGCGCCTGGCCGGGACGGACGTCCGCGACGTCACCTTCGCGTCGATGCGGCACACGCTCGGAATGGTGACGCAGGACGGGCACCTGTTCCACGAGACCATCCTC
>JASLAA010000199.1 GCA_030147325.1 Arthrobacter sp. | reverse complement strand
GCGAAGTGCTCGCCGTACCGGGCGTTCGAATTCGGGTCGTCGAGCGGATTCCAGTTCAGGTCCGGCACGAAGGAGGTGATCTCATCCTTGGTGACGGACGGGACATCCGCGGGTGCGGGCATCGGGGTAGCCGGTGGACTGTTTGCCGTATCGCTCGCAGTTCCGGCAGCGGGTTGGGTCGGCGGGGCCACCGCTTCCGCTTCAGGTGGGGTCAAGGCCTCGGGTGCGGCCGACGGGGGGGCCGTAGCCGTAGCCGTAGCCGTAGCCGTAGTAGTTGGGGTCGGAGCGGGGGTGGTTTCGAGAGCAACTGCGGGAACCGCACTGCCCAGGAGACCGAAGGACAGCGCTACGGCGCACAGCAGCCGAGCAGGGTAAGGCAAGGTCACGGGTTTCTCCAGCAGAATCCGGGCGTCAGCCATCTGGTTGAATCCCGGCCAGACTACCGCGCTGTGACCAGTGTTACTGGCGTTCCGAAAGTGAAAGCAGAATCTTAGGGAAAACCTGCGGATCTCGCGCTAACCGGGCCGGTGTGTCGACGCAAGACGCAGGTTTCCGGTGGTCGGGTGGGTACCTGCTCCGATACCCACAGGCGAGAGCGACTCTGGTCGTACCGAACCCGGTTCAGTAGGGTGAGTCTCGGCGCCGGCAATCAGGGCTCGCGCCGCACCGACGACGACGGTGTACCGCCACCTGAGGGATGACAATGGACGCAGTGCGCTTGGTCGAGGGCGAGGTGCGGGAGCTCATCCGCAGGCGCGGCCTCGATCCAAGCCGTCAGATCGCCGAGGTACAGCTTCTGGTCGACGACGCCGTCGCCGACTACGAAGAACGCTCGGTCCTCGGTGTGCTTCCGGCCCTCGGCAAGCTCGACACCGCGCGCAAACAGATCTACGACGCCGTTGCCGGGTTCGGGGCGCTGCAGCCCTTCCTCGATGACCCCACCGTGGAGGAGGTCTGGATCAATGCTCCGTCCGAGGTGTACATCGCGCGGAACGGCGAGTCGGAACTCACAGCCCTCTCGCTGACCGATCAGCAGGTACGGGACCTCGTGGAGAAGATGCTGAAGTCGTCGGGGCGGCGCCTCGATCTTTCGTCCCCGTTCGTCGATGCCTCCCTTCCCGACGGATCCCGCCTCCACGTCGTCATTCCCGACGTGACCCGGAAGCACTGGTCCGTCAACATCCGGAAGTTCATCGCGCGGGCCTCGAGGCTCGAGCATCTCGTCGAGTTGGGGTCGCTCTCTCCCCACGCGGCGCGGTTCCTCGGCGCCGCGGTCGCCAGCGGCCTCAACATCCTCGTCTCCGGCGCGACCCAGGCGGGAAAGACCACGATGCTCAACTGCCTGGGGGCCTCCATCGGCCCACGGGAACGTGTCATCACGGTCGAGGAGATCTTCGAACTGCAACTTCCCCTACGCGACGTGGTCGGCCTGCAGTGTCGGCAACCCAACCTCGAGGGGCACGGGGAGATTCCCCTGCGGCGCCTGGTGAAGGAGGCGCTGAGGATGCGACCGGATCGCCTCATCGTCGGCGAGGTGCGCGAGGCCGAGAGCCTGGACATGCTCATCGCTTTGAACAGCGGCCTTCCCGGGATGTGCAGTGTCCATGCCAACAATGCCCATGACGCGATCACGAAGATCTGCACCCTTCCACTCCTGGCCGGAGAGAACATCTCCAGTAGCTTCGTCGTACCGACAGTCGCTTCGTGCATCGACCTCGTGGTCCATTGCACGCGCGCCACGGGTGGCCAACGCCGGGTCACCGAGATCATGGCCCTGGGGCGGCGAGTCGAGAACGGGGTGATCGAGTCCTCCCACGTCTTCAGACGGGTCGACGGAGAACTCCGGGTGACGGCCAGCGGAATGCCGGCGGAGGACAAGTTCGCTGCTGCAGGCGTCGATGTCGCCGCTCTCCTCGCGGTGCGACCGTGAGTACCGCACTCGGCGTCCTGCTCGGTGCCGGGCTCTTCCTGGTCTGGTGGTCCTGCTGGGAGCGGCCGACCAGTCAGGGCAAGACCACCGCGAGACGGCGTTTCCTCGACGAGATGCTCCTGCGCGCCGGAGTCGAACGGGTCTCCTCGAAGGGACTACTGGCAACGTGCGGTGTCGTGGGCGTCTTCGTCCTGCTGCTCGGCTTCGTGCTGACCGGCTCCGTGCCGATCGCCCTCTGTTTCGCTCTGTTCGGCGGCTTCCTGCCGTTCTCGATCGTCAAGTGGCGCGCCCTCCGACGGACCGCGTCCCTCCGCGAGGTGTGGCCGGATGTCGTGGATCATCTCCGCTCGGCCATCAGGGCCGGGCTGTCCCTTCCCGAGGCGCTCATCCAGCTCGGCGAGAAGGGCCCCGTGGAGCTGCGGCCCGCCTTCCGCGCCTTCGGTTCCGACTATCGGGCCGGTGGCCGCTTCGACGACGCCTTGAACCGGCTGAAGGAGCGGCTCGCGGATCCCGTGGCCGACCGCATCGTCGAGGCCCTGCGGATGACGCGGGAGGTCGGCGGGTCTGACCTCGGGCGTCTGTTGGGCACCTTGTCGGAGTTCCTGCGGGACTCAGCACGTACGCGCAGCGAACTCGAGGCCCGGCAGTCGTGGACCGTCAACGCGGCCCGGCTCGCTGTCGCTGCCCCGTGGTTCGTCCTTCTGCTGCTGGCCACCAGGCCGGAGGCGGTGCGGGCGTACAACTCGGCCGGAGGGGTTGCGGTCCTGCTGGGAGGATTGGCCGTGTCGGTGATCTGCTACCGGGTCATGCTCCGCATCGGGGCCCTGCCGGAAGACGCCCGGGTCCTGCGATGAATCCTGCTGCGGCACTGGCTGCCCTGTGCGGCATCGTCCTGGGAAGTGGACTGTGGCTGGTTCTCGTGCGGCTTCCGGTGATGCGCCCGATGTCGTTGACGGATCGGATCGCGCCCCAGCTTCGCGCCGTCGACGTGCGGTCGAGCCTGCTCGCCGACACTCCGCGCAACGTGACTCCCTTCGGACCGCTCGAACGGATCCTGCGACCTCTCCTGGCGGATGCGGTGGCGTGGTCGCATCGGTTCAATCCGGCAGCGGCAACTCTCGCCCGGCGTCTCGCCCAAGCGGGCAGGGGGCAGACCACCAGCGATTTCAGGGCGCAGCAGCTGCTCTGGGCAGCAGCGGGGCTTGCCGGATCGACCCTCGTGATGGTTCTCCTGGCCGCCTCCGGGTCTGCGAACCTCGTGCTGGCTGTCGTCATCGTCCTCGGCTGCGCCCTCATGGGCTTCGTGGGAAGGGACTATGCGCTCTCGGCCGAGGTCAGCCGGCGCGAGGCGCGGATGCTCGCCGAGTTCCCGAGCCTCGCCGAACTCATGGCGCTCGCGGTATCGGCCGGGGAGAGCACTACCGGCGCCCTCGAGCGTATCTGCAGGACTGCGAACGGCGAGCTCGCCGGCGAATTCGCGCTGGTCCTCGCCGCGACCAGGGCGGGCGAGCCGCTCGTCGACGCGCTGCAGGACTTCTCCCACCGCACGCGGCTCGCTCCGCTTGCCCGCTTCGTCGACGGAATCACCGTCGCAGTCCAGCGCGGTACACCGCTCGCGGACGTCCTGCGCGCGCAGGCGCAGGACGTCCGCGACCTGGCCAAACGCGAGCTGATGGAATCCGCCGGCAAGAAGGAGATCGCCATGATGGTGCCCCTGGTGTTCGGCGTCCTTCCGCTGACCGTCCTGTTCGCCGTGTACCCCGGGATCGCCCTCATCAACCTCGGGTTCTGACCTGCAGACCATCGCCCATCCACTACGACAAGGAACCCCCATGAAGATCCTGACCGGCACGTTCCGCATCACCCTCTTGGTGCTTGCGACAGTCACGGCGCTGCTTCCGCCGCGGGAGGACCAGGAACGTGGTGATGTCCCCGGGTGGGTCATGATCACACTGATGTCCGCCGTCCTGGTCGCTGCGCTCCTGGCGATCGCGGGGCCGGCATTGGAGGGCCTCTTCAACCAGGCGATCGACCAGGTCTCCCCCTAGGAGTTCCCAGTGCGCCGGCGCCCGAGGAGTGCAGGACGACCTGAGAACCGCGAACGAGGAGCCGCGGTCGTCGATTTCGCTCTCATCGGAGGGCTCCTGACGGTCATCTTCATCGCCATCCTCCAACTGACCCTTGTCCTGCATGTACGCAACACTTTGATCGACGCAGCCGCATCGGGTGCCCGATACGGGACCCTCGCCGACCGCAGCCCCGAGGAGGCCGTCGGGCGTACCGAGGAACTGATCCGCGGTTCTCTCGCCGATGCCTACGGATCCGACATCACCATTGGAGAGAGCACGGTCGGCGGCGTGCGGACGCTGGAGGTCGTGGTGAGAGCGCCCCTGCCCGTCATCGGCTTCATCGGTCCCGCGGGCGCGATGGAGGTGCGCGGACATGCTGCCCTTCCTGCATGACCGTCTCACCGGCAGCCCGGAGCGGAGCGGCGTCCCAGCGGTCCGCACCGAAGGCGCTCTACGACGGCATGGTCGGAGGGTCGCAGCACGAAGCGAGGACGGAAGCGCCGTCGTCGAGTTCGTGTTCCTCGGCGTCCTGCTCCTGGTCCCTGTCGTCTATCTGGTGCTCACCGTGGGCCAGGTGCAGGGCGGGTCCTTCGCCGTCGTGGGCGCGGCGGATCAGGCTGCGAAGGTCTACGTCGACGCGTCCGCGCCCGGGGAAGCCGATGAGCGAGCCCGTGAGGCGGCGCGCATCGCGCTGGCGGACTTCGGCTTCGCCGAGGAGCAGGCCGCCGTGGAGATCACCTGCAGCGAGGAGTGCCTGGCGCCGGGTTCCACGGTGACCGTGGTCGTCACCCTCGATGTGCCGCTCCCGCTGGTTCCCGCCGTCGGGGGTCCCGCCCCGTCGGCGGCCACGGTGGATGCGGTGTCCACCCAGATCGTGGAGCGGTTCGGCTGATGCCGGCGGTCGTCCCGGCAGGGGATCGGCGGTGCGCGCTGCGGCGCCTCGAGCGGGTGTGCTCGACTGCCGGGAGGCACGCGGAGGATCGAAGTCACCCGGATCAGGAGGACGGTCAGGTCGGGGTGCTGATCATCGGGTATCTGCTGATCTCGCTGCTCGTCGTCACAATCGTGCTGGCGGTTTCCTCCGTATATATAGAGCACAAGAAGCTGCTCTCGGCTGCTGATGGCGCGGCGCTCGCAGCCGCTGACAACTACAGCATCGACGTCGGGGCCGGCAGTGCCGGGGCGGCAGCGCCTCTTCCCGCGCTGGCGGGGTCCGACGTGGAGGAAGCCACCGCCGCCTACCTCACCGTCACGGGCGCAGCCGCCCGCTTCGAGGGCCTGACCGTCGATCCTGCGACGGGAGCGCCTGATGGACGGACCGCGCGCGTCGTCCTCACCGCCGTCGTGCGTCCACCGATCGTCAACTTCCTGGTCCCCGAGGGGATCACCGTCGTCGCCCAGGCAGGCGCCCGGGCGGAGCTGACGCGCTGACCGCGGATGGAGGACGGGCCGGGGGTGCTGGACAGCCCGACGCTCCGCCCGCGCGCCCCCGGGCGGCCAGCCAGCATGACGTAGGCTGGAACGACCATGGCAGCCACTGATTTTCCCGCAGAGATCCGCGCACTTCGTGCGAAATACCAGTCCATCGAGCAGGTTTCCGACGTCGAGGGTATCCGTAAGGACATCGGCGAGCTGAGCGAGGAGGCAGGGGAGCCGAACCTGTGGGACGATCCTGCGGCGGCACAGAAGATCACGTCCAGACTCTCGCATCGGCAGTCCGCCCTCGAGCGGCTCGAGACCCTGGAGAGCCGCATCGATGACCTCGAGGTCCTGGTGGAACTCGGGCAGGATGAAGGGGACGAGGAGTCGCTCGCGGAAGCCGAGAAGGAACTCGTCTCCCTGAGCAAGTCGCTCGACGACCTCGAGATCGTGACGCTGCTCGCCGGCGAATGGGACGAGCGGGAAGCCGTCGTCACCATCCGGTCCGGCGCCGGGGGAGTGGACGCCGCCGACTTCGCCGAGATGCTCCTGCGGATGTATCTGCGCTGGGCCGAGCGACACGGGTATCCGACGCAGGTCCTCGACACCTCCTATGCGGAGGAGGCCGGACTGAAGTCGGCGACCTTCGAGGTCAAGGCCCCCTATGCCTTCGGTACGCTTTCCGTCGAGGCAGGGACGCATCGCCTGGTCCGTATCAGCCCTTTCGACAACCAGGGCAGGCGTCAGACGTCCTTCGCGGCCGTCGAGGTCATCCCGCTGATCGAGCAGACCGATGTCATCGAGGTGCCGGACAACGAGGTCCGCGTCGATGTGTTCCGCTCATCGGGTCCTGGCGGGCAGTCCGTCAACACCACCGACTCGGCGGTACGCCTGACCCACCTGCCCACCGGCACCGTGGTGTCCATGCAGAACGAGAAGTCACAGATCCAGAACCGCGCGGCCGCCATGCGCGTCCTCCAGTCCAGGCTCCTCCTGCTGAAGAAGCAGGAGGAGGACGCGGAGAAGAAGGCCTTCGCAGGAGATGTGAAGGCCTCGTGGGGTGACCAGATGCGTTCCTACGTGCTCAATCCGTACCAGATGGTCAAGGATCTCCGCACGAACCACGAGGTGGGAAACACCTCGTCCGTGTTCGACGGCGAGATCGACGACTTCATCGACGCGGGCATCCGCTGGCGGACGAACAACCGGAACGACGCCTCCTAGGGGTATCCCCGCGGGTTCGCGGGGCGATTCACGAACGCACGCGACACACCCGTGCAGTGACGGGTCGTTCGTGACGCCGTCGTTATAGTCGAGAAGCCGGCGCTTCCTTCCCCCAGCAAATGCCCGTGCCCCGGCGGAACACCATGGGCGCAGAGTGATCATGATCAGATTCGACAACGTCACCAAGACTTACGACCAGAAGTCGCAGCCAGCCCTCGATTCCGTCTCCCTCGACGTGGACCGCGGCGAGTTCGTCTTCCTCGTCGGTGCCTCCGGCTCGGGCAAGTCGACGTTCATCCGGCTCGTCCTCAAGGAGGACAGCGCCTCGAGGGGTGCCGTCTATGTGGCAGGCCAGAACGTCGCCAACATCCCCAGCTGGCGCGTGCCTCGGCTTCGTCGCGGGATCGGTGTCGTCTTCCAGGACTTCCGCCTGCTGCCCAACAAGACCGTCTTCTCCAACGTGGCCTTCGCCATGCAGGTCATCGGCAGGAGCCGCGCGGTCATCCGTGAAACGGTGCCCGACGTCCTCGCCACCGTGGGCCTCGAGGGAAAGAACAACCGCATGCCGCATGAGCTCTCCGGCGGCGAGCAGCAGCGCGTGGCGATCGCCCGGGCGATCGTCAACCGCCCCGGCATCCTCCTCGCCGATGAGCCCACCGGAAACCTGGACCCGACGACGTCGATGGGCATCATGAAGGTCCTCGACCGGATCAACCAGAACGGCACGACGGTGGTGATGGCCACCCACGACGACGACATCGTCGATACGATGCGCAAGCGCGTCGTCGAACTGCGCAACGGCTCCGTGGTGCGCGACGACGCCCAGGGCATTTACATCGGCGAAGCAGCGGTGGCCGAGTGAGGTTCGCGTTCATCCTGTCCGAGATCGGCTCGGGCATCCGCAGGAACCTGTCGATGGTCACCTCGGTGATCCTGGTGACCTTCATCTCGCTGACCTTCGTCGGTGCGGCGGGTCTGTTCCAGCTGCAGATCAACCAGATGAAGGGCTACTGGTACGACCGCGTCCAGGTGACCATCTACCTCTGCGTCGACAACTCCTCCGAGACGAGCTGCGCCACGGGACCCGTCACGGAGGAGCAACGGTCCGCGATCCAGGCGAAACTGGAGTCCGAGCAGTTCGCCCCCTATGTGGACACCGTCACCTACGAGTCTCAGGAGGAGGCCCTCGGCCACTTCCGCGACCAGTTCGCGAACTCGCCGATCGTCGACTCCGTGACCGCGGACCAGCTACCCGAGTCGTTCAGGGTCAGCCTCGTCGACGCCGAGAAGTACGAGGTCATCAACGAGGCATTCTCGTCGGAAGCCGGCGTGGACGCAGTGAGCGATCAGCGCGACTTCCTCGAGGCGATCTTCCGGTACATGAACTGGGCCTCCGTCGTCGCGCTGGTCATCGCGGGCATCATGACGTTCTGTGCCATCCTGCTGATCGCGACGACCATCAGGCTGTCGGCATTCAGCCGCCGACGCGAGACGGGGATCATGCGCCTCGTCGGAGCCTCGAAGGCCGTGATCCAGTTGCCCTTCGTCCTGGAGGGCGTCATCGCCGCCGTGATCGGCGCCGTGCTCGCCTCCGCCACCCTGTGGGGAACCTCGCGGTTCGTGATCGACGGCTGGCTCGTGAACACGTTCCCGCAGACCGCCTTCATCTCCTCACAACAGGTCCTCATCCTGGTTCCCGCGCTGATCCTGCTCGGGGCCGTCCTGGCAGGGCTCTCATCCCTGCTCACCCTTCGACGCTACGTAAAGGTCTGACAGCATGCCGCTCAATATCCGGGGACACATGCGCCCAGCAGGAACCTGGTGGGCGCGACAGGACGCGGGGTCCGTCATCGTCCGAGGTACTGCAGGCGGTTCCATCGCCCTCGTCGTCGCGCTCGCACTCGGCTTCACGACACCCGTGGCCGCCGACGAGCTCGACGACAGGAAGAGCGCCCTCGAGAACGAGATCTCCGAGGTCCAGCAGTCCATGGAGTACCTGGATTCCGACATCGCCGAGACCATCGGTACGCTGCGCACGTACCAGAGCGAATTGCCCGGTGCCCAGCAGTCGCTCGCGGACGCGCAGAGCCGCGTGCAAACGGCAGCGGACGAGGTGAGCGCCCTTGCCGTCCGCGTCGAGCTGGCACAGCAGACGAAGAACAAGCTCACGGAGGAACTGCGCGCCGACGAGCAGGAGATGGACAGGACGCGCGTGGTCATCGGACAGATCGCCACGGAGGCCTACAAGAACGGCGGCGTGCCGACGAACGTCTCGCTGCTCCTCGGGGCGGAGGGGATCGAGGACTTCACCCAGTCGATGGACATGGTGGACCAGGCACTCAGAAGCCAGAACGCCGCGATGCAGCGCCTGTCCGAACAGAACGCCACCAATGTGAACAGCCAGGCCCGTCTGGTCGCCGTCGAGGCCGAGATCAGCAGGTTGAAGGAGAAGGCCGACGGCGCCCTGGCTGCCGAGCAGTCGGCACGGGATGCGGCGGCGGACGAGAAGTCCAAGGTGGACAAGCTCGTGGCCGACACATCCGCGCTGTCCGCGAAGCTCCAAAAGCAGAAGCCGGTCATCGAGGCCAAGCTCGCGAGTGTCGAACAGGCGCAGCAGCAGGTCAACGCCGATATCGCCGAGCGCCAGCGCCGCCAGCTCGAGGAAGCCCGAAAGGCCGAGGAGGCGCGGCAAAAAGCGGAGCAGGCGCGGCTCCGCGCCGAGGCGGAGGCTGCGGCGGCCGCCGAGCAGGCGCGGCGCCAGGCAGAGGCCGAAGCGGCGGCCGAAGCCGCCGCCGCTGCGGAGACAGCGCGACGTGCTGCGGAGGCCGCGGTGGCGAACCAGCCCGCTCCGGCCCCTGTCCAGCCCGAGCCCGTGGCGCCGGTCGCGCCCGTGGCTCCGCAGATCGTGGAGCCTCCGGCGGCGGCGCCGTCCAACCCGAGCGCGTTCGGCCTGAACTCTCCGGTGAATGCGCCCGTCAGTTCCGGGTTCGGTTGGCGTACGACGCCGATCGGGACCATCGACTTCAACGGCACCGGCGGTTACATGCACACCGGAATCGACTACGGGGTCGGCTGCGGTACCCCCCTCTACGCTCCGGCGGCGGGTGAGGTCTGGTACGCCGACTCGAGCGCCCTGCCGGGGGCCGGCAATCGGATCGTCCTCAATCACGGAGTCGTCGGGGGCAACGCGCTCGCGACGAACTACTACCACCTGACGAGCTTCGTCGTCTCCGTCGGGCAGCGGGTGAGTGCCGGTCAGCTGATCGGGTACACCGGTACCACGGGCAATTCGACAGGCTGCCACCTGCACTTCGAGACCATGCTGAACGGCACCCTCGTGGACCCGATCGGCCTGCTCTAGGTCGTAGGATGGTAGGCACTGTCCTCCCGCGGACCGCCGTCCGTAGCAGTGTCGCAAGAAGGAGTTTCGCCGTGCCGAAGGAAAGTGGCCGGAAAGTGGTGGCCACCAATCGGAAGGCTTACCACGACTACGCCGTGCTCGACACCTACGAGGCCGGCCTCGCCCTCATGGGCACCGAGGTGAAGTCACTGCGCGCGGGACGCGCATCCCTGCTCGACGGCTATGCGATCTTCTACGGTGACGAACTCTGGCTCGAGGGTATTCACATCTCCGAGTACTCGCAGGGCAGCTGGACGAACCATGCGGCCCGTCGAAGGAGGAAGTTGCTCCTGCACCGCGAGGAGCTGACGAAGATCTCGCAGAAGATCCGCGAGTCCGGGTTCACCCTCGTCCCGCTCCAGCTGTACTTCCTCAACGGCAGGGCCAAGGTCGAGATCGCAGTCGCCCGGGGCAAGCGCGACTACGACAAGCGTCAGACCCTGCGCGAGAAGCAGGACAACAGGGAGGCGCTGCGCGCCATGCGCGAGAAGAACCTCGGGGCGTGAGCGATGTCTTCTGGGACGCGCAGGACGACGCCGACGAGGAGCCCGAGCCGTCCGAGCTGACACACCGCCGTCCGTGGTGGGTCACCGTAGGCGCTGTGGTCGACCTGGTCCTGCTGTTCATCGTGGTGCCGATCGGCATCCTCTCCCTGATCCCGTTCGTCTTCCTCGTCTACATCTACCTGGCGCAGGTCCTCGTGTGGATCTCGCCCGTCATGGTGCTGATGAACATCGCGGTCTTCTGGTGGAGCTTCCGTCGCAAACACGCTGCCACCACGGCCCTGGCAGCACTGGGCATCGCGTTCGTCACCCTCGCCTTCGTCGTCGTCCGGCTCTGGCAGTCACCGATCGTCGTCCTGGGCATCACGGTGGGCCAGTAGCACGCGTCCGTTCTCCCGTGGCGAAGCACCGGTAGGACGCGCGAAGATGCGCTAGAATGGTCGAGTCGAGCGGCCGCTGGGTCGGGCGGCGCAGGAATCACTTGATAACTGAACATGGGGATGACAGGTTTCGACGATGTTAGTCGCGACAGGGGAAGCGGGCCGAGGATACAGGGTTATCTCGTAAACGCTCCTTGTAAAACAATAAGTGCCGAACAAAAGCGCACTGA
>JASLAA010000158.1 GCA_030147325.1 Arthrobacter sp. | reverse complement strand
GCAGTACTCACCGGCGAACCGGTTCATGAAGGCAGCCATCGCATCGCGGTTCACCGGGGCGAGCGGACGGTAGGTGCCGTCGCTGTAGCCCGTGGTGATACCCGTCGATGCGAGCCAGGACATCTCCTTGTAGAACTTCGTATTGGGGTTGATGTCCTTGAACGGCGAGGCAGCCGGTGCCTGGTACGCAGGCTCTCCCGCGAGGCGGTAGAGGAATGCGGCCATGGCGTCGCGGTTGACCGAGCCGAGCGGACGGTAGGTACCGTCCGGGTAACCGGTGGTCAGGCCGGCGTCGGCGAGCCAGTTGATCGCGGCTTCGTGCTCGTTGCCCGCGGTATCGGAGAAACGGAGCTCGCCCTGCTGGACGGCCAGGATCTCGTCCCGCTCACCGGAGGCGTTGTGGTGGTGCAGGAAGAGGGCCTTGCTCGTCGCGTCCCCGGCAGTGCGGTGGACCCGCAGCGAGGCGCCGTCGCCGACGATGTAACTGACGTCGGGGGAATCACCCTCGAACCAGAGGGCGGGCTCGGCGACGCTGAAGTCGATCCAGTCCGTCGAGTCGACGGGTACGTTCTGCCCGTCCTCGTCGACACTGAACGCACTCTGGGTCAGGACGCGGTAGGCGATATCCCCGCCTGCTGCCAGATCGAGGCCCATCTTGGCCACCGGGAGGGGCAGCACGACAACGTTCGAGTCCAGCAGGTTGGTGTCGACGTCACCGAACACGTTGTTGGCGATACCACCGTCGACGTATTCACCGATCGAGCCGTCATCGTTCAGGCTGTACAGATCGACGAGGACGAGGTCCAGATCTGCCGCGCGACCGGTGATGGCGATGAAGTCCGCCTCGTCGTTGTTGTCGGCGTCGATCTCGATCTGGATCGCACTCGTGAGTGTGTTCCAGTTCTCCCAGGTGCTGATACCGAAGGACAGCGTGCCGTCCTCCAGGGGATCCTCGCCGGCGGCGATCAGACCCGGCACCGTCGACGAAGCGCCGACGGCCTTGAGGTCGTAGGCGTACAGCGACTCGAGCGGCAGAACCTCCTGGCGAGGGCTCTCAGCCCCGAGCACGAACGGCGAGGCCACCGAGGCGTAGAACGAGTCCTCGCCGCCCTGTGCAAGGCCGCGACCCGAGAACGTGAGGTCACTGACGAGATCCGACGGGGTGTCGAACGGGATGTTGACGCCGGCTGTGAGGTCCGCCGTCGGCTTCGGCGCGGCGTGCACCGGCACCCGAAGGGTCGAGGCGGTCGGGCTGGTGAACTCGACGCGACCCGAGGCGTCCGCGATGAACTGGCGCGGGACCTCGAGCTGGAACTGCTCGGCGGCCGGATCGAGTGACTTAGCGAGGGCGGTCGGATCAGCGATCGTCAAGGTGACGTCGAAGGTCGCCGTGGCATTCGCGGGGACATCGGCACTGGTCGAGCCCGTGTCCGTCGCGGTGACCGCGACGTCCACGCCCGGCATCTCGGTGGCTTCGAGGTACTCAGCCGTGTAGTTGGCGACTGCATTCGTGCGGTTCTCGACCGTGATCTGCTTGACGATCGAGATGGGGTCGGTCGCGATCTCGAGGACACCGAAGCTGACCGTGGTGAGCGCGGGGTCCTCGGTCGCGTAGGCGAGCGAGCCCGCCCCGAGCGCATCGAGCGCGTCGACGCGGCCCGAACCGGTGCGGTTCGGAGCGTAGACGTCACCGCCGGCCGTGAGGATGTCGTGCGTCGCCGTGTTCATGATGACGCTCTTGATCTGGTACGGGTTGTAGTTGGTGGCGCCGACAAGCAGCGCGGCGATCCCAGCGACATTCGGGGCGGCCATCGAGGTTCCCGACTTCACGGACGGCAGGTTGCCCGTGCCGACCTCGACCGAACCGATGGACGTGCCGGGAGCGGCGACATCGGGCTTGACCACACCATTGGAGCCGTGGACGCCACGCGACGAGCTGGCATTCAGCGTGTCCAGCGCGTTGGACGCCCCTCCAGCGGTTCCCTGGAGTTCGGGATCGAGGCGGACCGTGAGGGTCCCGGCCTCAGCGGCGGGGCGCAGGCGCTCGGAGAACTCGGCGTTGAACTGCACGCCAGGGATGGTCTCGTTGCCGGCGATGCCCGAGGCGAAGACCGAACGGGGCGAGTCGAGGACGACACCGGTTGCTCCGGCGGCCTCGGCGTTATTGAAGCGGGCAACCGAGCCACAGGGGAAGGCGCCGTTCTCCTCCCACTGGAGCCAGACCCACTTCCCGGCGAGTGATCCCGCTTCGAAGGGCTGGCAGCCGAACTTGTTCGCCACGGGGGCGACGACGACCTCGCCGGTCAGCTCCTCCTCGGTGGCGGCGCTGTACGTCTTGAAGTTGGCGCTGTACTGGCCGGCCGCTCGTCCTGCGACGTCGGCGGGGGCAAGGATGTCGATTCCGTCCAGGGTCACCTGCGAGCCGACCGAGTTGGCAACCGTCAGAGCCGATGCGGCGCTGCCCGGGGTGCCGCCGATGTCGAACACATCACCGTCATTGCCGGAGGAGACGACGGACAAGATGCCCTGAGCCGTGAGGGCGTTGACGATGTCGTTCTCGGGGTCGTCGTAGGCGGGGAAGTCGGAACCGAGCGACATGTTGACCACATTGGCGCGGTCGGAGAAGTCACCGTCACCGTTCGGATCGAGGACGAAGTCGAGGGCCTGGCCGACGACCTCGCTCGAGCCTGTGCAGCCGAAGACACGGATGCTGACGAGGCCCGCCTCCGGAGCGGTGCCGGGGCCGATGCGCATGGCATTGACCTGCTCGGCGGTGAGGGTGGAATAGTCGCCGTCGAAGGTCGATCCGTCGTCGTTCACTCCGTAGCCGGCGGCGGTGCCGGCCACGTGCGAACCGTGGCTCTCGCAGTCGAGCGGGTTGCCGTCAGGACGGGGCACGGGGCTGTAGTTGTCGGCGTTCGGATCGGCGTTGTAGTCGTCACCGACGAGGTCGTACCCACCGATGAACTTCGCCGGGTCGTACAGTCCGAGGCTGGGGTCGGGGATGGTCGGCAGCGCCCGCGCTGCTGCGAAGGCCTCAGGCGTACCGGGGCCGCCGAATCCTGCGTGGGTGTAGTCCAGTCCGGTGTCGAGGACGGCAATGGTGACGCCCTCACCGGTCTCGTCGCGCTCGACCCAGGACGCCAGGGCCCTGGTGTCGATGACGCCGCCCTTGTTGTCGAGGGTCTTCGGCACGATGCCGGTGATCTTCTTCACGTCGGGGCGGGAGGCCAGGGCGCGGATCTGCTCCGCATCGCCCGTGATGGCGACGCCCGGGATGGTGTTGGTCGTGGTGTAGAGGCTGGTCGCCTCGGCCTCGGCAGCAACGGACTCCGCCTGCTGCTCGATTCCGTCGCGGATGCCCTGAACGCGCGCGACGTCACGGACCGGAGCGGCCAGGCCTGCCCTGACCTCCGCCGGCTGCGTCTGTTCGAAGGCTCCTGCACCCTCGAACTGGACGAAGACCGACACCTGTCCGGTCGTGGAGCGCAGTCCCTCCGCGATCTTCACATCGGGACGAACCTCCGACCCCAGGCCCTGTGCGGTCGGTTCCCCCTGTGATGCGCCCTCTACTGCAGAGGCGGGCGTCACCATGCTGGAAGCCAGGACGATGCCGGTGAGCGTAGCGAGCGCTGCCGATCCTGCCTTCCGACGGTATGACTTACTCATACTTCTCCTTCTTGAGGATCGATCAGGCCGGCAGCCAGGGACC
>JASLAA010000157.1 GCA_030147325.1 Arthrobacter sp. | reverse complement strand
GCAGTACTCACCGGCGAACCGGTTCATGAAGGCAGCCATCGCATCGCGGTTCACCGGGGCGAGCGGACGGTAGGTGCCGTCGCTGTAGCCCGTGGTGATACCCGTCGATGCGAGCCAGGACATCTCCTTGTAGAACTTCGTCGTGGAGTTGATGTCCTTGAACGGTGAAACGGTCGGAGCCACGTAGGTGGGCTCACCGGCGAGGCGGTAGAGGAAGGCCGCCATCGCGTCGCGGTTGACCGAGCCGAGCGGACGGTAGGTACCGTCCGGGTAACCGGTGGTCAGGCCGGCGTCGGCGAGCCAGTTGATCGCGGCTTCGTGCTCGTTGCCTGCGGTGTCGGAGAAGCGCAGGAGGTCGATCTGAAGAGGAACGATCTCGTCCTTGGCACCGGAGACGTTGTGGTGATGGATGAACATCGCCTTGTCCTCGGTGACGCCCGGCTGGCGGTTCACGACGAGCGTGGAACCGTCTTCGACGATGAACGACGGGGTTGCCGTCGCGCCCTCGAACCACAGTGCGGGCTCGGTGACGTTGAAGCCGATCCAGTCGGTCGAATCGACGGGGACGTTATTGCCCTCGTCATCGCTGTTGAACGAGCTCGAGGTCGTGATCCGGTACTGGATGGGAGCAGAGGCTTCCAGATCCAGACCGAGATCGGCGACAGGGATGGGCAGTGTCACGACGTTCGTGTCGAACGTGTTGGTGTCGACGGAACCGTCCACTCCATTGGCGAAGTACACCGGATCCACGTCACCCAGCGAACCGTCCGCGAGGACGGGCTGCACCTGGAAGAGGATGAGGTCGAGGTCACCGGTGCGGAACGTGTAGGCCACGAAGTCGGCCGACCCGTCACTGTCCGTGTCGAGTTCCACTGCGACCTCGCTGTTGCCGCCGAGCTGACCCCAGTTGGCCCAGGTGCTGATACCGATGTCGAGGAAGCCGGACTCAGCGGCGTCTCCGCCACTCGCCACGACGGCCGGGACCGTCGACGACGCGCCCACTGCCTTGAGGTCGAGCGCGTACAGCGACTCGAGCTGTTGCGTCTCGGCACGAGCGCTCTCCGCGCCCAGGACGAGCGGGGTGACGATCGAGGCGTACGCCGAGTCGAGTCCGCCGTCGTCGTTCGGCACGCCCTGCAGAAGACCGCGCCCCTGCAGGGTCACGAGCGACTCGAGTGTCGACGCATTCCTGAACGGCACGTTCGGGCCGACCGAGAGGTCGGACGTCGGCTTCGGGGCCGAGTACACGGGAACCCGGAGTTCCTGACCATCCGCAGCGAGCAGCTGCACACGGCCCGAGACGTCTGCGAGGTACTGACGAGCAACACCGAGCTGTTCGACCTCCGCTGCCGGATCGATGGTCTTGGCCAGTGCGGCGGGGTCGGCGATGGCCAGCGTCACGTCGATGGTGGCCTTGCCGTTGGCGGGCACGTCCACGGTCGCCGGAGACACCGAGATGTCCACTCCGGGCATCTCCGAGGCTGCGAGGTAGCTGGTGGAGTAGGTCCGGACCTGGTCCGACTTGTTCTCGATCGTGATCTGCCGGGTCTCGGTGACCGCGTCGGTTCCCAGTTCCATGACGCCGTAGTTCACCGAAGTCAGCGACTGGTCTTCCGTCGCATAGGCGAGGACGTCCGTCTCGAGGGCGTCGACGGCATCGACGCGACCGGAACCGACGCGGTTCGGTGCGTAGGCCACACCATCCGCAGTCAGCAGGTCGGTCGTCGCCGTGTTCATGACGATGCTCTTGACCTCATAAGGATTGAAGGTCGTTGCTGCCACGACCAGGGCGGCGATGCCCGCGGTGTGCGGGGCCGCCATGGACGTACCGCTCTTCACGGATGCGCCGCTTCCGGTGCCGACCTGGACAGAACCGATGGAGACGCCGGGGGCGGCGACGTCGGGCTTGACGACGCCGTTCGAGCCGTGGATGCCGCGCGAGGAGAAGCCGGCCAGGGTGTCCTGTGCGCCCGAGGGCACGGCAGCTGTCGCCTGGAGCTCGGGGTCGAGCTGGATCTCGAGGGTTCCCGCCTCAGCGGCGGGCTCGAGCTGCTCGGAGAACTCCGCAGTGAACTGGACGCCGGGGATGGTGGCGTTGCCACCGATGCCGGAGTCGAAGACCGACCGCGGCGAGTCCAGGACGACGCCTTCGCCGCCTGCAGCCTGGACGTTGTTGAAGCGAACACCCGATCCGCAGGGGAACGCTCCGTTCTCTTCCCATTGCAGCCAGACCCATTGGCCGTCGAAGGTGCCCGGCGCGAACGGCTGGCAGCCGAAATCGTTGTTGAGGGCCGCAGCCGGCTTCACGACGGTGCCGGTCAGCTGCTCGGGTGTGGCGTCGGCGAAGGGGAAGTTGACACTGTACTGACCAGCCGCGGTGCCCTCTTCAGGAGCGAGCACGTTGATCCGGTCCAGGGTGATCTGCGAACCCACGCTGGCTGCGACGGTCAGCGCGGACTTCGCACTGCCAGGTGATCCACCGATGTCGTACACGTCGCCGGAGTTGCCGGAGGAGACGACCGACAGGACGCCCTGTGCGGTGAGAGCGTCGACGATGTCGTTCTCGGGGTCGTCGTAGGCGGGGAAGGCGGACCCGAGCGACATGTTGACCACCTGGGCGCGGTCGGAGAAGTCACCGTCACCGTTGGGGTCGAGGACGTAGTCGAGGGCGGAGCCGACGACTTCGCTGGAACCTTCACATCCGAAGACGCGGATGGCGACAATCTGCGACTCGGGGGCTGAGCCCGGACCGATGCGCATGTCGTTCACCTGGTCGGCCGTGAGCGTGGAGTAGTCACCGCGGAAGGTGCTGCCATCCGCGTTGACGCCGTAGCCAGATGACGTCCCGGCCACGTGCGAGCCGTGGCTCTGGCAATCGAGGGGGTTGTCATCAGGCTGGGGAACCGGGCTGTAGTCATCGCCGGCCGCCGGATCGGCGTTGTAGTCGTCGCCGACGAGGTCGTACCCGCCGATGAACTTCGCGGGGTCGTACAGGCCGGAGTCGGCGGCCGGGAAGTTCGTCATACCCTGTGCCTCGGTGAAGGCCTCGGGAGTTCCCGGACCACCGAAGCCGGTGTGGGTGTAGTCGAGACCGGTATCGAGAACAGCGATGGTGACGCCGTCGCCGGTCTCGCCGAGGGAGGTCCACGCGTCGAGAGCACGCGTGTCGATGTCGGCACCCTTGTTGGTGGTGACCTTCGGGACGATCGCCGTGATCTTGACGACGTCGGACCTGTTGGCCAGAGCCTTGATCGCTTCCGCGTCACCCTGCAGGGCGACCCCGGGAATGGTGTTGGTCGTCGTGTACAGAGGGGTTCCTGCCGCCTCGTTGACCACCTCTTCCGCCTGGGCCTCGATGTCGGCACGGATGGCCCGCACCTGGCCGACCCGGTTCGCTGGTGCTTCGAGTCCGCTCCGAACGGCGTCGGTCTGAGTCTGCTCGAAGGCGCCCGCTCCGGAGAACTGGACGTAGACCGAGACGGGCCCGGTCTTGACCCTCAGGTCGGGACTGATCTTGAGCTCCGGACGGACCTGCGTCTCCAGGCCCTGTGCGGTGGGTTCCCCCTGTGATGCGCCCTCGACTGCAGAGGCGGGCGTCACCATGCTGGAAGCCAGGACGATGCCGGTGAGCGTAGCGAGCGCTGCCGATCCTGCCTTCCGACGGTATGACTTACTCATACTTCTCCTTCTTGAGGATCGATCAGGCCGGCAGCCAGGGACC
>JASLAA010000129.1 GCA_030147325.1 Arthrobacter sp. | reverse complement strand
TGCTCGTGGCCGGTCTCCGGGTTGATGCCCACGAGTTCGGGGCGTTCGAGCGTCTCGATGAAGGCCATGGCGTGGCCGAGCGTCGGGAGGAGGATGTCGCCGCGGGGTTCGTTCGGCTTCGGCTCGATCGCGAACCGGATGTCGTAGCCCTTGTCGGTGACGTAGTCACCCAGCAGGTTGACGGCCTCGCGGTAGCGTTCCAGGGCACCACGGATGTCCTTGGCGGCGTCGTATTCGCTGCCTTCACGCCCGCCCCACATGACGAAGGTCTTGGCGCCGAGTTCGGCGGCGAGGTCGATGTTCTCGAGCACCTTGCGGATGGCGAAGCGGCGGACGCCACGGTCATTGCTCGTGAAGCCGCCGTCCTTGAAGACCGGGTGGCTGAACAGGTTCGTCGTGACCATCGGCACGATCAGTCCGGTGGACTCGAGGGCGCCCTTCAGGCGGTCGATCTGCGCCTGGCGTTCGCCGGCGCTCGCGTCGAACGGGAACAGGTCGTTGTCGTGGAACGTGAGTCCGTAGGCGCCCAGGTCGCTGAGGCGGTTGACGGCCTCGACGACGTCCAGGGGGGCGCGGGTGGCGGATCCGAACTGGTCCTGGGCTTCCCAGCCCACCGTCCAGAGTCCGAAGGAGAATTTGTCGTCGCGGGTGGGCTCGATCGTCATTGAGTGCTCCAGGGTGAGTGTGACCAATATGTTGCCGTTACAAACATATTAGGTTTGTGCTCCGACTTCAAGCGGATTGGATCGGTGAAAGCAGGGTCAGCCGGCAAGCGCGCGAACGCTCGCCCGGGGGACCAGTCGGGTGGAGAGCTCGATGCGCGGGCTCTCGACCGTCTCGCCCCGGATGAGGCGGGCGAGGGTGCGCCCGGCGAGCGCCCCCATCTCCGAGAGGGGTTGCCTGACGGTGGTCAGCGGCGGCGACGCCCACCCCGCCTCGGGGAGGTCGTCGAAGCCGACCACGCTCAGGTCGTCCGGGATGCGCAGGCCCTGCTGGCGCGCCGCTTCATACACGCCGAGCGCCATCTGGTCGCTGGCCGCGAAGATCGCCGTGACCCGGTCCGCCTGGGCGAGGAGCTGCGTACCTGCAGCGAAGCCGGAGGCGTAGTCGAAGTCGCCGGGGATCACGAGGGTCGGGTCGAAGGGGATCCCGGCGGCGTCGAGTCCCGCCCGGTAGCCGTCGAGGCGGGCCCTGCTGCACCACAGGCCGGGGCGGCCTGCGACGAAGCCGATGCGTCGGTGATGCTGTTGAATGAGATGCTCGGTGGCCGTGACGGCCCCTGTCCAGTTGGTCGCCCCGATCGTCGGCACCTCGAGGTCGGGGACGCCCGCCGGGTCCACCACCACCACCGGCAGATGAAGACGCTGCAGCTCTGCGTGGAGGAACGAATCGAGATCGGTGGTCACGAGGATCGCCCCGTCGCTCGCGCGGGCTGCCAGGGTGTCGAGCCATTTACGGGTCGAATCGGCGATGCCCCGCCGGTGGATGGCCGACACCACCACGGAGAGTCCTTCCGTGTTGAGGGCCTCCTCGACACCGCGGATGATCTCGACGGCCCAGGGGCTGTCGAGATCATTGAACACCAGGTCCACGAGCCCGGAGGGAGCTGCCTGGGGGACCCCGCGGCGGCGGTAGCCGTACTCACGGAGCAGGATCTCGATGCGCTCGCGAGTGGCAGGGGCGACGTCGGAGCGGCCGTTGAGGACGCGCGAGACCGTGGGTGTGGACACGCCGGCCGCCGAGGCGATGGCGGAGATGGTCACCACCCGCTGCGCGTTGTCCTGCACCACGTCCTCCTCGGGCACGGAAGTACGGAAAGCGCACCCCCCGATCGTTCTCCTGCTGTGCACCCTTGACCTCGCCGGTGCGTTGTTCCTAACCTACAGCAACGGTGTTTCCGGAAACTTCCGGAAGATGTCCGATCGTCGTATCGGACCGCCGTGCCTCAGGTACCTCAAAGGAGAGCTCCATGTCGGTCCACACATCCCTCGCGGCGGCGGCCCTGGCTGCCACGATGATCCTTCCCACCGCGGCCCCGGCTTTCGCCGCACCCCAGCAGGCACCTCGTCCACCAGGAATCGAGAAGAAGGACACCCTGCGCTGGGTCGCACCGAATGATCTGAAGATCGGCACCGCGGTTGCGGGCGGCGGCCACCACGAAACCCAGCCCTATCCCGATCCGTTCACCTTCGACCAGGAGTACCGTCAGCGCCTCGCCGCAGAGTTCAACTCGGTGTCTCCGGAGAACCAGCTCAAGTGGGAGTTCGTCCACCCGGAGCGGGACACCTACCGCTTCGCCGAGATGGACGCCATCGTGCAGTTCGCGCAGAAGAACAAGCAGGTGGTTCGCGGACACACCCTGTTCTGGCACAGCCAGAACCCGGAATGGCTCGAGGAGGGCGACTTCTCCGAGGACGAGCTCCGGGCCATCCTCAAGGAGCACATCCAGACGGTGGTGGGCCGCTACGCCGGCAAGATCCAGCAGTGGGACGTCGCCAACGAGATCTACAACGGCGACGGAACACTGCGCACCACGGACAACATCTGGATCCGCGAACTCGGCCCCGAGATCATCGCGGACGCGTTCCACTGGGCGCACGAGGCGGACCCGAAGGCGAAGCTGTTCTTCAACGATTACGGAGTGGAGAGCGTCAACGCCAAGAGCAACGCCTACCTCGAACTCATCCCACGGCTGCAGGCCGAGGGCGTCCCCGTGGACGGCTTCGCCATCCAGGGTCACCTGAGCACGCGCTACGGATTCCCCGGCGACCTCGAGGCCAACCTGCAGCGCTTCGACGACCTGGGACTGGAGACCGCCATCACCGAGATCGACGTCCGGATGGACGTCGCGGCCGGGACCCGGCCCACCGCGGCGCAGCTCGCCCAGCAGTCGAGCTACTACCAGCGCGCGCTCCAGGCATGCGTCTCCGTCGACGAGTGCAACTCCTTCACCATCTGGGGCTTCACCGACAAGTACTCCTGGGTCCCCGTGTTCTTCGCGGGTGAGGGGGAGGCGACGGTCATGGAGAACGACTTCACCCGGAAGCCCGCCTACTACGCCCTGCAGGACACCCTCGAGCAGGCGTCCCCGGGACGTGGCAACCGGTAAACCCTGCATGGGCAGGGCGGGCGCGGAGGGGGAACGCGCCCGCCCACTGCCCGTGCCTCCCGCGTCACACCCGCACTGCAGCACACGCAGTACCGCACTGCAGCACACGCAGTACCGCACACCTTCCCAGCGTCACCCCCACCCGCCGCACCGAGCGGCTGCTGCCCGCGCCCAGCGAGGCCGGCACATGAAGAAGGAGAACCATGAGACAACGTTGTCTGATTGCAGGCGCCACGGCGTTCGGCCTGATCGCGGGAGCCGGAGCCTTCGCCCTGCCCGCCGCGCAGGCGGCCGACCCCGCGGTGCTCCTCAGCGAGGACTTCGAGGACGGTGACTTCGGTCCGCTCGTGCAGAACGGCGGGCCGACCCTGTCCGTCGTCGACGCCGACGGGGACAAGGCACTCCTGGTGAAGGGCCGTGCCAACGACTACGACGGCATCAAGACACCCGCCAACCTCCTGCAGGCCGGTGGCAGCTACACCTTCTCCGCCCAGGTGAAGCTCGCTGCGGGTGCTGGAACGACGACATCCGCCCGGTTCGTCGTGGAACCCGCCTACAGCTGGGTCGGCAACACCACCGTCTCGGCCGACAGCTGGACCACGGTGAGCGGTACTTTCTCCGCACCCGCCGGCGCCGACCCCGCCGTGCTCCGGGCCTACCTCGGGACGGGGGACCTCGGAGCGCCCTACGACTACCTCATCGACGACGTCGTGATCAGCGGCACCTCCGCACCTGTCGAGGAGAACTGGCAACCCACCCCTGATCCCGCCTTCGTCCCCGGGGGTGCCGTGAGCCCGTCGACGACGCCGCTGGCGACCGCCCGCGGCACCGGCAACGCCGTCGCCCTCACCTTCGACGACGGCCCGAACCCGGGAGAGACCACCGCCGTGCTGGATCTGCTGCGTGACAGCGGCATCACGGCGACCTTCTGCGTCATCGGACAGAACATCCAGTCGCCCGGCGGGGCCGAGCTGCTGCGGCGGATCGTCGCGGAGGGCCACACGCTGTGCAACCACGGCACGTCCTACGCGGACATGGGGTCCTGGACGCAGGCCCAGGTGGAGACCGACCTCAAGGAGAACCTGCGCATCATCCGTGCTGCGGTGGGTGACCCCGCCCTGCAGGTGCCGTATTTCCGGGCACCGAACGGCAGCTGGGGAGCCACGGGTGAGGTGGCGGCCGCCCTCGGCATGCAGCCCCTCGGGCTCGGCAACGTGATCTCCGACTGGGACGGCAACGACCTCAGCGAGGAGACCCTCACCTCGAACCTGCGGGCGGCGTTCACGCCCGGGGCGGTGGTCCTGGCACACGACGGCGGCGGCGACCGCTCGAACACCGTCAAGGCGGTCACCACGGTGGTGCGTGAGAAGCTCGCCGAGGGCTGGACGTTCACCCTGCCACGCGGGGGCGCCGCAGCCGCAGGTCAGGCCGGGATCTCGAGTGGTTTCGAGAGCGGTACCGATGGATGGTCGGCTCGTGGCGACGGCGTCCAGGTCACTGCGAGCAGCGATGCTCGCACCGGCTCAGGCAGTCTGCTCGTGACGGGGCGCACCCAGCCCTGGCACGGTGCGGCCCTCGACGTGACGTCGGGACTGCCCGTCGGTACCGCCGTCGAGGTGTCGGTCTGGGCGAAGCTCCCGGCCGGCCAGCCGCCGGCATCGCTCAAGATCTCCGTGCAACGGGACAACGGCGGAGGAAGCGCCTACGACGGCGTCGCCGGCGCCGGTGCCTCGATCACGGCGGACGGCTGGACCCTGATGAAGGGTACCTACACGCTCGGCGCAGCGGCTGACACGGTGCAGGTGTACGTCGAGGGTCCGGTCGGTGTCGACTTCCTGCTCGACGACTTCAGCCTCGTACCGATCGTCGAGAAGCCCATCCAGAACGACGTCCCCGGATTGAAGGACGTCCTCGGAGCCCGGGGCATAGAGCACGTCGGAGTCGCCATCGATGCACGGGAGACGGTGGGGCCCGCGGCGGACCTCATCCGCAAGCACTACAACGCCTTCACGCCGGAGAACGCCGGCAAGCCGGAGAGCGTGCAGCCCGTCGAGGGCCAGTTCGCCTTCACCCAGCTGGACCAGCTGCTGGACTTCGCCGACGCGAACGACATCGAGGTGTACGGGCACGTCCTGGCCTGGCACTCGCAGACGCCCGCGTGGTTCTTCAAGGACGGCGCCCGCGACCTCACGGACAGCGCTGCCGACCAGGCGCTCCTCAAGGCCCGGATGGAGGCCCACATCAAGGGCATCGCGGACCACATCGACGCCCGCTACCCGAACGGCGACAGCCCCATCTGGGCCTGGGACGTCGTCAACGAGGTCATTGCGGACGGTGACACGGCCAACCCGCACGACATGCGCGACAGCCGCTGGTTCCAGGTCCTCGGCGAGGGATTCGTGGATGAGGCGTTCCGCCTGGCGGACCGCTACTTCCCCGACGCGGCCCTGTTCATCAACGACTACAACACCGAGATGCCGGAGAAGCGGGCGGACTACCTCGACCTGATCCGCGCACTGAAGGCCCGCAGCGTGCCGATCGACGGTGTGGGGCACCAGGCGCACGTCGACATCGCCCGTCCGGTGCAGTGGCTCGAGGACTCGATCAAGGCCGTCGAAGCGGTGGACCCGGAGCTCCTGCAGGCCATCACGGAGCTGGATGTGAATGCCTCGACGGAGAACCAGGGAGCCGATGTCAGCGGGACACCGGTGGATCCCTACAGCCCGGCCTTCGAGGACGACGCGGACGCAGCGGCGGAGGTGGGCTACTACTACCGCGACCTGTTCGCGATGCTCACGGAGCAGAACGCGTCGATCGACTCGGTGACGTTCTGGGGCATCAGCAACGCCCGCACCTGGCTGCGTACCTGGCCCATGGCCCGGCCGTGGGAACAGCCCCTGCCGTTCGACGACGACCTGCAGGTCACCCCGGCCTACTGGGGGATCGTCGACCCGGCCAGGCTCCCCGCGCGTCCCGCCGATGTCCTCCCGCCACGGATCGCCGACCAGTCGGACGTCCGTGCGGTGTCGAACGGCGCGAGCGGCGCCAAGGTGAAGTACACCCTGCCGTCGGCCATCGACACCCTCGACGGCGTGGTTCCGCTGACCTGCACGCCGGCATCCGGAGCGCGCTTCAGCATCGGCGTCACCACCGTCACCTGCACGGCCACGGACCGGGCAGGGAACAGCCGCACCAGTTCGTTCGATGTCGTCGTGACGCGGAAGCAGACCGGCAAGCCCTGACACGGCCGGACCCGAGCGGATCGTCACACGACGGAGCCCCTGTCCTCATCCGAGGACAGGGGCTCCGTCGTTCCCGGCCCACGTTCCCGGCAGGTGTCTCGTCGCGGGCCGGCACCACCGGAAACCGGTCGAAGCCGACGTCCGGTGGAAGCACCTGCCGTACCGGGGGAGAGCGGCCCGGGGAGGGGCTCAGGCGTAGGCGCCGAGCAATCGCACCGACCCGCCGTCGACGCCCTTGGCGCCCTGCACATAGTCCGGGCCGTCCGTTCCGGCGCCACTGGCCGCCCGCACAGTGCCCATGACCCAGGACGGCACGCCCGCGGCGGTGAGCCGGGAGAGCGCGGCATCGGCACCGTCGGCGCCGACGATGGCGACCATCCCGACGCCCAGG
>JASLAA010000126.1 GCA_030147325.1 Arthrobacter sp. | reverse complement strand
GCACTGTCGCTCGTCGTCGCCTTCTCCGGGATGTACCCCCTGGAGGGGCGGACCATCGACGCCGACCTGTCCGGTACGTCCGTCGCCCTGTTCAACGGACGAACCGACCCCATGGCCCCGTTCGACAGCGTGACGCGCCTCGGGTCGATCCTCGAGAGCCGTGGCGCCGAAGTAACCCGGGGCGTCCGCGAGGGCGGCCACGGAATCGATTCCAGCGAGACAGCCGGCGCCGCCGCCTGGATCGCCACCCATACAGGAGAGCTGACCCCATGACCGAGACACCCACCACCCGGAACGACGACCTCGGCGCGAAGGCCACGGCACTCGCAGGCCTCCACTCCGCCCCCGAGATCCTGCAGGTGGTCAACGTGTGGGACGTCATCAGCGCGAAGACGATAGCGGACATCCCCGGCACGACGGCGCTCGCGACCGCCAGCCATTCCATCGCCGCGTCCCTCGGCTACGAGGACGGCGAGAACATCCCTGTCGGGGAGATGATCACCGCCGTCGGCCGCATCGCCGCCGCGACCTCACTGCCCGTCTCCGCCGATCTCGAATCGGGCTACGGCGACCCCGAGGACACCGCGCGACGGGCGATCGGCGTCGGCATCGTGGGTGCGAACATCGAGGACCAGATGCGCCCGCTGGCCGAGTCCGTGGCCAGGATGGAAGCGGTGCTGCGGGCCGGGAGGTCCGAGGGCATCGACTTCGTGCTCAATGCCCGCACCGACGCCTTCGTGAAGGCCGGTGACCGCGACCCCGCTGATGTCCTGGCCGACGCCGTCGAGCGTGGCAGGGCCTACCTCGCCGTCGGCGCGACGAACGTGTTCGTGCCCGGCCTGCTCGACGAGCACGCGGTGACGGCACTCGTGGAGGCCTTCGGTCCCAGGCGCCTCAGCGTCATCAACGTCCCGGGCAGCCTGGCTCCTGCGCAGCTGCAGGAACTGGGAGTAGCCCGCATCTCCTACGGGCCGTGGACCCAGCGCGTCGCGCTCACGGCGCTGGCGAATACGGCACGCGAGCTGCTCGCCGGAGGTGCGCTGCCCGAGGGAACGCGGAACCTCAACTAGTGGTGGCGGCAGCGCGGTCAGCCCGCCGGTGGCAGGCCCGGTGCCGGTGCGTCGGCAGCCCTGCCGAGCAGCTCGACCACCACATCCCAGGCCCTGGAACCCGGCGTGATGACGCCGAAATGGTCCCCCGGGACGAGTACGAGTTCTGCTGCGGCTCCGGCCGCCGTCGCCGCCTCGACGTAGCGCTTCGACTGGCTCAGCGGCACCGTGGTGTCCTTCCGGCCGTGCACCGCGTAGACGGGGACGCCGAGCGGAAGGGCCGTCATCGGGTCGGCGAGCGCGTAACGGTCGGGATCCCCGGCCGCTCCGAGGAAGTTCTCCACGGCGTCGTCGCTGAGACCGAGCTCCCTGGCCTCGCGGAGGTCCAGCACCCCGGCCTGGCTGACGACGGCGGTGAGCGGCACGCGGGGGGTCCCCGCCCCGGGCGCCTCGCCGGGCAGTCCCGGCCGTCCCGCCGCCCAGACCGCGAGGTGGCCGCCGGCGGAATGACCGAGCGCCGTCGTCGAGCGGAGGTCGAGACCGTGTTCCGCCGCAGCCACGGCCAGGTGGTCGATGCCGGCGGCGACGTCGTCGAAGGTGGCCGGCCAGCCGCCTCCGTTGCCGGCCCTGCGGTACTCCAGGTTCCAGCAGGCGTAGCCGCGCCCTGCGAGGTCCTGCGCCAGCGGCTCACCCAGCTCGGCCCCGTAGGTGGACCGCCAGTACCCGCCGTGCACGATCACGACGACGCCCAGGGCCTCCGTCCGGCCCGGCGGCAGGTAGAGATCGGCGAACTGGCTCGGATCGCCGCCGTAGGTGTAACGCCGGGGCAGGACCGGGGCACGCCCCGGACCCCTGGCGCCGCAGGCGACAAGGACCGCCGCCCCGGCGGCGGCGAGCAGGACGAGCACGGAACGTCGACCCACAGCATCCATCAGGGAAGCGTATACGTCACCCCGGTTGGCTACGATGAAGTCTCTTCGTGGAAAGGCACGGTACATGGGCGCGTGGGATGACCTCGACGAGCGGTTGCGACCTGTCGTGGAGGGGCACACGCTCGAGTACGAGCGCGTGCGGCCCGCGCTGGATCGCGTCACCGCTGCGATGCGTGACAGCATCGCGGCGATCTTCGACGGTACGGACCTGAATCCCCTGTTCGTCACGGCCCGCACCAAGACCGTCGAATCCTTCCGGGACAAGGCTTCCCGCTCCCTGCCCTCACCCGAGGCCGGGGCACCACCCACCCTCGTGTTCCCCGATCCCCTGCGCAACCTCACCGATCTGGTGGGCGTGCGCATCATCACCACCCTGCCCCACGAGGTGGATCTCGCGGCGAACCTGCTCAAGCGCCAGCGCCACGAGTTCGACTGCCGAGGCGACCGCGAGAAGGACATCGGGTCCATCGAGTCCGGGACCTACGGCTACTCCAGCCGGCACCTGATCATGCGGACCATCCACAACGAGGTCGTCCGCGCCTTCCAGCAGGCCGTGGACCCGGAGACGAGGGCTGCGGGGAGCTATCTCTTCGAGGTACAGGTCCGGACGGTGCTCGCGCACGCCTGGTCGGAGATCGAGCACGACATCCGGTTCAAGGCATCGAACCCGAAAGCGTGGAGTCCGTACTTCGACCGCCAGTTCACGGGGACGGCCGCCATGCTCGAAACCGTGGAGTCCGCCTTCGCCGAACTGCACGAGCGATACGAGACCGTGACGGGGTTCTGGGACGAGGACGGCGAGGGCAGCGCCCCCCTGACGCCGAACCGGATCCGGGACGTCTGGCAGACCCTGCTCCCGCACGTCGACCGGAAGGCGGACGACAACTGGGGCTGGGCCGCCGAACTCCTCGCGGCCCACGACCTGAGGACGACGCTGGAACTCGTCTCCCTGCTGCAGGCGGACACCATCACGACGGTCCGCAGGGCACTGGACCACCGGTACTCCCCGGGCCCGGACCGGCTCCTGGATGACATGCTGCTGTGGCACTACGGCGAGCGCCACATAGACCTCACCGCCGAGCCGAAGGATGCGGAGAGCACCCCCCGGCGGGACAGCCTCCAGCGCAGGTACCGGCAGATGGAGATCTACCGGGCGCAGCACCCCGAGCCGCAGCGATGACCGCCGAGCGCACAGCAGCACCGCCCGATATCTCGGTACGGGAGCCGAAGGGTTATGCCATCGAGGACCAGGGCAGGTGGGTCGAAGTCCTCCTCGCCGACGGGAGCACTGTGACCGACACCGATCTGCTCGTCTTCCGTGACGACCTGATCGCCATCACCGACTGGCGGGAGAAGCCCGTCCTGATCCACATGGGGGCACTGCGCGGTGTGACCCTCGAGGGCCGGCGCAGGATCAGCCGGTACGAGCATCCGACGCCCGTGGCGGTCCTGGGAGCGGG
>JASLAA010000114.1 GCA_030147325.1 Arthrobacter sp. | reverse complement strand
GGCGATCTCTTCGTCTTCGGCGGCCCTTCGCGCTTCGCCTATCACGGTGTCCTCCGCACGCTGCCCGGCTCGGCGCCCCGGGACATCGGCTTCGACGGCCGGCTCAACATCACCCTGCGACAGACCGGTCTCGCCTGACCTCCGAGCGGCTGTACGTCGCCGGGCGGCCGGGAGCCAACCCGACTCAGCCCTGTCGGGACCTACCGACGGGCTTGGTCACCGACGGCGCGTGCTGCCTGCAGCGATTTGAAGCGCCGGCGCTGTTTGGCGGGAATCAGGGACAGGAACTGGGGGTTCTGGCTCAGGAAGTCCTGCGCCTCGGGGCAGTACGGCATGACGGCCAACCTGCGGCGATGGGCGTTGAGCAGGACCGCCTGCATGAGGACGGGTTCCAACCCCAGCCGGCGGAACCTCGGATCGATCACCGAGTGGAGCAGCAGGATGTTCCCACCGCGCATGTCGTACTGCACGTAGCCCGCCATGACCCCGTTCCGGTAGAGCTCGAAGCGTGAGAACAGGGCGTTGTCCCGGAACTTCTCCCGGGCATCGTCGATGCTCCCGCGGGTTCCGGCCTGGAGTTCACGCCGCTCCAGCTCCTCGACCAGGGCGTCGTACCGCTCCCGCGTCTCGAGCGATGGGTGCTCCGTGTCGAGGAGCTGATAGGCGAGGTTACAGAGCAGGCGCAGCTGCCGGGTCGACGTCTCGCCGAGTTCGTCCGGAAAAGCCCGGTCGGCCTGGATCGGCACCACGGAGAGGTTCTGCCGGCGCACAGCCAGGCCGGGAGGAGCCTCAGCGGGGCGCGCGGGGTGATCGAGTGTCTGCGGAAGATGTTCCATGGCGTGCTCCACGTTCGGTGGTTCCAGGGCCACTGCTCGACCAGTTCCTGCAGTCTAAGTGACGTCGGTCATAATGGAAACCTCAGCAGGCTGTCAATGGTCGGCATCCTCGGAGGAGACACCGGACTCCCGGTAGAAGCCCTCGATATGATCTGCGACCAGCCCCGCCGCGACCGACCTCCTCCCGCTGACGACCGCCTCGAGGATAGCGCGGTGCTCACCGCGCAGGCGCCGCGAGGTGCCCTTCCAATCCGGCAGGTTCGCGGTCAGCTGTTGCGTGTAGTCCTCGATCGATCCTCGCAGCGCCCCCATCATCGCGGAGACGAGGACGTTCCCGGCCGCTTCCGCGAGGGCCACGTGAAAGCGGGCGTCACGCTGGAGGAAGCCTGCGGGTCCGTCGTCGTGCTCGTCCATCTCGTCGAGGAGCCGGCCGGCATCTCCGAGGGCCGGCGAATCGGCGGACGCATGGGCTGCGGCCCAGGTCTCCAGCAGCACCCGTGTCTCCACGATGTCGCTGATCGGCAGGTGGGCACTCGCGACGTGAAGGCGTAGCGCCGAGTCGAGGGCGAGCGCTGGATTGCCGGTGATGACCGTGCCGGCCTGCGGCCCGGACCCGACGCCCGCCCGGACGACGCCGAGGGCCTCGAGGACACGCGTTCCCTCGCGGACGGAGGCTCGCGAGATGCCGAGCTGCTCCGCCATGGTCCGTTCGCCCGGCAGTCGGGAGCCGATAGCCAGCCGGTTCGAGCCCAACTCCTGCTCGAGCCAGGCCGCTACCACCTGATGATTACGCATGGCGCCAGCTTAGCTTGTGTGGTCCGACCACAGCACGTAGGATCTGTGGTCATACCTCAGGGGCGGCAGCACCGCCCCTCCCTGCCCGACGACGAGCGAAGGTACGCCATGCAGACACCCCAGAGCAGCCCCGTCCCCGCCGCACTCAAGCGCCGGGTCCCGAAGGTCGCCGACCTCGCCCCGTTGATGCAGTTCAAGAAGCCGGAGTTCGGCGCTGCCGCCCGCCTGCGACGCGCCAACACCATCTGGGACCTCCGTGACATGGCGAAACGGCGCACACCTACGGCACCCTTCGATTACACGGACGGTGCCGCGGAGGCCGAGATCTCCCTCGGCAGGGCACGCGAGGCCTTCCTCGACCTGGAATTCCGTCCGGGGATCCTGCGTGATGTCCGGACCGTCAGCACCGTCACGCCGATCCTGGGCCAGGACTCCGCACTACCGTTCGGCATCGCACCGACCGGTTTCACCCGCATGATGCAGTCCGAAGGCGAATACGCCGGGTCCCAGGCTGCGGAAGCCGCAGGCATCCCCTATACCCTCTCCACGATGGGAACGGCTTCCATCGAGGATGTTGCGCAGGCTGCCCCCAACGGCCGGAACTGGTTCCAGCTCTACCTGTGGACGGACAGGGAGCGCTCGATGGAGCTCATCGCCCGCGCGGCCGCCGCCGGGAACGACACCCTCATGGTGACGGTGGACACCGCCGTCGCCGGCGCCCGTCTCCGGGACGTCCGGAACGGCATGACCATCCCTCCCGCGCTGACTCTCAAGACCGTCCTCGACGCGTCGTACCGGCCCGCCTGGTGGTTCAACTTCCTCACGCACGAGCCCCTCTCCTTCGCCTCGCTCTCCCGCTACTCCGGTACCGTCGCGGACCTCATCAACTCCATGTTCGATCCGACCCTGACCTTCGAGGACCTGGACTGGCTGCGCAGCGTCTGGAAGGGCAACCTCGTGGTCAAGGGCATCCAGACCCTCGACGACGCGAAGAAGGCCGTCGACCACGGGGCCGACGGCATCATCCTGTCCAACCACGGAGGCAGGCAGCTGGACCGCGCTCCGGTCCCGCTGCATCTGCTCCCGCGGGTCGCCGCGGAACTCAAGGGCAAGACGGACATCATCCTCGACACCGGCATCATGAGCGGTGGGGACATCGTCGCCGCGCTGGCCCTCGGGGCCGACTTCACGCTCATCGGACGTGCCTACCTCTACGGACTCATGGCCGGCGGCCGGCAGGGCGTGGACCGCACCATCGAGATCCTCGGCACGCAGACGGCACGCACCATGCAGCTCCTCGGCGTGAACCGCATCGAGGATCTCACCCCCGACCACGTCCGGCTGATCGGAGCTGCGACGGCCGACACGGACCTTCCGGAAGCCGCCATGACCCTCTAGTACCGGCTTCCTGGCGAAACCGGGCGCATTCCCGCCGTCCCCGAGACCCCCTCGATCCAGCGGTCCGGGCCCGGCGCCGACCGTCTGCTTCCGCCACGTCTCATTTCCGCTACCGGACCGCAGGAAAGCCCCGATGTGGGTTTATCATTCATCCAGTGGTCCCAGCCGGGCGGGACTCGAAGCATGAGTCTGGGGAGACGAAGATGAGGCGTGGACGGGCGAACTATCCGTTGCGGTACAGGCGTGCCCGGTCCCTGCTCTACGTGATCGGGCTGTTCTGGCTGTGGATGTGGCTCGGCAGCGCAGCACTGCTCGACGGCCTGTACGACACCCCCCTGCACGCGGCCCTCGTCATGTACGCGATCGCCGTCGTCGTCCTCGTGTCCCTTCCCGCCGCCCTGCTCGCCGTCGCCCGGATGGTTCTCACGCATCCGCGACAGGTCGCCGTCGTCGTCCGGCTCCCTGCCCCGCCCGCCCGACCGCCCGAGTCGGCCCACTGGTGGTACGGCGAGAAGGTCTCCTGACGCGAACCGTGTCCACCACCGCTCCGGGCGGAAGGGGTGGGTATGCCACCGCACAAGCGGGCATCGACGAACCAGGCCGGGCTGGACTGCCCTGCCGCCCACTGCCACGCTGGAAGCGTCCGCACCGCCCGAGCAGGGGATCGTCATCGCTTCGTCCGACTCACCACCAGCGTCCACGCCGCAGGCGATGGACCGTCGCCTCCAGCGCCGCAACGTGCTGGTGGGCGTGCTCTTCGGGTGCGGAATCATCGCCTTCATCGATGAGGCCGTCTTCCACCAGCTCCTGCACTGGCACCACTTCTACGACCGCTCGACGCCCGCGATCGGACTGGTGTCCGACGGCGTCTTCCATGCCTTCAGCTGGTTCGCCACAGTGGCGTCCCTGTTCCTCTTCGCCGACCTGCGACGACGCGGCGCCCTCCACGTGCGCCGCTGGCTCGGGGGCATACTCGTGGGCATCGGTGCCTTCCAGCTCTTCGACGGCACCGTTCAGCACAAACTCCTCGACCTGCACCAGGTGCGTTACGGCGTGGACCTCCTTCCCTACGACCTGCTGTGGAACGGTGCCGCACTCCTGATCCTGCTGGCCGGCGTAGCCCTGCTCCTCACCGTCGGGGGCCCCGACGCCCGTCGCAGCGCCCCGCGGTGAATGATCCGCACCACCCCGGTGGTGCCACCCCGGAGTCCACCGCCGGCAGCCTGGACGTCCTGATGGATACCGGTGCCGTCCTGGTGTGGGTGGGCCTCGGCGCGCTGTACCTCCTGGCCGGGCGCGCCGCCGTCCTGCGGGGACGAGCCGGGTGGCCGATGCACCGCACCGCGTCATGGCTGACGGGGACGGCGATCGGCCTTGCCGTGACGATGGCGCCGCACGCCGGCGACGCGACAGCCGGCCTCACAGCCCACATGGCGGTTCACCTCGTCCTCAGCATGCTCGTCCCGTTACTGCTCGTCCTGGGCGCGCCGGTCACCCTGGGTCTGCGGGCGGTTCCGGTGGACGCCGGCCGGAGGTTCAGCAAGCTGATGCGTGCCGCACCGATACGCCTGCTGAGCCATCCGGTGACGGCGACCCTGCTGGCCACACTGCCGATGGCCGTCCTGTACTGGGACGGCTCCGGGCTCGCACTGCTCCACGACCCCGTCCTGGGGCCGGTGCTCCACGTGCATTTCGTGGCGGCGGGCGCCCTCTTCGCCTACGCCGTCGTCGGGCTCGACCCGAACCCACACCGCGCCGGCACCCGGGTCAGGGGCAGCATGATCCTGCTGTCGATCGCGGTGCACTCCATCGTCTCGAAACACCTGTACTCGGTGGGCGACCAGCGGGGACTCCCGCCGGACACCGAGCAGGCGGCACAGCTGATGTACTACGGAGGAGATGCCCTTCACGTGCTGCTGCTGGTGGTGTTCTGCGCGCAGGTCTACCGGGAGAGCGGCCGCCGCATCCGCCGCCGTGAGGCACAGCGGGGCACCGCGCCTCGGCCGGGACGGGTTGTGTAGCCTTGCCGGAGCGGGCCGAGACCCGGCAACCACCGAAGGACCCTTCATGCAACGCACCGATCACCTCGCGGCACTCGCCCTGGCCGCCCTGTTCGCCCTGACGGCGTGCTCGCCCTCCACCGATGCCCCGGAGCAGTCCGGAGGAACGACGACACCCGCCACCTCCTCGAGCACTCGACCTACGGGGGATGCCGGCAGCGGCTCCTCCTCCTCCGACGACCTCGCGGCGGTGCTGGGCACGGTCACCGAAGCGGACGGTACTGCTCTGCAGATCATCCCGACCGACCAGATCGCGCAGAGCATGGATCAGGCGCGCCGGTTCCTGGACAACGTGTCGATCACCCCCGAGGAATGCCAGGTGTTCGTCACGAACAGCCTCGAGGTACCCGAGGGGGCGGGCTTCGCGACCGGGGTGTCGAGCGCGAAGGGTGATGCAGTCCAGACGATCGTCTCGCTCTCCTCCTCCTCGGACACGGCTTTCACGCAGGACCGCATCGACGCCTCCATCGCCGCATCGGAGAAATGCTCGTCGTTCGTCGTCGAGGCGCAGGGCGTCGCGATCGACCAGACCGTCGGGACCGTGGACGCAGTGACCGCCGCGGACGAGACCTTCGGCAGCGTGACGCTGCAGTCCTCGTCGGACGGTGCCCGACAGGAGACCATGACGATCATCGGGACTCGTGGTGACATCGCCGTCACTGCCGTCCGGACCGCCGGGGAGGCACTGCCCGAGGGGACGCAGGACGATTTGCAGGGCCTGATCGACGCGACACTCGCCGCGGTCGGCTAGCGACGGGTCGTTTCGTCACTGCGCCCTGGGGCTCATCACCCTGCCCACCGGACAGAAAGAGCACACGGCCTGAGTCAGCGCCCCCGGGCCCGATCAGCGTCACGGCGATGCAGCAGGACGGCGGGTGGCAAGCCATCGTGTCGGGC
>JASLAA010000099.1 GCA_030147325.1 Arthrobacter sp. | reverse complement strand
GAGCTCGCCGTCCGCCACGTGGAGCTGGCCGAGCAGGTCGTCTCCGTCGGGGACGAGCTCTTCGTCAAGGTCATCGACATCGACCTCGAGCGCCGTCGTATCTCCCTCAGCCTCAAGCAGGCCAACGAGGGTGTCGACGCCGACAGCACCGAGTTCGACCCGGCGCTGTACGGTATGGCTGCCGAGTACGACGAAGAGGGCAACTACAAGTACCCCGAGGGCTTCGACCCCGAGTCGAACGAATGGCTCGAGGGCTACGAGACGCAGCGCGCTGCCTGGGAAGCCCAGTACGCGGAGGCCCAGTCCCGCTGGGAGTCCCACAAGAAGCAGGTCGTGCAGCACGCGTCGGACGACGCCGCTGCAGCGAACGAGCCCGTCGAGTCGAACTCGACGAGCTACTCCTCGGAGCCCGTCGTCACGGAGTCCGGTGCAGGAACGCTCGCGTCCGACGAGGCGCTTGCCGCTCTTCGCGAGAAGCTGACCGGAGCGTAAGCTCCGCCGCCAGTAGCAAGCACTGAGGAAGCCCCCACCGATGCGGTGGGGGCTTCCTTGCGTTCCAGGGGTATGCGGGAGGTGACCGCTCCGCGGGCCGGTGGACGATCCGACTCCGATCCGCCCCGCGTCTACCCGCGGCCGACCGGCGAGCGGCGCGGATCCCTGACGGAGCGGGTAACGGTGAAGCGGGGCGAGCGGTCGAGTTGACGGGTCGGACCGACCGTCCGCTCGAGCACGGGCCGGTAGGCCAGGTGGCTGTTCCAGACGGTCCAAAGTTCACCACCGGGCGCCAGCACGCGGGCACACTCACGGAACAGCTTGTGTGCTATGCCTGCATGGACGGTACTGCCCAGGTGGAAGGGCGGATTGAGGACGATCGTGGTCGCCGCTCCGTCCGCGACGGCGGACAGGCCGTCGTCCCTCGTCACCCGGATGCGATCCTGCACCCCGTTGGCTGCAGCCGACGCCCTCGTCGAGGCCACGGCGGACGCGGACTGATCCGTCGCGTGCACGATGACACGCGGGTGTGCACGGGCGATGAAGGCGGCGATCGCGCCGTTGCCGCTCCCGAGGTCGACGACGGACGCATCGGTCCCTTCCTGGAGAAGAGTCAGCCCGCGCAGGTGGGGGAGGAGCATCCGCGTCCCCGGGTCGAGCGCGGCGCCGCCGAACGTCGCTCCGTAGGCACGCAGTTCGAGTGGCCGGTCGAGGCCCACGTCGTACTGCGCGGAGCGCGGGAAGGAGGGTGCCGCCGTCGGCAGCGGCCGGGACGCGGTGAGCACGCGGGCTTTCTGGCGGGCGAGCCCGGCAGTCACATCGGCGAAATAGCGACCGAGGACCGCGTTCATCGACAGGGACATGTGCTTGACCCTGCCGGCGGCCAGTACCTGCACGTCGGGACGTGCGAAGGTCGAGATCGTCCAGGCGATCTCGTCGAGTTCGTCGAGTGACCTGGGAAGCCTCAGCAGGACGGTCGAGACGTCGGCGAGCAGGGACTCGCCGAGCGGGTGGAACCGGTAGGCGTGCTCCAGGCCCTGCTCCGCGGCATTGAGGGCGAGTGCACGCTCGTGCACGATGCCATCCTGGAAGACGCGGACGGTCCCGGGAACCGTGAAGTGGGCGGCGCCCAGGGTGAGCGCACCGTAGGAGTCGTTGATCGTCGCGAGCCTGCCCTCGGCGGGGAGCCGGGCGGCGGCCGTGTCGAGGAGGAGGCGGTCGGCTGCGTCGACGGCGACCAGCTCGGGTGCCTCGACATCGGGGCGACGGCGGAGGGCGTCGAGGCTGAACGGGGTCATCCGCTCCATCCTAGGCGTCGGGGTCGTCCCCCGGGCCCGCATCGGCGCCGGTTCCCCCTGCTTCCCGCCGGTCGAACAGCCACTCCAGGCCGTTCCCGTCAGCGAGGTCCTGCCGGGACGGCCGGCGTGCAGGCGGGCCGGCCGCGTGGTCCTCGGCTGCCTCGGTGTCGCCTGAGGTATCGGTGCTGTAGGGCGCCCTGGGCGGTGGGGGGATCCTGTCGATCAGTTCGTTCGCCGCATGGGCGAGGAGATCGCGCTGCAGTGGAGGGAGGGTGAACGACCCGTGGAGGTAGGCCTCGACCTCGTACTCACCGGCATCGCCGCCCAGCCCGAAGTAGTGGAGCCACAGTTCGCCGGCCGTGATCTGTGCATGGCGGACAGCCTTCAGGAGATAGAGCCGCTGGTATTCGTGATCTGGATGATTCTCCACGCGCAGTGCCTTAGTGCGAACTACCGGCGGCGCCGTCGATCACGAGGAGGGCGACCGCTCGAAGGTCCGTCTGTGTGCTCGAGGCCTGGGACAGAAGGCGCCGCATCGCTGTGTCGGTGTCGAGTCCGTGCCGCTCCATGAGGATCCCCCGCGCCGTGTGGATGACGTCCCTCGTGCTGAGAGCGTCCTGCAGCGCCTTGCTGATCGCCGCGGGTGCGGCGTCCGGCTGCGCACTGCCGAGCAGGGTTGCCGCAGGCGACGCCAGGAGGGCGAGCTGCTTGCGGTCCTGGGGCGAGAAGGCCGACGGCAGAGGGGAGTACACCTTGATGGCCCCGATACTCGTGCCCCGGTGGATGAGGGCCGTACTCAGCGTCGATCGCAGGGGGAGGTCCGCAACGGCATCGCGCCACAGCGGCCAGCGTCCGTCCGTCGGGACGTCGTCGATCTGCACCGTGCTCTCCGCCGCCCAGGCCGTCAGGCAGGGGCCCTGGCCCAGCTCGTACTGAAGGGCATCGGCGACGGCGACGACGTCGTCGGTGTAGCCGGTACTGCGTTTCCGACCCTGCTGGTCGATGAGGGAGACCCCAGCCCCGAGCGAGCCCGGAATCGACTTCTTGACGGCCTCCGCAAGGTCCTCCACGGCCCGGCTCGCGGTCGGTTCCATGAGCAACAGGCCCTTGAGCCTGGCGACGACGAAGGTCAGTTCTTCCATTGGTGAAGTCACGGTCACAGCCTTGGCAGCGGGTTCGGTCGGATCAGCTTCAAGCTATCAGGTTACAAGTGCCAGGTGCTCGCCGCCGCTGCTTGCCGCTCGTTCCGGCCCGTGCCTAGGGTGGATCACTCAGCACCCTTCCCGACGACGCACAGGAGTCGACATGAGCGAACCATCCGGCCGTGACGCACTACCGCTGCCCGACTACGACCACATCCCGCTGGGCACCCTGCCCACGCGCATCACCGGTCTCGACGAGCCCGGCCTGCGCGCACTCCTCGAGTACGAGGAGGCGCACGGCGACAGGCTGCCCGTCAAGGTCGTTCTCCAGCATCGACTCGATGCCGTGCAGGGTGGCGCCGAGCTGTCCGAAGGGGCGGCTACCTCGATGCCTGAGATGGGCGCCAGCTCCGGGGGCTCGCCCGTCAGCCCAGCCACGTCGGGCCCGCCCATCAACCCGCCGTCCCACGGCGATCCCACGAACCCGGCCCAGCCCCGCTGAGAGTCCGTGCCGCCGTCGTCCCGTCAGCCGTCGTGGGTGGACGGGACGGCGGTCAGGAGATCCTTCCGCTGGACGAGGTCCACGGAGAGGGTCTTGTAACCGACAGAATCGAAGAGCACGGTGATGATGCCCTCCTCGTATCCCATCACCGATCCGCGTCCCCAGTCCGGGTGTTCCACTGCTGTGTCGACGTCGAACGGCCCGTCCGTGGGTAGCGCGATCGGTGATCCGGCCGCGGGTATCGGAGTCTCGGCCTCGTTGCGCCGGCAGGTGTCGCAGTTGCCGCATGGATCGGGCAGTTCCTCGCCGAAGTAGGACAGCAGGAACTGCCGCCTGCACCCCCTGGTCTCCGCGTACCTCCGGGCCATCTCGACGCGGGACTGATCGACCCGCTCGCGGTTGTCCGCCTGTTCCACCGCCCTGTTCACTGCGTCCTCCGCGGTCATCTTGCGTGCCCGGTGGCCCTTCGCGCCGTCCGTGATGCATTCTGCGGCGATGAGCAGGTTCAGCAGACCCGTCAGCTTCCGCGTGGACAGGCCCGAGAGTTCCCGCAGTGCCTTCGGTTTCACCGGCTTGTCCTGGCCAGCTATCAGCATGAACAGGTCCCGCAGGTGCGTGCGGTTGACTGACCGGGCGGCGAAGAAGCGCCGGAGGGAGAGGTCCTCCGGTCGGTAGTGCAGGATCGCCCGCGCTTGCGCACCATCCCGCCCTGCGCGGCCTATCTCCTGGTAGTAGCTGTCCAGCGAGTCGGAGATATCGGCGTGGACGACGAAGCGGACGTCCGGCTTGTCGATGCCCATGCCGAACGCCGTCGTCGCCACCACGACATCGATCCCACCGTCGAGGAAACCCTGATGGACCGCCTCGCGGTCCTTCGTCCGGCGCCCGCCGTGGTAGGAGTCGGCTCGTCGGCCCTGCTCCCGGAGCTCGGTCGCGAGGGACTCGGCCGCCTTCTTCGTCGCCACGTAGACCAGCCCCGGCCCGTCCAGGGCGAGCACCTGGTCACGCACCGCCCGCTGCTTCTCGGCGTCCTCGACATGCTGGACGACGTCGAGGACGAGGTTGGGTCGGTCGAAACCCTCGACGATGACCTCCGGGTCACTCAACCGCAACCGCTCCAGGATCTCCTTCTGCACGGGATGGGAGGCCGTTGCGGTCAGGGCGATGACGGGCACGGCCAGGTCACGGACGAGGTGCCCGAGCTGGAGATAGTCGGGGCGGAAATCGTGGCCCCAGGACGAGACGCAGTGCGCCTCGTCGACGACGACGAGCGAGACGTCGAGCGAGCGGAGGCGCTTCGCGACGTCGTCCCGCGAGACCTGCTCGGGAGCGAGGAAGAGGAACTTGGCCCGAGCCGTGTCGTCGGGATCGGCCGCAGCGCTCCAGGCGGCGTCGATCTGCTTCTTCTTCAGGCTGGAGTTGATGACGAACGCCCGCTCCACGCCGGCGTGTTCGTTGATGGACTCCGCCTGGTCGTGCTGCAGGGCGATCAGCGGCGAGATGACCACCGCGACGCCGGGAAGAGCAAGGGCCGGCACCTGATAGATGGCCGATTTCCCCGAGCCGGTCGGCATCACGCAGAGCACGCTGTCCCCGGCGAGGACGGCCGTCATGGCTTGTTTCTGCCCGGGCCGCAGGTCGTCCCAGCCGAACGTCGACGCCGCTGTCTGCTCCAGGTCCTGAAGTGTGGTGGTCACGATCCTCCTCGAAGAAGTAAGTACCCTTAGCGTATTCAAGCCCTCCGACATTCGAGCCGGCAGCAGGTCGTCCCGACCTTCTTGACACGGGCGGCGGCCGGCGCGGCTAGGGTTGCCCCATGCTGCGCATAGGACTGACAGGGGGCATCGCGGCGGGCAAATCGGTCGTCGCCCGGCGGATGGAGGTACTGGGCGCCGTCCTCGTCGACTCGGATGTGCTCGCCCGGAACGTCGTGGAACCGGGCTCCGAGGGCCTGCGTGAGGTTGTGGCCGCCTTCGGTCCCGGGATCCTGACGCCGGACGAATCGCTGGACAGGGGTGCTCTGGGACGGTTGATCTTCGGAGATCCGACGGCGCGCGAGCGCCTCAACAGCATCGTCCATCCGAGGGTCAGGGCCGCGGCTGCCGAGCTCGTCTCGACGTCGGCGGAGGACTCGATCGTGGTCGAGGACATCCCGCTGCTGGTCGAGACCGGGCAGGCCCCGCGCTTCCACGTCGTCGTCGTCGTCGACGCGGCGGACGAGCTCCGCGTCCAGCGCATGGTGGAGCACAGGGGTATGGACCGGCGGGACGCCGAACAGCGCATCGCCGCTCAGGCGGGCCGGGAAGAGCGCCTGGAGCAAGCGGACGCCATCCTCGTGAACGACCGCTCGCCGGCGGAGCTGCTCGCGGCGACGGACGCCCTGTGGCACGAGCGGCTTCTGCCGTTCGCGGCGAACCTGGCCGCGGGGCGACCGGCGACGGGGCCGGCGAAGTCCGGACCAACCGGCGGGTCTGCTCTGGCCGGGACCGTGGGCCTGGCCGGGCGGGTGCAGGCGAAGGTCGCGGCGGCGCTGGCCGGTGGGGCGCCGGTACAGGTCGAACAGTTGGACGATCGGGCGCAGTATGACGACGTCGCCGCCGCCGCCCTGCGGCTCACCGTGTCCAACGATTCCGACCTCGGGGCGGTGTCAGACGCGGTGGGTGCTGCGGGATTCCCACGGGTGTCCGGAACGGCTGCGGTTCCTCCTGACCATCCGGTCGGTGGCACGGCCGGCGCTTCGGCCGGCGGGGCGCCGAGGGAGGGCTGGACGATCCATCGGGGCGCGGACCCGGCCACCACGGTCACCCTGTACCTGGGTCCCGCTGCTCGGGAAGGGTAGAGCCGGCCGCTCCCGCCGGAGCCTTTCAGCCCCCAGCTGACCCGAGAAGAAGTGTCGGAGGCAGGGGCTACCGTTAAGCCATGAGTCTTGCGCAGGATATCAAGCGTGTCGTGGCGCCGTTCGAGGTCATCAGCGAGTACACGCCGGCGGGCGATCAGCCGACCGCCATCAAGGAACTCGCCGAGCGCATCAACGCCGGCGAGAAGGACGTCGTCCTCCTGGGCGCCACCGGTACCGGCAAGAGCGCGACGACGGCCTGGCTCATCGAGCAGGTACAACGCCCCACGCTGGTCATGGTGCAGAACAAGACGCTTGCGGCGCAGCTCGCGAACGAGTTCCGGGAACTGCTGCCCAACAACGCCGTCGAGTACTTCGTCTCGTACTACGACTACTACCAGCCCGAGGCCTACGTCCCGCAGACCGACACCTTCATCGAGAAGGACTCCTCCATCAACGAGGAGGTCGAGCGGCTGCGGCACTCCGCCACCAATGCGTTGCTGACCCGCCGCGACGTCATCGTCGTCGCCACCGTCTCCTGCATCTACGGGCTCGGCACTCCCGAGGAGTACATCAACAAGATGGTCACGCTCCGCCGGGGGGACCAGATGAACCGGGACGACCTCCTGCGGCAGTTCGTCGGCATGCAGTACACGCGCAACGACATCGACTTCCACCGCGGCACGTTCCGGGTGCGCGGGGACACCGTCGAGATCATCCCGATGTACGAGGAGCACGCGCTGCGCATCGAGTTCTTCGGTGACGAGGTCGAGAACATCTACACCCTCGATCCGCTGACGGGCAACGTCATCCGGGAGGAAGAGGAGATGTACGTCTTCCCTGCCTCGCACTACGTCGCAGGTCAGGACCGGATGACCCGAGCCATCAAGGACATCGAGGACGAGCTGCAGCAGCGGCTCGCCGAACTCGAGTCGCAGAACAAGCTCGTCGAGGCGCAGCGGCTACGCATGCGCGTCACCTATGACCTCGAGATGATGCAGCAGATGGGCTTCTGCAACGGCATCGAGAACTATTCGCGCCACATCGACGGCCGCGGACCGGCGTCGGCCCCGCATTGCCTGCTCGACTACTTCCCCGACGACTTCCTGCTGGTGGTGGACGAGTCCCATGTGACCATCCCGCAGATCGGCGCGATGTACGAGGGCGACTCCTCACGCAAGCGGACCCTGGTGGACCACGGCTTCAGGTTGCCCTCCGCGATGGACAACCGGCCGCTGAAGTGGGACGAGTTCCAGGACCGGATCGGGCAGACCGTCTACCTCTCGGCAACGCCGGGCAAGTACGAGCTGGGCAAGGCGGACGGCTATGTCCAGCAGATCATCCGTCCCACGGGCCTCATCGATCCGGAAGTGGTGGTCAAGCCGTCGAAGGGCCAGATCGACGACCTCCTGGGAGAGATCCGGAAGCGTGTCGAGCTGAACGAGCGTGTGCTGGTGACCACCCTCACCAAACGCATGTCCGAGGACCTGACCGGGTACCTGCTCGAGCACGGGGTGAAGGTGGAGTATCTTCACTCGGACGTGGACACGCTCCGGCGCGTCGAACTCCTGCGCGAACTGCGGATGGGCACCTTCGACGTGCTGGTCGGTATCAACCTGCTGCGCGAGGGACTCGACCTTCCCGAGGTGTCGCTCGTGAGCATCCTCGACGCGGACAAGGAGGGGTTCCTCAGGAGTACGACCTCCCTGATCCAGACGATCGGCCGTGCAGCCAGGAACGTCTCGGGCGAGGTCCACATGTATGCGGATCGCATCACGGATTCGATGGAGCGTGCCATCGACGAGACGAACCGTCGCCGCGCGATCCAGGTGGCACACAACCTGGAGCATGGGATCGATCCGACTCCGCTGAGGAAGCGGATCGCGGACATCACCGACACGATCAACCGCGAGGACGCCGACACGCGGGCGCTTCTCGAGGAGGCCGGCAAGAGCCGCCGCCCCAAGAAGGGCGCCGGTCGCCACGAGGGCCTCGCGTCGGTACCCGCCGAGGACCTGACGGACCTCATCCAGCAACTCACCGACCAGATGCACGCTGCCGCGGCCGAACTGCAGTTCGAACTGGCGGGACGCCTGCGTGACGAAGTGGGAGATCTGAAGAAGGAACTGCGGCAGATGCAGTCGGCAGGTCACGCCTGACGGCTGCCGTCAAGCAGACGGACACCCGCGGAGCGATCGGCTGCGCGGGCGTTCGTTCCGTCCCTGCCGGGTACCATTGACCCAACGTAGGGGAGTATCCCAAGTGCTACGGTCGTCAACACGCAGAGCATCGTTGCTCCGCCGGGCGTAGCGGTCGGTCGGCCATGAGCCGCGACGGAGAGACTTACGGCAATCCACCGCATCCTCCGGAAGGTCCTCCATGCCCGCGCTACCCCTCTGGTTCGAGATCGGCACGTTCGTCGTGCTCGGTATCATCCTGCTGTTCGACCTGCTGCTCGTGGTCAAGCGACCGCACGAGCCCTCCATGAAGGAGGCCGGCCTGTGGGTGACCTTCTACGTGGGCCTCGCGCTCGTCTTCGCGGCACTCATGTTCGTCTTCACCGGAGCCGAGTACGGAGGACAGTTCGTCGCGGGCTGGATCACCGAGTACAGCCTGAGCATCGACAACCTGTTCGTCTTCATCATCATCATGGCGCGCTTCTCGGTACCGCGGAAGTACCAGCAGGAAGTGCTCATGGTGGGCATCATCATCGCGCTGGTACTCCGGGGCATCTTCATCGCCCTCGGTGCCGCTGTGATCGAGAACTTCAGCTGGATCTTCTACATCTTCGGCGCCTTCCTCCTCTACACGGCCTACAAGCAGGCCACCGATGCCGGTGAGGACGAGGAACACGCAGGCGACAACAAGCTCATCGCGAAGCTCAAGTCGGTCCTGCCGATGTCCGAGAACTACGACGGCAACAAACTCCGCACCGTCGTCGACGGCAAGAAGGTCTTCACGCCGATGCTCATCGTCTTCGTGACGATCGGCCTGACGGACCTGCTCTTCGCCGTCGACTCCATCCCCGCCATCTTCGGGCTCACGCAGAGCGCGTTCATCGTCTTCACCGCGAACATCTTCGCCCTGATGGGCCTCCGTCAGCTCTACTTCCTGCTCGGTGGCCTGATGACCCGCCTCATCTACCTCAAGCACGCACTCTCGGTCATCCTGGCGTTCATCGGCGTCAAGCTGATCCTCCACGCGATGCACGTGAACGAATTGCCGTTCATCAACGGCGGGGAGCACATCGAATGGGCACCCGAGATCCCGACCTTCGCGTCCCTGGCCGTGATCGTCGCGACGATCGTGGTCGCGGTGGTCGCCAGCCTGATCCGCTCGAGGGTCACGGACAACGCCGCTGCGCGTGCCGATGCCTCGGGACAGACAGCTGACCATCCGGTCGTGGACGAGGGCCTCGACCAGGCGGCCGGGGAGGCCGGCGCGAAGGACTCGCGCCACTAGCGCGACCGGCCTCCGCCGGGCCCACCGGGAAGCTGCAGGAAGGGACTCCGCACGGTGCGGGGTCCCTTCCTGCAGCAGGAGTGGGTGCTCCACGTGAGCATCCCGATGACAGCCCGCAGGCGGGCACGACGACGCCGTGCCACCGCCCCTGCCGGGCGGGATACTACCGTTGCGTCATGGACAGCAGCCGCTCGAAGATGCCCTCGCCGTCGTCGGCGATCCCGTCGTGGTGGAACTCGTCCGTCTCCCACACCTGGAGATTGCGCACAGCTGCGGCGGTGGACAGCGAGAGATCTCTGTCCACATAGATGTCGTGGCGGTAGACAGCCGCGGCGACGGGAACCGTGTTCGTCGCCAGCACGTCCGGGTCGTAGAGCCGGCCCCAGTCGTCCTTCTTCGCGAGGACACGTGCCACCGGCCGGAGCGGACCGAGCGCCGGATCCTCGTCGAAGTACCACGGGTACACCATCTCGCCCGTCAGCAGGAGCTGCTCGGCATCGGGACGGAACTGCGGGTACTCCTCGAGGACGCGCCGGGCGGACCACGACGACGCAGCTCCCTGGCAGTAGATCGACTCATGGAGCAGGGCGTACAACGGCTGGGACGCACGGCTGACGATGCCCTGGACCTGTTCCAGGAAGCCTGCCGACAGGCGCGGCCCCTCTGTCGTGGCGACGAAGGCGTCCTCCAGCAGGTAGTGCAGGCCGTGGATCCTGGTGTTTCCACCGAGCAGCGAGCCGACCATCTGGAACCGCCGGACGGTGAGGCGTTCACCGCTCGGAAGCCGCTCGTCGACCTCCCTGAGCTGCCGGGCTATGCGGTTCACCAGGTCGCGGTCCGCGGGGTACCACCCGAAGAACTCCCGGTTGCGTTCTTCGACACGCGCGAAGGTCGCTCGGTAGACCTCGTCGGGGTGCCCCGTCAACGGCGCGAGCCCGCCGGTGATCAGCGCCCGGGCGATTCCCTCCGGGGCGAAGGACAGGTAGGTGAGAGTGCAGAAGCCGCCGTAGCTCTGACCGAAGACGGTCCACGGGCCACTACCCAGCCGCTGTCGGATGAGTTCGGCGTCCGCGACGATCGAGTCCGCCCGGAAGTGGGCCAGATAGGCTGCCTGGTCCTCGGGTGTCGCCGTGGAGTCGAGCGTCGCGGAGCCGGCGGGCGTCGACAGGCCGGTGCCGCGCTGGTCGAGCATCAGGATCCGGAACTGTCGCGCGGCGGCCTTCATCCACCCGGCGAGTTGCGTCACGCGGGCGCCCCGTCCGCCGGGCCCGCCCTGCAGGAACAACAGCCAGGGCAGGCCGGCGACGTCGTCGTCCGTGTGCTCCAGCGAGGTGTACTCGCGGGCGAAGACGTCGATCAGGTCCGACGACGGGTCGGAGTGGTCGAGCGGCACACGGAACCGGTGGGGGGTGGCCCTGAGCCCCCGCATGACGGCCGTCCTGCCGATGACGTGGCTGCCGATCCCGTGAGGGACGGCGCCGTCGCCTGCATCCGCAGGATCGCCGTGGGGGACTGGGGTGCGCATCACCGGGCAGCGACGGCGGCGAGGGCATCGCCGGTCAACCTGAAGGTGCTCCATTCGGACTGGGCGCGCGCGCCGAGGCTCTCGTAGAAACGGATCGAAGGCTCGTTCCAGTTCAGCACCGACCATTCGACACGCGCGTAGCCGCGCTCGGCCGCGATCTTCGCGAGCTGGGAGAGCAGGGCCGTGCCGTGGCCGGCGCCGCGTGCCTGCGGGCGCACGTACAGGTCCTCCAGGTGGATGCCATTGACCCCTTCCCACGTGGAGTAGTTCAGGAACCAGAGGGCGAAACCCTGGACCTCGCCCTGGTCCTCGGCGACGTGCGCGTAGATGGTGGGCCGTCCACCGAACAACGCCTCCTCGAGCGAGTCGACGGTGGTCCTCACCGCGTCCGGTTCCCGCTCGTAGATCGCGAGGTCGTGGATGAGCTGGAGGATGACCGGAACATCGGCCTGTCGTGCTTCCCGAATCGTAGACATCACCCCACCCTAGCGAGGGAGGCGGAGCCACTGCGATGCGGCGCTCTGTCGGACGGCCGTTCAGGCGGCGACGGGCGCGCCGACCCCGAGGATCCTGACGACCGGGCTGCCGGCTTCATCCGACGCCGCGAGGTCGATCTCCGCGTTGATGCCCCAGTCGTTGTTCCCGTCCGGGTCCTTGAGGATCTGCCGCACCCTCCACGTGCCGGGAACCTTGGTGATCAGCAGCAGGTCGGGACCGCGGGCGGCGGGTCCGTCGTCGATGTCCTCGTAGTCCCCGAAGTAGCCGTCCATGGCCTCCGCCCAGCGCTCCGCCGTCCAGCCGGAATCGGCGTCGAGCGAGCCGAGCCGCTCGTCCTGCTCGTCGGCGAACAGCTTGACGCGCTGGAACAGCTCGTTCCGCACCATCACGCGGAAGGCGCGTTCGTTGGAGGTGACCGACGGCGGTTCCTCCGGCAACTCGACGACGTCAGCCGCGGCGCCGGCGGCGATGCCGGCCGAGAGCTGCGTCCACTCGTCGAGCAGGCTGCTGTCCACCTGGCGGACGAGCTCGCCGAGCCATTCCATCGTGTCGCTGAGATCCTCGCGGAGGGCTTCGACCGGCACGGTATGACGCAGGGCCTTGTAACAGTCGGCGAGGTACCGCAGCAGGATGCCCTCGGACCGCGTGAGCGAGTAGAAGGCCACGTACTCACCGAAACTCATGGCGCGCTCGTACATGTCCCGCACCACGGACTTCGGCGCCAACTCGAAGTCGCCGAGCCACGGTGCCGACGTCCGGTAGACGTCGAAGGCCTGCTGCAGCAGTTCCTCCAGCGGCTTTGGATACGTGACCTCCTCGAGCCGGGCCATCCGCGCGTCGTAGTCGATGCCCTCGGCCTTCATCGCCGCGACGGCCTCGCCGCGCGCCTTCTTCTCCTGGGCATTGAGTACCTGGCGGGGCTTCTCCAGGGTGGCCTCGATGACCGAGACGACGTCGAGCGCATAGCCCGGAGCGGCGGGATCGAGGATCTCGAGGCTCGCGAGCGCGAACGGCGAGAGCGGCTGGTTGAGTGCGAAGTTCGCCTGCAGATGCACCTTGAGCCGGATCCGGCGGCCGTCGGCGTCCGGCTCCGGCAGTCTCTCGACGATCCCCGCGGTGACGAGCTCGCGGTAGATACCGATGGCACGGCGCATCAGCCGCAGCTGCGACGCCCTCGTCTCGTGGTTCTCCGTGAGCAGGCGCTTGGCGGCGGCGAACGGGTCTCCGGGGCGCTCGAGCAGGTTCAGCAGCATGGAGTGGCTGACGGAGAACGACGACGTCAGTGGGTCGGGGACACTCTCGACGAGCCGCTCGTACGTCGGTCTGCCCCAGGACACGAAGCCCTGCTGCGGCTTCTTCCGCACCACCTGGCGCAGCTTCTTCTGGTCGTCGCCGAACTTGGAGACGGCTTTCGCCATCGCCTTCGCGTTCTCGACCACGTGCTCGGGCGCCTGGACGACGACGGTCCCCGCGGTGTCGTAGCCCGCCCGTCCCGCTCGGCCCGAGATCTGGTGGAACTCGCGCGCGTTGAGGAGCCGCGTGCGGACGCCGTCGTACTTGCTGAGCGCGGTGAGGAGCACGGTCCGGATGGGGACGTTGATGCCCACGCCGAGGGTGTCGGTCCCGCAGATGACCTTCAGCAGACCGGCCTGGGCGAGCTGCTCGACGAGGCGCCGGTACTTCGGCAGCATCCCGGCATGGTGCACGCCGATGCCGTGCCGCACGAGCCGGTTCAGGGTCTTGCCGAAGCCCGAGGAGAACCGGAACGTCGCGATGAGCTCAGCGATGCGGTCCTTCTCCTCCCGCGTGCAGATGTTCACGCTCATGAGGTTCTGCGCGCGTTCGATCGCCTCTGCCTGGCTGAAGTGCACGACATAGACCGGAGCCTGGCGCGTGGACAGGAGCTCCTCGAGCGACTCCTGGATGGGCGTCTCGACGTAGTAGTAGTGCAGCGGGATCGGCCGCTCGACGGACGTGACGGTCGCTGTCGGGCGGCCGGTGCGGTCCGTGAGCTCCTTCTCGAAGCGCGTCACGTCGCCGAGTGTCGCCGACATCAGGAGGAACTGTGCCTGCGGCAGCTCGAGCAGCGGAACCTGCCACGCCCACCCCCGCTGCGGGTCCGAGTAGAAGTGGAACTCGTCCATGACCACGGTGTCGACGTCGGCGAGCGCGCCTTCCCGCAGGGCGAGGTTCGCGACGATCTCCGCGGTGCAGCAGATGATGGGGGCGTCCTGGTTCACGCCCGAATCCCCGGTGATCATGCCGACGTTCTCCGGGCCGAAGATCTCGCACAGCGCGAAGAACTTCTCCGAGACGAGTGCCTTGATCGGGGCGGTGTAGTAGCTCGTGCGCCCCTCGGCGAACGATTTCAGGTGTGCGGCGATCGCCACGAGCGATTTGCCGGAACCGGTGGGCGTCGCGAGGATGACGTTGTTCCCCGAGACGAGCTCCATCGCCGCCTCGTCCTGGGCGGGATACAGGGTCAGGCCGCGCGCCGAAGCCCACGCCGTGAAGGCCTCGTAGACGGCGTCCGCGGTGAGCCGTCCGTCGTCGTGCCGGGGCAGGTGCTCTTGGATCCTCATGATCCTTTCAGCCTACCGGTGCCGGGCCGGCCCGGGGTCAGGGTGGGCCAAGCGCTCGGCAGGTGGTCCCGAGCCTTGATGTGCGACCTGACCGGTCGGGGTTCCTCAGCGTGGTGGGGCCAGTCCGGAGAGGAGCCGGAAGCCTTGTCGGTCGACCGATCCATGGCGGGCCGCGAGCACGACGACTCCGATGCCGGCGTCCCGGTCGAGTCCGATCCAGCTGCTGAAACCCCCGGTGCTGC
>JASLAA010000044.1 GCA_030147325.1 Arthrobacter sp. | reverse complement strand
CGGGAGTCGAGAACGTGCTGAACGCCGTCGACCTGTCCGGGCTGGAGGACGAGGCCGAGCACACGGATGAAGCCGAGCACACGGATGAAGCCGAGCACGCGGACGAGGACGGGCACGCGGACGAGGACGGGCACGCGGACGAGGACGCGCACGACCACGGATCGTTCAACGAACACGTCTGGTACGACCTCTCCACCATGGTCATACTGGCCGACGCGATCGCGGAGGAGCTCGGCCGCCTCGACGAGGCTAACGCTGATGCCTACCGTGAGCGGGCCGAGGCCTTCACCGCTGATCTCCAGCCCATCCAGGAGCGGCTGACCGAACTCGCTGCGTCCGGTCCGGGTGGCCTGGTCGCCGTGACCGAGCCGGTGCCTGCGTACCTGCTCGAGTCGGCCGGTCTGGAGGATGTCACGCCCGAGGGATTCATCGAAGCCATCGAGGAGGAGACGGACGTGCCGGTAGCCGCGCTGGACGAGATGAGCCGGCTCGTGTCGGGCGGGACCCTTGCCTTCCTTGCCTACAATGGCCAGACCGAAGGAGCGCAGACGGAGGCCGTGCGTTCAGCAGCCGACGAGGCCGGTTTGCCCGTGGTGGACTTCACCGAGACGCTGCCGGACGGGGAGAGCTACGTCTCCTGGATGACGGCCAACACGGACAGCATCGAGGCCGCCCTCGCCTCCTGAGGACGCTCAGCACCATCCCCGTGCAACCTGCACGACGACAGACTGGAAGCCGTATCGCATGACCTCGACAGTGCCCCGGGAGGTTGCCCCTCCAGGGACGACGCCGCACCGGCCGGCCATCAGCCTGCGCGGCGCCACGCTCTCCTTCGGCAGCCGGACGCTGTGGCAGGGACTCGATCTCGACATCATGCCCGGTGAGTTCTTCGCCGTCCTCGGCCCCAACGGTTCTGGCAAGACGAGCTTCCTCAGGGTGCTGCTCGGTCTTCAACCGCTCGACGCCGGTACCGCGAGCATGGACGGTCGGCCGATCACGCGTGGAAGCCGGACTCTCGGCTACATCCCGCAGCAGAAATCGTTCCCGCCGGAGACACCGCTGCGGGCGCGTGATCTCGTCGGGCTCGGCGTCGACGGGCACCGCTGGGGACTGCGGATGCGGAGCAGGGCGTACACCGAGCGCGTGGACGAGCTCCTGAACGACGTCGGCGCAGAGTCCTATGCGGACGCGCCCGTAGGGCAGCTGTCGGGGGGCGAGCAGCAGAGGTTGCGCGCTGCTCAGGCCCTCGCCACCGACCCCACCGTCCTCCTGTGCGACGAGCCACTGCTGTCGCTCGACCTGAACCACCAGCAGGCGGTGAGCTCCCTCATCAACCGGCAGTGCCACGAGAAGAACAGTGCAGTGGTCTTCGTGACGCACGAGATCAACCCGGTCATCGACTACGTCGACCGCGTGCTCTACCTCGCCGATGGGAAGTTCCGCGTCGGAGCCCCCGCCGAGGTCATGACCAGTGAGGTCCTCTCCGAGCTCTATGGCAGCCCCGTGGAGGTCCTGCACAGCAACGGCCGCATCGTCGTCGTCGGTCTGCCGGACGCCACCACCCACCATCACGAGAGCGCCTAGGCCGTGGACCCCCAGGAGATCTTCGACGCCGTCTTCACCTTCGACAACTACGCACAGCTGCTTCCACTCGTCCGGAACTCACTGATCGCCGGGGCTGTCCTCGGGCTGCTCGGCGGGCTCATCGGAACCTTCGTCATGATGCGCGACCTCGCCTTCGCGGTGCACGGCATCGCCGAGCTCTCCTTCGCCGGTGCTGCCTTCGCCCTGCTCGTCGGCGCCAACGTCGTCGCCGGATCGCTCGTCGGCTCGGTCCTCGCCGCTCTCGTGCTCGGCCTCATGGGGATCAGGGCACGGGACCGGAACTCCATCATCGGTGTGGTCATGCCCTTCGGCCTCGGCCTGGGCATCCTGTTCCTCGCCCTGTACGAGGGCCGAGCGGCGAACAAGTTCGGTCTCCTCACGGGACAGATCGTCTCGGTCGACAACGTCCAGCTGAACCTGCTCGTGGGATGTGCCGTCGTCGTGATCGTCGCGCTGGCGGCGATCTGGCGACCCCTCACGTTCGCCAGTGCCGACGCGGATCTGGCCGAGGCACGTGGAGTGCCCGTGCGGGGGCTCTCGATCCTGTTCATGGTGCTGCTGGGGATCTCGGTCGCGCTGTCCATCCAGGTGGTCGGGGCGCTGCTGGTCCTCGCGCTGCTCATCACGCCGGCGGCCGCCGCGCTCAAGGTGACCTCTGCACCGGGACTCGTGGTGCTGCTCAGTGTCGCGTTCGCCTGCACCTCGGTGGTGGGCGGGATCCTGCTGGCGCTGGGGGGACGGATCCCCATCAGTCCCTACGTCACGACGATCTCGTTCGCGATCTACCTCGTGTGCCGCCTGGTGGGATCGAGGCGCTCCTCGCCCGGATCTGCGGTCTCACGGCGTGCGCGGCGGCCGGTCCGTCAGGGGGCCTGACTCAGGCCTCAGGTGACGGTCCCGGCCGGCCGTCGGTCCGACGCTCGGGCTGGCCGACTGCATTGGCGATCGCCTGTTCCATGCTGCGCAGGAAGCGGGTGACGGTCTCGGTCTCCTCGCTGGTGAGGCTGTCGGCTGCGGCCATCACACTGCGCTTCTCGACGTCGAAGCCGGACCTGAACTCCTCGGTCGCCTTCTCTCCCGGTTCGACGATCACGGCGCGGCGATCCACGGGGTGGCGCCGTCGTCGGATGTACCCGGCCTTCTCCAGCCTGTCGATCACCAGGGTCGTCGATGCGCTCGAGATACCGAGGGCCTGGGCGAGCTCCTTCGGGCTCGCCTCCTGCCCGCGCTGCCAGACGCCGAGGAGGTAGCGCAGGGCCCCGAGGTCCGTCTCATTGATGCTCAGGCTCTGGCTCAGGCGCCGACGCAGACCGCTCTCGACAGCACGATAATCCCTCAGCGCATTCAGGACATCCACGCCGGTCGACTCCACGGCGGTCGATTCCTGATTGACGGGAGCTTCTCCGGACGAGGGATACCAGTAGCCTGCTCCCTGCCGCGCTTCCGTTGGTCTCATGGCTCCAGTTTAGACCAGCTAGTAGTCAATTTCTCTAGGTACCCCGGGTTCCCGAGCGGTGATGGCGATGTCAGGAGACGCGCGGGTCCGTGCGGGACGGGACGTCCAATTCGGACAGTTCGGCTGCCAGGATCTCGAGGAACCGGCGCACCACACGGCACTCGGCCTGGGACAGGGAGCCAGCGACGGCGATCATCCGGTCGTGCATCGGGCCCATGGTGGAACGCACCTCCTCGTCGGCCGCAGCAGAGGGCCAGATCTCGATCGAGCGTCCGTCGGTCCTGCTCCGGCGACGCTCCGCATGTCCGCTCTTCTCGAGGCGGTCGACCAGGACCGTGGTGGCCGCGGTGGAGATCCCGAGCCCGCGGGCGAGGGCCGCGGCGGTGAGCGGGCGACCGGACTGGCCGGCGCGCAGCATGAGGCGCAGCGCAGTCATATCGGTCCTGCCGAGATGCATGGAACCCCTGCTGCGACCCCGCATCGAGCCTTCGGCGTTCCGGTAGCTGCGCACGGCGTCCACCAGGGCGTCGAGCCGGACGTCCTGGTCGCGCCCGCGGGGATCCTCGGCGCCCGGAGGAAGAGGGCTGTCGGAGGGCGTCACGGGCTGGTTGTCGTCGACGGTCGGACCCGCCGGGAGAGCCGCGCCGCCCGCGCCGCCCGCGCGGTCAGCCTGGCCGGGCGCGGAGCGGACGTTCACGGGAGGAGGGACCGTGCGGCGAGTGCGGTGCAGTCGGGGCACAGCCCCTGGATCTCGACGGTGTGCGCCGCTTCGGTGAACCCGTGTTCCGCCGCGATGCGGGCGGCCCACTGCTCAACGGCCGGTGCCTCGATCTCCACCGCTCGCCCGCAGTTCCTGCACAGCAGGTGGTGGTGGTGGTGCTCGACGGCGCAGCGCCGGTAGACGGCCTCGTTGTCGCCGTTGCGCAGAACGTCCACGAGGCCGTCGTCGGACATGGACTGGAGGATCCGGTAGGTGGTGGCGAGCGACACGGACTCGCCGCGATCGTGCAGGAGCCGGTGGAGTTCCTGCGTGCTGACGAAGTCGTCGAGCTCGTCGAGGGCGGCGCTGACAGCACGCCGCTGGCGGGTGACCCGCTGCTCGGAGCCCTTGCGGCCGGCCTGGGGGAGGATCTGCTCTGCGCCGGACCCACCGGTCGATACTGCCTCGGATGTCGCCTCAGGCGTCATGATCTACCCTTTCCGCGGTCCCGTCGAAGCCATGGACCAACCTCAAGATTATCAGCGACCCGGAGGTAGTCTGGGGCGATGCTGCTGACGAAGTTCTCCCATTCCTGCGTGCGGATCGAACACGAGGGCGCTGTCATCGTCATCGATCCGGGTACGTTCTCGGAGGTCGAGGATGCCCTTGAAGGCGCCGGTGGCGTCCTGGTCACGCACGAGCACGCCGACCACATCGACATCGATCGGGTGGTCACCGTGCTGGCGGCGAACAGCGCCGTCGGGCTGTGGGCGCCGCAGGGCGTGGCGGACACCGTCTCTGGCCGCCTCGGCGCAGACGCCGGGCAGCGCATCCACGTGGTGGGCGGAGGCGAGACCTTCGCCGTCGCCGGGGTCGCCGTGCGGACGTTCGGGGGCCAGCATGCGCTGATCCATCCCCTGATCCCGCTCGTGGCCAACGTCGGTTTCCTCGTCGACGGCACGGTCTACCATCCTGGTGACTCGCTGATCGTGCCCGATGGGGTCGAGGTCGGTACCCTGCTGGTGCCCGTGCACGCCCCCTGGTCGAAGCTCGCCGAGGTCGTCGATTTCGTGACGTCGGTGAGGGCCCCACGAGCGTTCCAGATCCACGACGCGCTCCTGAACGACATCGGGCTGAGCATGGTCGAGGGTCACGTCACGCGCCTCGGTGAGCGTTACGGAACAGCCTTCCGCCACCTCGCGGTAGGGGAGAGCGTCGAGCTCTGAGCCGCGGGCATCCGTGAGGTCGGAGCCGGCTCGCAGCAGCGGTCGTGGCACCACTGCGCACCCGGCCCGTCGGGCTCCTTGGTGACCGAAGCGTCGTGTGGTGGACTGGCCTGCATCAGGACCGGGCGTGGTGACCACCGCATCCCGGTCATCACTTCCGACAGGAGATCTCGATGAAGACTCTGATGGATGTGCAGGAACTGCAGGCCCGGATGACCTCCGGCGCGCAGACGATCCTGCTCGACGTGCGCTGGTCCCTGGGCGACCCCCATGGCCACGAGCACTACCGCGCAGCCCACATACCCGGTGCCGTGTACGTGGATCTGGAGAGCCAGCTGTGCGCGCCCGGCGGTCCCGGACTCGGGCGTCATCCGTTGCCTGCCGCCCCGGCCCTGCAGGAAGCGGCCCGGCAATGGGGTCTCAACGACGGCGACACCGTGGTCGCCTACGACGACTCCGGCAATCTCGCAGCCGCACGCCTGTGGTGGCTCCTCCGGGACGCCGGATTCACGACGGTCCGCCTGCTCGACGGCGGCCTGGCGGCCTGGCGTGCCGCCGGCAACGACATCGAGGGCGGGGAGGAGCGGCACTGCGTCGGCAACGTGCACCTCTCTGCGGGGAGCATGCCCGTGGTCTCGATGGCTGAGCTCCTCGAGCCGACCGCTCTCGACGTCGTCCTCGATGCCCGCGCCGGGGAGCGCTTCCGCGGTGAGCAGGAACCCGTCGACCCGAAGGCGGGCCACATCCCCGGGGCGGTCAGTGCACCGACGTCGGAGAACCTGCTGCCGGACAGCCGCTTCCGGTCCGCAGAGGAACTCCGCAGGCGCTTCGGCGATCTCGGTGCGGATCGGGGCCGGGTCGCGGTGTACTGCGGTTCGGGCATCACCGCAGCCCACCAGATCGCTGCCCTCGAGATCGCCGGCATCGATGCCGCCCTCTTCCCGGGCTCCTGGTCCCAGTGGTCGACGACGGAGGGACTGCCGGTAGCCACGGGAGGCTGAAGCCGTTGGCCCCGGTACTGCATGCCGCCTCCGGTGTGGCCTGTGCAGGGGCGGCCGGGTAGCGTCGGGACCATGTTCCCAGGACGCCCCGTCCCGCCGCCCCTGCGCGGCGGACTCCGCCTGCCCGGCACCGAGACCGATGCCGGTGCCCCCGTCCCAGTAATCCCAGGAGGATCCATGCCGACGCTCTTCACCAGGATCATCAACGGGGAGATCCCCGGCCGCTTCGTGTGGCAGGACGACGACGTCGTCGCGTTCCTGACCATCGCCCCGATCACCCCCGGTCATACCCTCGTGGTGCCGCGCCGGGAGATCGAGCACTGGCTCGAGGCCGACCCGGACACCCTGGCGAAGGTCATGGCGGTCGCACAGACCATCGGCCGCGCCCAGGAGACGGCTTTCGGAGCGGCACGCGTCGGCGTGCTGGTCGAGGGCTACGAGGTGCCTCACCTCCACGTGCACGTATGGCCCACGCAGTCCCCGGCGGACTTCGACCTCAGGCACGTGGACCCCGCGCCGGACCCCGCGAAGATGGACCGGGCGGCCGAGACGCTACGGGCTTCCCTGCGTGCTGCGGGGCACAGCGCGTCCGTCCCCGCCTGACGGTCGTCTGGTCCGGTGCCGGACCTGCCGGTGCCGTCGTGGGAGGTCCTTCAGACGCGCACCCCCGTCCCGCTCGGAGCAGTCAGCGCGCCGCTGCGAGCGCCTCGTTGAGGGCGGTCCGGATCCGTTTCTCCGACACGGAGTAAGCGGTCCCGAGATCCTGCGCGAACAGGCTGACACGCAGCTCCTCCATCATCCAGCGCACGCGTGCGAGGGCCGCGGGCCGGTGCCGTCCGGCGGCCAGCGCAGCGACGGCGTCGTCGTACTCGTCCTCCAGGCGCTGGATGGTGGCCGTCCCGACGCCGTCACGCTGCACGTTCGTCGGTAGTTTCTCGAGGCGGATCTCGATGGCCCGGAGGTAGCGGGGGAGGTGGAAGAGCTGGGCGTAGCCGGTCGCGGCGACGAAGCCGGGGTACACGAGGTGCTCGAGTTGACTGCGGACATCGTTGAGCGCCGTGATCAGGGCGAGGCTCGTCGTGCCCCGGAGCTGTTTCTGGATACGCCGGTTGCTGGCAAGCACCTTCTCCACGGTGGCCGTGACGGTGAACACCGTGTCGATGAGCTCGGCCCGGACCTCCTCGTAGAGCCGGTCGAAAGCCTCCTCGGTCCAGGGCAGCTCGTCGGGCACGAGCTTGTCGATCGCTGCGATCGAGCAGTCGCGGATGAGCTCGGCGACGCTCCCGTGCGGGTTCTGGCTGAACGTGAGCTTCTCGGTGTTGCTGAGGTGTTCCAGGACGTACTTCGCCGGGCTCGGGATCCGCAGGGACAGCAGGCGGATGATCCCCGCGCGCATGACGGTGGCCTGCTCGCCTGCCGTGGGGAAGACCCTCAGCCCGACCGTGGTGCCCTCGTCGACGATGGCGGGGAAACCCGTCACGAGGTGCCCGGCGACGGTGCGGGACACCTCCCGCCCGATCGTTCCGAAGACCCAGGTGGTCTCGCCCGAGCGTTCCGCGACGGCAGGGGCCTCGACGACGGCGATACCACCACGGGCGGCGGGTGCCGAAGCCGTCGCATGCCGGTCGGACGAGGTCCCGGTGGTGCCCGTGCCGCGTCCTGATCCGCGGCCCGATGGGTCCTGGCCGTCGCCCTTCCGGCCTGCTGGGCCGGTGGCCGCTCTCCCCCGACCGGCGCGCGCCGGGCCCGGCGGACTGTGCGTGCTGGCGGGCGTCGCGCCGAGGGACTGGGCGATGGCTCGGCTCACCGCGGGTGCCAGCGATTCCTTGAGTGCTTCGAGGTCGCGTGACTCGTCGAGGATCCGCCCGGCGGCATCGACGATCCGGAACATCATCAGGAGGTGCGCCGGGATGGCCGACCAGTTCCACGAGCCGGGGGGGATGACGTGTCCGCGCAGCCGCCGCAGCGCGAGTTCGAGGGAGACCTCGAGGTCGTCCTGCGCCGGATCGAAGTCCGCTTCGAGCGCGGCGACGGCTCCCCGGGCAACATCGGGGGCGGGCACGAAGTTCTTCCGCACCTGCTTGGGCAGCGACTTGATGAGGGCCGTCACGAGTTCGACACGCTGGCCCGGGATCTGCCAGCGGAACGGCTTCGGGTCGAGCTGGTTGAGGAACAGGACCGGGATGGTGACGGTCACGCCGTCGTGCGCCTCAGGGGTCAGGGGCGAGAACTCGTAGGCCAGGGGGAGCTCGAAGCCGGCCTGGTGCCAGACGCTCGGGAACGCGGCCTCGTCGAGGTCCGCGGCGTCATCGCTCAGGAGCTGTTCGGGATCGAAGTCCAGCAGGTCGGGGCGGTCCTGCCGCGCCGTCTTCCACCACGAGTCGAAGTGCCGCTCCGACACGACCTCCGCACCGATGCGCTGGTCGTAGAACTCGAAGAGCGTCTCGTCGTCCACCCGCAGATCACGGCGCCGCAGCCGGTTCTCGAGTTCCTCCACCTCGGCCAGGCGCGCCTGGTTCCGGCTGAAGAACGTGTGATGGGTCTTCCAGTCGCCCTCGACCAGGGCATGCCGGATGAAGAGCTCGCGCGCCACCTCCCGATCGATGCGGCCGTAGTTGATGCGGCGCTGGGGCACGATCGGCACGCCGTAGAGCGTGACCTTCTCGTAGGCCATGACCGAGCCCATCTTGCGTGACCAGTGGGGCTCGCTGTAGCTGCGCTTCACGAGGTGGGGTGCCACCTGCTCGGCCCACAGGGGATCGATGCGCGCCGCCACGCGTGCCCACAACCGAGAGGTCTCGACGAGTTCGGCCGCCATCACCCAGTCGGGCGACTTCTTGAACAGTGCCGAGCCGGGGAAGACCGCGAAGCGGGTTCCCCGTGCTCCGGAGTACTCGCGCTTGCGCTGATCGTACAGACCGATGTTGCCCAGCAGACCCGAGAGCAGGCTGACGTGGATCGGCTCATGGAGTCCCACCGGGTCCACAGGACCTGCGGGCAGGGCGATCCCCAGGGGCTTCGCGAGCTGGCGCAACTGCTGGAAGAGATCCTGCCACTCGCGCACCCGGAGGTAGTTGATGAACTCCGCCTTGCACAGCTTCCGGAACTGGGTGGAGGAGAGCTCGTCCTGCTTCTCCTGCAGGTAGCGCCACAGGTTCAGGTACGCGGTGAAATCGGAGTTCTCGTCCACGAATCGCTTGTGCTTCTCGGCCGCCTGCTGCTGTTTCGCCGGCTGGTCCGCGGACGGCCGCTCCCGCGGATCCTGGATGGTCAGCGCGGCGGCCAGGACCATGACCTCCTTGACCGCGCCGCGCGAGCCGGCCTCCACGATCATCCGACCGAGTCGCGGATCCACGGGGAGCTGCGCGAGCTTGCGCCCGACGCCCGAGAGTCCGCCGTCGTCCTTGAGCGCACCGAGTTCGCGCAGGAGGGCAACGCCGTCGTTGATCGCCTTCGTCTCGGGAGGCTCCACGAAGGGGAAATCCGCGATGTCCTTCGGGCTGTGGGTGACACCCATGGCGGCCATCTGCAGGATGACCGCCGCGAGGCTCGTGCGCAGGATCTCCGGCTCCGTGAAGGGTCTGCGCGAGGCGTAGTCCTCCTCGGAGTAGAGGCGGATGGCGATGCCGTCCGACACGCGACCGCTGCGGCCCGAGCGCTGGTTCGCGGACGCCTGTGACACGCGCTCGATCGGCAGGCGCTGCACCTTGGTGCGGTGGGAGTACCGCGAGATGCGGGCGGTGCCCGTGTCGATGACGTACTTGATGCCGGGCACCGTCAGCGACGTCTCGGCGACGTTCGTCGCCAGGATGATCCGCCGGTGGCTGCCGGTGGGGCGGAAGACGCGGTGCTGCTCCTCGAGCGAGAGCCGGGCGAACAGGGGAAGCACCTCGGTGCCGCGCAGCCGCGTGGTCCCCTGGATCCTCGCACGCAGGGCGTCGGCCGCGTCCCGGATCTCCCGCTCGCCGGAGAAGAACACCAGGATGTCCCCGGGGGCCTCGAACGACAGCTCGTCCACGGCATCACACACGGCGTCGAGCGGGTCGCGCTCCTCCTCGAGCTCGCTGTCGGCGCCGCCGTCGCCGTCGTCGAGGCCGCCCGGCGGCTGGTCGAGGGGCCGGTAGCGGATCTCCACCGGGTAGGTGCGCCCGGAGACCTCGATGATCGGCGCGGGCGAGGTGTCCTTCACGGCGGCGTCGGCGGCGAAGTGCGCGGCGAAGCGCTCGGGGTCGATGGTCGCCGAGGTGATGATGACCTTGAGATCCGGCCGCTGCGGCAGGATCCGCCGGAGGTAGCCGAGGATGAAGTCGATGTTCAGGCTGCGCTCGTGGGCTTCGTCGATGATGATGGTGCTGTACTTGCGCAGCATCCGGTCGTGCTGGATCTCCGCGAGCAGGATGCCGTCCGTCATCAGCTTGATCTTCGTCCTGCGTCCCACCGACCCGGTGAAGCGGACCTGGTACCCGACCTCCTCGCCGAGGGGTACCTGCAACTCCTCGGCGATGCGCTCGGCGACGGTGCGCGCGGCGAGGCGGCGGGGCTGCGTATGGCCGATCAGCCCGTGCTCCGCGAGTCCGAGCTCGAGGCACATCTTCGGGATCTGCGTCGTCTTACCGGACCCGGTCTCCCCGGCGATGATGGTGACCTGGTTGGCGGCGATCGCGGCCATGATGTCTGCCCGGCGTTCCGAGACGGGAAGGTCGGCGGGGTAGGAGATTGTCAGTGACATAGTTGCCTGCCAGTCTAGTTGCTCTCCCGGGCCCGCAGGCGGGCGTTCACCGAGGGCTGGACCCGGTCTCCGCCTGCTCGGTCGGATCCTCGCTGAGCGCGGTGCTCCCGGCGCGGCGCAGCCGGTCGGCGACGACGACGGCCCGTTCGCGCATCGCCGCCGGTTCGACGACCTCGAAGTCGATGTCCCAGCTCGCCAGGTAGGCCAGGGGGAAATCGAGGGAGTCGAACCCCGCGCGGAGCAGGGTGTGGTCGGCGCCGTCCGCCTCGAGGGTGCCCGTGGTGGCCGGGACGCGTGACTCCAGGTCCGCGAGCGGCGCGTGGAAGCGGATCACGGCGTCGTACGAGTAGGGCGAGCGGGTGATCGACTCCTGCACGTAGGCCGCCAGGTCCGCTGCCGGAAGGGGGCGGGGAGCGAAGCGGTCCCGCGCCATGGGCACACTCTGGCAGCGGTCCACGCGGAACGTGCGCCAGTCCTCCCGCGACCGGTCGAACGCCACGAGGTACCAGCGCCTGCCGGTGTCCACCAGGCGGTACGGCTCCACGACACGGCGCGAGGACTCGCCGTCGTGGCGGTCATAGCGGAACGCGACACAACGGCGCTCGGTGATGGCCGCGGAGAAGGCGGTGAGGACCTCGGGATTCACGGGCGTGCTCGCAGCAGCCATCCGGGTGACCGCGGAACGCAGGCCGGAGAAGCGCGGACGAAGGCGTGGCGGCAGGACCTGCTCGAGCTTGGTGAGGGCCCGCACGGAGGCTTCACCTACTCCGGAGACAGGGCTGGCCGTGACTGCCGTGAGGCCGATGGCGACCGCCAGCGCCTCGTCGTCGTCCAGCAGGAGCGGGGGGAGCTGCGCGCCTGCTCCCAGCTGGTAGCCGCCGGCGACGCCCGGTGAGGCGTTGATGGGATACCCGAGCGTGCGCAGCTTGCCGATGTCCCGCCGCACCGTGCGCTCCGTGACCTCCATGCGCTGGGCGAGGGCGGATCCGGTCCACTCGCGCCTCAGTTGCAGGAGCGAGAGGAGCTGCAGCAGACGCGCCGAGGTCTCGATCATGGCTCAACGGTACGACGCAACGCGGACAGGGTACGTCCGCGATGGATCGCTTCCCCTACCGGAGGTGCGGTGCGCTGCCGGTCGGGGTGCTCGCGGCCACCCGTGCCTGTCCGCCTGCCTCCGGGTCGGCGTCCCGATCCGTCCTCCTGCCGTCGACGCGCACCAGCCAGATCGTCCAGCAGACCAGCGCGACGACGCCGAGGAGAACCCACCCGACACTCGATCCGGCGTCGTCGACCAGCAGCGCGAGGATGGCTGCGGGTTGTGCCACGGACTGGATGCGGAGGAAGGAGACCAGCACCTCCCGTAGTGCGGACGCGCTGATCCACCCACGGAGGGGGAGGTGGAGGAGCAGGAGGTAGAGGACGAAGAGTGCGTGGAGGCCGGCCACGAAGGCGAAGACCCACGGAGAACCGGCGGGCAACGACACCGCATAGGCGGCCACCAGCAGCAGGAGGGTCAGCATCGCCATCCCGAGCGACGGCACGACGGCGGCACCGGCCGCGACGAGGAGGGGCAGGACGATCCAGCCGGAGCCGTTCCAGGCGACGGTGCCGAGCAGGACGGCGACGAGGGCCGTCACCGCCCGCACCAGGGACAGCGGCACGAGACCCGAGCGGTCCGGAACGACACGATTCCCGGCAGGGTGGCCGGAGGACCGGGGCTTCACCGGGTGCTCCGGATCGGCACCGGCCCGGACGCCCGCCCCGGGCGTCGCGCGGTCTGCCGGGCCAGTATCCGCAGGCCGGCCGCCAGGGTGCCGCCACTGGTGTCAGGGCTCCTGTCGGGGTCCGCTGCGGCGCCCGGGAGACCACCGGGACCTTCCGACGCTCGGAGGACCGGCAGGCCCTCGCTCCGCAGCGCATCGAGCAGGAGGCGCCTGCGCAGCAGGGTCAGGCGGACGGCCAGGGCCTGTGCTGTCGTCGCCTCCGTGCGCTCGAGCGGGGGCAGGCAGTCGACCCCGATGACCACGTGCCCCTGCGCGCGCCACAGCCGCAGGAGGCGTGCAGGTTCCGCGTCGAGGAAGGCAGAGAACAGCAGGACGACGGAACCCGGAGGAGGCACGGGGTCCCGCAGTCGACGTCCTCGCGGTACCACGCCCGTGCCGGCCAGCCGGGTACGGATCTGCTCGAGGTGACGTCCTCCCGCCGCGCTGCGCAGGGGACGGCGGGTCCCCGACAGGTCGTCGAGGCCCACCCGGTCCCCGACGGCGAGGTAGGACGCCGCCACCGAGGTCGCCGCGACCCGCGCCAGGTGCAGCGAGCCGGGGAGCGGCCGCTGCGGGCCTGCCGCGAACCAGTCGGCGGTCGAGGCCGGCAGGTCGTGCCCGGTGTCGATGACGAGGATGACGGAGGCCTCCGCGTCGGCGAAGGTTCGGCGGACCATGATCCTGTCCTGGTCCGCCGAACGCCGTGCCGTGGCCCGCCAGTCGATCCGCCTGAGCTGGTCGCCGGGTTGCAGCGGAGCGACCGACCTGATCTCACCACCCTCCCCGGGGCGCCCGGACCGGTGTGAGCCGGCGAGGCCGACGAGTCGGCGCGACACGGGACGTGCCTGCTCTGGCCCGACGGACGGAAGGACGCTGACGCGCACGGGTGGGGCGGCGATGAACGGCCGGGGATGCGAGAGGTCCGGGCCGAAGCTCCTCGACCCGTAGGACAGGACCTCGAGTTCCCCGGACAGCGGCGCAGCGACGAGCACGGGGCACTCCTCGTCGTCCCGCAGCACCACCGCCTCCGGGGGGCCGCCCGGGGCGGCCATCGTGGTGACGACCAGCCGGCGCGCCGACGGGCTCCCTCCACCGGGAGCAGGAGCCGGAGCGGGAGCGAGCACGAGCCGGACGCGGGAGCCCGGCCGGGGCTGTCGGTCCACGGTGAAACGCGGACGCGCAGCGGGGTCACCGCTCCGGTAGGTGGGGCGGGACAGGGCGAGGAGGGCGAAGGGCAGGGCGAGGGCGGCCGTGTCCGGACGCCCCGCGACGAGTCCCGCCGCAGCGCAGACCAGCGCGGCGATCACGGACAGGGACCACACGGGGGAGCCGGGGAGCGGCCTCGGCCTAGGCACGCGGTGCGGTGGATGGTGTCGGCACGTCGGCCAGGACGTCGCGCACCACCTTGTCGGTGTCGACGCCCTGCGCCCAGGACGACGGCGTGAGCGTCAGCCGGTGGGCCAGTACGGGAACCGCTCCCTCCTTGATGTCCTCCGGGAGCACGAAGCTGCGGCCGTCCAGGACCGCGAGGGCCCGGCCCAGCAGGACGAGGGCCTGGGACCCGCGGGGCGATGCTCCCACCTCCACCTCCGGATGACTCCGCGTGGCCGCGGTGAGACGTACTGCGTAGTCGATGACGTCGTCGTCCACCTCCACGTCCTCCACGGCGGCCTGCAGGCGGAGCAGCCCAGCAGCGCTGGTAACGCCCTCCACGTGGGTGTCGTCCCGGCGTCGTCGGATGCGGCGCGTGATGATGTCCTGCTCCCCGCCGGGGCCCGGGTAGCCGAAGCGCAGCCGGACCATGAAGCGGTCTAGTTGAGCCTCGGGGAGCGGATACGTTCCCTCGAACTCGATGGGGTTCGACGTCGCGAAGACATGGAAGGGACGCTGCAGCGGCAGTGTCACGCCCTCCGCCGAGACCTGTGCCTCGGCCATCGCCTCGAGGAGCGCGGACTGGGTCTTGGGCGACGTCCGGTTGATCTCGTCGGCGAGGAACAATCCGGCGAAGATCGGTCCGGGCCTGAACTCGAACTCGCGTGTCCTGGGGTTGAAGATGGAGGACCCGGTCACGTCGGAGGGCAGCAGATCCGGCGTGAACTGGAGCCTGCGGAAATCCAGGCCCAGCGCCTGAGCCAGGGTCTTGGCGGCCAGGGTCTTGCCCAGCCCGGGAAGGTCCTCGAACAGGACGTGACCTCCGGCGAGGACGGCGGCGAGAGCCAGGCGCAGGGCGGAGCCGGCACCGACGACGACGGTCGCGGCGCGCTCGAGGACCTCGCGCCCGACGTCGGCGGCATCCTGCGACGACTGCGCGGAGGCCCCACCGCTTCGACCGCCGGGACCCGCAGGACCGGAGGGGAGCGGGTCAGGTGCTGTCATGGGATCTCCTGGTGGGTCGGGAGGGCGGGACCGGAGGACCTGCCCGGGCGGGCGGTGCCGGTGGTCATGGGGTCGGCTGCGTCACGGGCCTCCCTCCCGCTTCGCGGCAGAAAGGCGTTCGAGCTCGTCGAGGAGATCACGGACCTCACGGTGGCTCAACCCCGGCGGACGCTGCTGCGACAGGAACCGATCCAACCCTTCGCTCCTGGAGGCCGCCGGGACGTCGGCTACCAGCGCGGTACCGAGAGTGTGCAGTTCCAGGACGGCTCGGGCACCCGGTTCGCTGGAGGACAGCGAGAACTCGAGCGCCTGCACGTCCGCGAGCCCGCGCGTCGGGGCCGGCAGGGCGGCCAGGACGGGCCGGGGGAGGTCGACGCCGTCGAGGAGCCCGTTCGCGATGCCACCGGCGAAGGCCGCACCGACGACGACGACGGCGTGGCGTGCATCGAGTCCGAAGAACCACGCGGAGACGCAGGCCAGCCCGACCAGCACCCCTGTGATCAGCCAGGCCGACGCTCTCACCGGTCCACCGCCGGAACCCGCGTCGCTGCCGGGACCACGGGGGCGGAGGCGGGCCGGGTCATCCGCCTCATCCGCGCCCCTCACCCGCACGCCGCGTTCCGAGCGCGGAGGACAGCGCATCGACGCTCGTCAGCGCTGCCGCGAGGTCGGTCGCTCCGAGTGAGTCGGTGGAACGACCGGGGTGCTGTCGCCCGAACCGGGCGCGCTGGTAGAGGCCGTTGAGGATCGCCAGCGGTTCCGCCGGCAGGCCGAGCCGGGTCGATACCTCGGAGGCGAAGTCCGTCGTCGTCTGGGTCCGCCGGCGCCCGGCACCCGCCTGAGCGCACAGGTGCTCGAGGTCGAGCCAGCAGCGGATGACGGCGTCGGTGGTGTCGGTGCCGTCGTCGAGGGACTCCCTCGATCGCTCGGTCCACGCGGGAAGGGCATCCCCGATGAGCCACTGGGGTCCGGGCTGCTGGAGATCGACCTGCTCCACCGGCGGTCCCCGGTCGGGTTCGCGTCGCCTGAACCGCAGCAGGAATCTCACGAGGAGTGCCGACGCGGCTATGGCCAGGACGATCACCACCGCGATCACCGCATCGCCGTCCAGCTGGATGCGCTCGCCGTCGTCGGGCAGCGGGTCGGGGAGATCGGTCGCCGTCGGCGTGGGTGCGCTCTCCTCATCGCCGGCCGCGACGGTGGGATCCAGGACGGGCTCGGCCGAGAGTTCGCCGGTGAAGCCGGCAGCGAGGATCACGAGGATCATCACGAGCACGGTGAGGGCGCCGGGGACGGCCGGAGCGTGACGGTGGCGCCGCTTCGTACCCTTCGTGTCCACAGTTCCCCCGCCGGTAGGCGTCAGTCCTGGCCTCGGAGGCCACGTCCCGTGGAGCCTACCAAAAACAGAACCGCCGCCGGCCTGGTGGCCGACGGCGGTGGGACTCGTTCTGAGTCGGATGGTGCCCTCGATAGGATTCGAACCTACGACCTTCTGCTCCGGAGGCAGACGCTCTATCCCCTGAGCTACGAAGGCAGACACGGATTCTTCCGTGCCCGTGAGGGACTCATCGAGCTTAGCAGGTGCCGCAGGGCAGGAGAAAACCGTGCGGGGGCGCCGGTCCGGGAAGCTCAGTACCCGAGGAACGCGTCGGTCCGGACGCGTGAGACGCCTGCCGTCCGCGCGGCGGACCGGATGTCACCGATGAAGCGCGGTGATCCCGACACCAGGACCGTCCGGCGGGGGAGATCCGGTACCGCAGCGAGGAGTTCCGCCGGACCGGGGTGGGTTCCGCCGGTGGTCCAGTCCGTCGGGAGTGCGACGGTGCCTGCGTCGTCGTCCGGCAGGAAGACCACCACGCGGGTCCCCAGCTCGACCAGCTCCTCGCGGAAGGCGATCTCGTCGGCGCTGCGGACCACGTAGACGAGCACGATGTCGCGCTCCTGGCCGCGAGCCGCCAGATCGCGGAGGTGGCTGATGAACGGTGTCACCCCGATGCCCCCCGCCACGAACAGCAGGGGCGCCGCGGGGTCCCGTGGAAGGGAGAAGTCCCCACCGACGAGCGTGCCGGTGATGCGTGCGTCCCTGGGGAGCGCCAGGAGTGCCTTCTTGAAGGAGCTGCCGGAATCGGTGGTCCGCAGCCCGAAGGTGACGGCGTCGTGCTGCTGGGGAGCCGAGGTGATGCTGAAGACCCTCCTGCTGCCCCGGCTGTCCGTCGCCCGGTGTGGCAGGTCGAGCTCCATGTACTGTCCGGCGCGGAAGCGGACCGGTCGTGCCGGCTCGAAGACCAGCTCGGTGCTGGTCGGAGTGAGCCGGCGAGAGCCGGTCAGGGCGAGCTTCACCCCGCGCCGCTGGCCCATGAAAAAGGCGACGGCGTTACCGATGACCAGGGCGAACTCCGGCCCGAGGAACACCGGGCCCACGGAGAGCTGGAGGGCGAAGATCGCCGCCACGATCGCTGCGAACAGCCACTGCTGCCACCTCAGTGGCGGAAGGGTGAGGGGCTCGGTCAGCATGAAGCCGAGGAGGAACAGGACGGGGTAGGACGTCAGGACGAGCTGAAGACCCGCTCCGGGTGGCAGGCCGCCCTGCACCAGGCCGACGAGCAGGATGCCGAGCGTCACCACGAGGAACACGAGGCCCATGGACACCTTCCGCGTCCGATACAGCAGGAGTGCTGCGCCGACCGCGACGACGGGCAGCATGTAGGCGTTGGCCACCCACCAGGCTGCAGCGCCCACTCCCAGCAGCGTGGCGACCACGGCGCCGGTCGCCGCCGGATTGAGGATGTGGCGGCCACGGAAGGCCAGGAGGAACTTCGAGGCCCCCGCAGCGATACCGGCAACGAGGATCCCGCCGAGGCCCGCAGCGGTGCTCGACGGGAACATGATGAGGAAGACGATCAGGCCCGTGATCAGCGATGAATCCCGGTGTGGCCGCAGGCGCAGGATCAGGGCCATCAGCCGCGTCCCGATGATGGTCCCGCCGACGGCGGCGAGCAGCGTGCCGCCGATCTCCGCCGGCGTGTAGGCCAGGAGGCCGGTCAGCGACAGTACGAGCGCCTCGACGGTCAGGACCAGGAGCAGGGTCAGGGTCAGCCGGTACATGGTCATCCGGCCCAGGAGGCCGTCGAGTGCTGCGGTCATGAGAACAGGGCTCCTGAGAGGGGTGCGGAACAGCGGGCGCGTCCGTCGGAGTACACGAGGACGTAGTCGAACTCGAAGTGTCCCGTGAGGTTCTCGGGCTCGGTGAGGAACAGGGCGGTGCAGAGGCCGTCGGCGGTCATGGCGTCCTCCGCCAGGACCCACGTGGCGACAACGGTGTCGATGCAGCGGCCCGTGCGCGCATCCAGCACATGGTGGAGCCCGTCCCCCCAGACGCGTCGGTTGGACGCGGAAGCACAGAGCGCCCCCGTGCCCAGCGGCACCGTACCGATCGCCGACGTCGGATCGTAGGGATGCTCGAGCGCCACGGTGATGGTGCCCGTCCCGGCCCGCCTCATGTCCCCGCTCGCGTCGACGACGACGTCCGCGTGTCCCGAGGATCGCAGGTACTCCAGCATGAGGTCGACGAGCTGACCCTTGCCCGCGGAGCCGACGTCGAGGATGGCGGGCTCCCGCAGGGTGACACCGGAGTCAGTCCACTCCAGGAGGTCGTCCCAACCCCGGGCAGGAGCAGGAGGGGCCGAGGCCACGAAGGAGTAGGCGGCGTCGTACCCCTGCGCTGCGAGGCCGTCGCCCACCAGGGGTGACACGCCGCCGTCGGTGAGGTCGTGGAGGGAACGCAGCAGGCGTCCGAGGCTGCCTCCGTGCTGCGGCAACGCGAGGAACCCGCCGGAGGCAGCGAGGCCTGCGACGCCGGAATCGCTGCGGAATCGTGAGTAGAGCCTGTCGTAGTCCTCCGCGAGCAGCAGCAGGCCGGTCCGCTCGGCCGGTGCCAGGGGCTCCGTGGTGTCCACGCACCAGGTGGTGCCGATCGCCTCGAAGATGAACGGGTCGGCCACGCCGGTCACTCTAGAGCTGTGCTTCGCTCTTGATCTTGCCGGTGGCTTCATTGAAGCCCCCGCTCGTCAGGGAGGAACCCGCCACCTTGTCGACGGCGAGGTCGTCGAGCTTCTGGCCGACGATGGCTTCCGAGATCCCGCCTGCGAAGCGCTCCTGGTACATGGTGGTGGTGGGGTTGTCGGGCATGGGCTCGACCTCCACCGCAGTCACGACGTCGGCCTGCAGCGTCAGGGTCACACCCACTTCCTCCGGTCCGGCGGGGGACTGGTAGGAGCCGGTCTCGGTGTAGGTGCCGTCCTCGTACGCCTGGTCCGCGGGCGCCTCCTGGGTGGCCGCCGGAGCACCCGCGGCAGCGGATTCCTGCGGAGCCGTCGTCGACGCGGCCCCGGTGCCGGCGTCAGAGGTCGACGATTCCGCCGGTGCTTCCGCAGCGGGCGCCTCGGCCTCGGCTCCCGCGCAGCCCGCGGCTCCGAGGATCGAGACGGCCGCGAGCGCCGTCAGGACCCGCTTGTGCAGGGGGAAAGCGTTCCTGGCGGCCGACGCGGTCGAGGTCCGGTCGGGGGTCGACGGCGGGGTCGGGCGAGTGTCGTTCGGGGCTGCCATGGTCACGGGGTGCTCCTGGTACGTAGCCGAAGGGGCCCGGGCGGATGGTGTCCGCATCGGGAGATCGGGGCGTCGGACCGGGCATGCCTGCCC